>NZ_BAAAEH010000060.1:0-123849 GCF_039522915.1 Sphingomonas oligophenolica
CCATCTTGAATCAATACCCAGCGCCCTTGGCAACCCTTCGCGAGTCATCCCCTCAGGGACTTGGTATAATAAAGGTCCGGGTCCATCTCGACGAGCATTGCCTGCTCCTCGCGCCCGCTGGTCTTGACCTGGACCGCGGTGCGGCCGTCGCCATGGTGGTTATGCGAGAAATAGGCGAAGACCTTGCCTTTCTCGATGAAGAAGGTCGGCGCGCCGTGCGAGATTTTCTCGGCCGCCTCGGGCAACGCCATGCACAGCGCGCGGACCTTGGCGAGGACTGAGTCGGGATCGGGGCTCATCGCGAGACGAAGTCTGCCAGAGCGCGTGCGTAAAGGCGATGCTCTTCGGCAAGCACGCGTTCGGCGAGGGTGTCGGGGGTGTCGCCGGGGAGGATCGGGACTTCGGCCTGGCCGAGCACTTCGCCGCCGTCGAGCTCCTCGGTGACGATATGGACCGAGCAGCCGGCGATGGTGTCGCCGGCGTCGATCGCGCGGGCGTGCGTGTCGAGACCCTTGTATTTCGGGAGGAGCGAGGGGTGGATGTTGATGATCCTGCCCCGCCAGCGGGCGACGAAATCGTCGGAGAGGAGCCGCATATAGCCGGCAAGGGCGATATATTCGGTGCCGGCGGCGCGGAGGGCTCCGTCGATCGCGGCTTCATATTCGGGCTTGGCGAGGCCCTTGGGGGAGAGGGCGAAGGTTTCGAGGTTGTGGTCGCGGGCCCATGCGAGGCCTGGGGCTTCGGGCTTGTCGGAGGCGACGAGGACGACTTCGAAGGGGCAGCCTGGATCGCGGGCGGCTCCCGCCAGCGCCATCATATTCGACCCACGGCCGGAAATGAGAATACCGACCTTGCGCCTCACTGCTCCCCTCCCGCTTGCGGGAGGGGCTGGGGGAGGGCGTGTCCGATAAGGGAAGGCTGGTGCAATGACAGGCCCTCCCCTAACCCCTCCCGCAGGCGGGAGGGGGATTTGGTCGCGTCACGCCTCAAAGCTGGCGCTCCACGCCGCCCGCGCACTCCAGGCCTCATCGCTCCCGAACACGGTACACCCCCGCACCCCGGCCTCGATAACCCCAACCCGGAACACCGTCTCACCCGCCGCCTCGAGCGCAGCCGTCACCCCATCAACCTCGCCCGCGGCGACCACGGCCACCATGCCAATCCCGCAATTGAAGGTCCGCGCCATCTCGCCCGGCTCGATCTGCCCCTGCGCCTGCAGGAACGCCATCAGCCGCGATTGCGGCCAGGCATCGGCATCGATGCGCGCATGAACCCCCTCGGGCAGCACGCGCGGCACATTCTCGAGCAGCCCGCCGCCGGTGATATGCGCCAGTCCCTTGAGTCGCTTCTCCGCCAGCAGGGGCAGCAGGCTCTTCACGTAAATCCGCGTCGGCGCCATCAGCGCGTCGATCAGCAGAACGTCCTGATCGAACAGGGCGGGCCGGTCGAGCTTCCAGCCCTTGTCGGCGGCGAGCCGGCGAACCAGCGAGAAGCCGTTGGAATGGACCCCTGAAGACGCCAGCCCGATCATGACGTCGCCCGGTGCAATGGTCGCACCCGTGAGCACCCGGTCGCGCTCGACCGCGCCGACGCAAAAGCCGGCAAGATCATAGTCGCCCTCGGCGTACATGCCGGGCATCTCGGCCGTCTCGCCGCCGATCAGCGCACAGCCCGCCTGGAGACAGCCCTGGGCAATCGAGGCGACGACCCGCTCGGCCACGGGGGGATCGAGCTTTGCGCTCGCATAATAATCGAGGAAGAACAGGGGTTCGGCGCCCTGGACGATCAGATCGTTGACGCACATCGCGACGAGGTCGATGCCGACCCCGTCATGCCGGTCATGATCGATCGCAAGCTTGAGCTTGGTGCCGACGCCGTCATTCGCCGCGACCAGCAAGGGATCGCTGAAGCCGGCCGCCTTCAGATCGAAGAAGCCGCCGAATCCGCCGAGATCGGCATCGGCGCCCGGGCGCCGCGTCGCTTTCGCCAGCGGCGCGATCGCGCGGACCAGCGCGTTTCCGGCGGCGATCGAGACGCCTGCCTGGGCATAGGTGTAGGGCGCTGTGTCCCGTTCGGTATCGGTCATCTGGGCCCCCTATCGATATCCCGCTTGGATTTCCACGCCTGCTTCGCCAAAAGGGCGCCGACATGCCCATCCGCCGCCCAATCTCCCGTCACGCCATCCGCCTAACGCTCGCCCTGGCGCTGGTCGTGACCGGCGGCGTCGTGCTCGCGCAGGACGACCAGATCACCAATCAGGGCCTCACCTCGGCCGACGGCTCGGGCAGCTACGAGGTCGGCGGCATCCAGGTGGACGTGACCGCCAAGACAGCCGAGCTGGCGCGCGAAGGCGGCTGGCGGATCGCGCAGCGCAAGGGCTGGTCGATGCTGTCGCAGCGCTTGACCGGCAGCGGCGGCACGCTTTCGGACAGCGCGCTCGATTCGATGGTCTCGGGAATCGTCGTCGAGGACGAGCAGATCGGCCCGAATCGTTATATCGCCCGGCTCGGCGTGCTGTTCAGCCGCGCCAAGGCCGGGGCGATGCTCGGTGTCGCCAGCGAGACGCAGCGCTCGGGCCCGATGCTGACCATTCCGCTGCAATATTCGGGCGGCACCGGCCAGGTGTTCGAACAGCAGACTGACTGGGATCAGGCCTGGGGGCGTTTCCGCACCGGCAACAGCGCCATCGATTATGTCCGCCCCTCGGGCACCGGGCCCGATTCGTTGCTGCTCAATGCCGGGCAGACCGGGCGGCCGATGCGCGGCTGGTGGCGGACGATCCTCGATCAATATGGGGCGAGCGACATCCTCGTGCCGGTCGTGCATCTCTACCGGCAATGGCCCGGCGGGCCGATCATCGGCGCGTTCGAGGCGCGGCATGGGCCCGACAACCGGATCATCACGCGCTTCACCCTGAGGGTCGGCAACAGCGACGGCCTGGGCGTGCTGCTCGATGCCGGCGTCAAGCGGATCGACGACGCCTATCAGGCGTCGCTGCGCAACGGTGCGCTGAAAGCCGACCCGAGCCTCTCCTGGCGGCCGCCATCGGCGGCGGTGACGGCGCCGGTCGTCGAGGAGGAAACCCCGGCCGATACCGGCGATACCGCGGCGGCGGCGGGCGGCACCGCGATCAACCTCCAGGTCGATACTCCGGGCGCTGCCTCGGTCGCGGCGACTGAAGCGGCGCTGCGCGGCGTGCCCGGCGTGCGCTCGGCGATCACCACCAGCCTCGCGCTCGGCGGCGTGTCGGTGGTGCGGGTATCGTTCGACGGCGATCCCGCGGCGCTGCGCCCGCTGCTCGAATCGCGCGGCTGGACGGTGATCGGCAGCGGCACGACCTTGCGTATCCGCCGTGCGGGGGCACCAACACAGGGCGGTGCAGCAGCGCCGCCCGCGGACAACGCGACCAGCGGATGAGCCAGATCGCGCTGCCATTTGATTGGCCGCCCGATCCGCGCGACGATGAATTCCTCGTCAGCGAGTCGAATGCCCGCGCCGTGCAGCAGCTCGAACGCTGGAGCACCTGGCCGGTGATGGCGGTGGTGCTCACCGGCCCGCGCAAATCGGGCCGCAGCCTGCTTGCGCGGATCTTTGCGGCGAAGAGCGGCGGGGAGATCATCGACGATGCCGAGCGGCAGAACGAGACGGCGATCTTCCACGCCTGGAACCGCGCCCAGGCCGAGCACCGGCCGCTGGTGATCGTGGCCGACGCGGCGCCGCCCGAATGGTCGGTCAAGCTGCCCGATCTCCGCTCGCGGCTCACCGCCAGCCCGGTCGCGCGGCTCGGCCCGCCCGACGAGACGCTGATGCGCGCGCTGTTCGAGCGCCAGTTCCTGCGCCGCGGGCTCGATGCCCGGCCCGACCTGATCGAATGGCTGCTGCTGAGGGTCGAGCGCAGCCATATCGCGATCCTCCGCACCGTCGATATCCTCGACCAGGCAGTGCTCGCCCGCCACAAACGCTTGTCGATTCCGCTCGCACGGGCCACATTGCAGGAAGCCGGGGTGATTGCCGGCCGCGCCCCCGAACTGCCGATAGAGGCCCCATGACCCGTCCAGCCCATATCGTGCGCCTCGATGACGATGACGACCCCATCTTCTCGGGCGAGGGGAGCGATCGCTATTTCAACCGCGAGCTTTCCTGGCTGGCCTTCAACCGGCGCGTGCTCGAAGAGGCCTGCAACAGCGCGCATCCGCTGCTCGAGCGGGTCCGGTTCCTGTCCATCTCGGGCTCGAACCTCGACGAATTCTTCATGGTCCGCGTCGCCGGGCTGAAGGGGCAGCAGCTCCAGGACGTCGATCGCCTCTCGGCTGACGGCATGACGCCAGGCCAGCAGCTCGCCGCAACGATCGCGGAAGCCGACGCGCTGATGGCGAGCCAGCAGGAAGTGTGGCGCGAGCTGCGCGCCGAGCTCGCCGATGCGGGTATCGCCATGCTCCACAGCAATTCGATCGAGGGCGAAGCGGCCGAGTGGCTGGAAACGCATTTCCGCGAGCAGATTTTCCCGATCCTGACCCCGCAGGCGCTCGACCCGGCGCATCCTTTCCCGTTCATTCCCAACAAGGGGCTGAGCGTGATCTTCGACCTCGTCCGGATGTCGGATCGGGAGCGGATCCGCGAGCTGGTCATGTTGCCGGCATCAATGCCGCGCTTCGTCCGGCTGCCCGGCGACATTGCGCGCTATGTGACGATCCAGACCATCCTCAAGCGCTTCGCGCCCTTGCTGTTCCCGGGCTATACGGTGAACGGCGCCGCCAATTTCCGGGTGCTGCGCGACAGCGACATCGAGATCGAGGAAGAGGCCGAGGATCTGGTCCGCTATTTCGCCAACGCGATCAAGCGCCGGCGGCGCGGGCGCGTGATCAGGCTCGAGATCGAGACCGGGATGAGCGACGAGCTGGAGGCGCAGCTCAAGGAAGAGCTGGCCGGCACTGACGCCATCATCACCGAGAGCGCCGGGTTCCTGGGCATTGGCGACCTCGAATCGCTGGTCGACGAGGACCGGCCGGATCTCAAATTCCCGCCCTTCAGCCCGCGCTTTCCCGAGCGGATCCGCGAATTCGGCGGCGATTGCTTCGCGGCGATCCGCGCCAAGGACATCGTCGTCCACCACCCCTACGAGACCTTCGACGTGGTGCTCGCCTTTCTGCGCCAGGCGGCCGAAGATCCCGATGTCGTCGCGATCAAGCAGACGCTCTACCGCGCCGGCAAGCAGCCGGCCGTCATCAACGCGCTGATCGCCGCGGCCGAGGCGGGCAAGTCGGTGACGGCGGTGGTCGAGCTGAAGGCGCGGTTCGACGAGGAACAGAATCTGCTCTGGGCCTCGGCGCTGGAACGGGCCGGCGTCCAGGTCGTCTATGGCTTCATGGAGTGGAAGACCCACGCCAAGGTATCGATGGTGGTCCGCCGCGAGGCCGGGCAGTTCCGCACCTATTGCCATTTCGGGACCGGCAATTACCATCCCGTGACCGCCAAAATATATACTGATCTCAGCTTCTTCACAGCCGATCCTCGCATCGGGCGCGATGCCGCGCAGATGTTCAACTACGTCACCGGCTATGTCGAGCCGACCGAGATGACGCTGGTCAGCCTGTCGCCGCGCGACCTCAGGCCAAGGCTGATGCGGCTGATCGATGCCGAGATCGCCTTTGCGAGAGCCGGCAAGCCGGCAGCGATCTGGGCGAAGATGAACTCAGTGGTCGACCCGGCCGTGATCGAGAAGCTGTACGAGGCGAGCAATGCCGGGGTGAAGATCGATCTCGTCATCCGCGGCATCTGCTGCCTGAAGCCCGGCATTGTCGGCATGTCGGCGAATATCCGGGTGAAATCGGTGATCGGCCGCTTCCTCGAGCACAGCCGGATCTGGGCGTTCGGCAACGGCAAGGCCTTGCCCAATGACGGCGCCCAGCTGTTTATCTCCTCGGCCGACTGGATGCCGCGCAATTTCGATCGCCGGGTCGAATATATGCTGCCGATCGAGAATCCGACGGTGCATGACCAGATCCTCGACCAGGTGATGGTCGCGAACCTGATCGACAACGAGCAGAGCTGGGAATTGCAGTCGGACGGCAGCTATATCCGAACCAAGCCCGGCGATACGCCGTTCAACCTGCACCGCTATTTCATGACCAACCCGTCGCTTTCCGGACGCGGGGCTGCGCTGGCGACGACTGAATCAGTGCCGAAGCTCTCGCTCAGGCGCAGGCGCTAGAGCGCCGTGGCGACATTGCTCTTCCGCAAACCGAAACCCGATGTGGTGGCTGAGCCGCGCACGGCGATCATCGATATCGGCTCCAACTCGATCCGCCTCGTCGTCTATCAGGGGCCCGAGCGGCTGCCGGCGGTGCTGTTCAACGAGAAGGTGATGGCCGGGCTCGGCCGTGGCCTCGCCGAAACCGGGATGATCGCCGAGAGCGCGCTCGAGGTGGCGTCGGAGGCGCTGGCCCGCTTCGCCGCGGTCGCGAGCGAGATGGAGGTGACCCGGCTGCGCACCGTCGCCACCGCCGCGGTGCGCGAAGCATCGAACGGGCATGTCCTGCTCGAGACGGCGCGGGGGCTCGGGCTCCACGTCGAATTGCTGTCGGGCGAGCAGGAGGCGACCGCGGCCGGACAAGGCGTGCTCTCTGCCATCCCCGATGCCGACGGGATTGTCGGCGATCTCGGCGGGGGCAGCCTCGAGCTGGTCCGCGTCTCGGGCGGCAAGGTGCGCGAGCGGGTGTCGTTCCCGTTCGGCGTGCTCCGGATCGGCGCGATCAGGGCGAAGGGGCAGGGCGTGCTCGAACGCCAGGTCTTCAAGGCGCTGAAGGAAGCGGGCTGGGTCGGCAAGGGCAATGGCCTGCCGCTGTACCTGGTCGGGGGCTCGTGGCGCGCGCTGGCGCGGCTCGACATGTATCTCAACAGCTATCCGCTGCCGGTCATCCACCAATATTCGATGGCGCCGGCCGCGATCGCCCGCATGGGCCGCACGATCAGCCATGTGCCGAAGAGCTGGTTGCGGGCGATCCCCGGGCTCTCGACCGGACGTGTATCGACCCTGGGCGATGCCGCCGCGTTGCTGGCCACCTTGCTCAAGCATCTGCAGGCCGAAGCGACGATCGTCTCTGCCTTCGGCTTGCGCGAAGGCCTGCTTTACGGCCTGCTCGACGAGACGCTGCGTGCCGAGGACCCGCTGATCGTCGCCGCGCGCGACGAGGGGCAGCGGCACGGCCGCTTCGCTGAGCATGGCGACCTGCTCGATCGCTGGATCGCGCCGCTCTTCACCCAGGATTCGCCCGGCCAGGCGCGGCTGAGGCTGATGGCGTGCCTGCTCGCCGATGTCGGCTGGCGCGCGAACCCCGAATTCCGCGCCGAACGCGGCGTCGAGATTGCGCTTCACGGCAATTGGGTGGCGATCGACGCGCGGGGCCGGGCGGTGGTGGCGCAGGCGCTGTTCACCAGCCTTGGCGGAGGGACGATGATCCCCGCGCCGCTCGATACGCTGGCGTCAGCTGCGGATCTGAAGCGGGCGGTGAGCTGGGGGCTGGCAATGCGGCTTGGGCAAAGGCTGGGCGGCGGGCTGGCGGGGCCATTGCAACGCTCGCATCTGAGCGATGACGGCGAGGTGGTGACGCTCAACGTCACGCCCGACGATCTCGCACTCTATGGCGATGCGGTTGAGCGACGTCATGCCGCGCTGGCGGCTGCGCTGGGGCGCGAGCCGATCGTTACGGCGTAGCCGACCGTCAGGCTACATCCTCGGTCCGCGTCATCTTGAGCTTGCCGTTCACGACCGCAAAGGCGAGCCGGCCCTCGACCAGATCGAGCGCATCGCGGCCGAATTGCTCGAAGCGCCAGCCGGTGAGGATCGACAGGCCCTCGCGCTGCCCGGCAGCCAGCGCTTCGAGATCCTCGCTCCGCGCGAGCAGGCGTGACGCCACGTCGATTTCCTTGGAGCGGATCTTGAGCAGCAGCTTGAGCAGGTCGGCGACCAGCGCGCCGTCCTTGCCGAGGCCCGGCTTGCGATCGTCGCGCGCCGGCATCTCCTCTGCGCTCATCGGCGTGGCGGCCTCAAGCGCCGCCATCAGCCGCGCGCCGATGTCGTTGCCCGCCCAGGTGGCTGACAGGCCGCGTACCTTGGCGAGATCGGCCTGTTTGCGCGGCGCGTGGCCGGCAAGGTCGGCGAGCGTCTCGTCCTTGACGATCCGGCCGCGCGGCAGGTCCTTGTTCTGCGCCTCGAGCTCGCGCCACCGCGCCAGCGCCTTCAAACGACCGAGCACCTCGGGCTTGCGGCCGGCGATGCGGACGCGCTTCCAGGCTTCCTCGGGATCATTGGCGTAGTTTTTCGGATCGCCGAGCCGCTCCATCTCCTGGTCGAGCCAGGCGCCGCGCCCGGTCTTGCGGAGGCGTTCGAGCATCTTGGGGAAGATCTTCGCGAGATGGGTGACGTCACCGATCGCATATTCGATCTGGCGCGCGTCGAGCGGGCGGCGGCTCCAGTCAGTGAAGCGCGCGCCCTTGTCGACGGTGATGCCGAGATAGGCGTCGACCAGGTTCGAATAGCCGATCTGCTCGCCCTGGCCGAGCGCCATCGCTGCGACCTGGGTGTCGAACAGCGGGTGCGGCGTCTTGCCGGTGAGGTTGTAGACGATCTCGAGGTCCTGGCCGCCGGCGTGGAAGACCTTCAGCACGTCCTCATTGTTGACCATCAGCTCGAGCAGGGGCGTCATGTCGAGGCCGGGCGCCATCGGGTCGATCGCGGCCGCCTCGTTCACATCGGCGATCTGGATGAGGCACAGTTCGGGCCAGAAAGTGTTCTCGCGCATGAACTCGGTATCGACGCAGACGAAATCGGCCGAGCTCAATCGGGTGCAGAGATTGGCGAGGGTGGCGCTGTCGGAGATAAGGGGATGGATATGCATAACGACGCCATAGCGGCGGGAGTGCGCCTTGACAAAGGCGCGTATGGCGGGGAAGCGCGGCGCTTCGCATAACTGCTGACCATTTGAACGAAGAGACGATCATGCACGCCTATCGCACCCATCATTGCGCCGAGCTTCGCCCAGAGCATGTCGGGCAGGAAGTCCGCGTGTCGGGCTGGGTCCACAAGAAGCGCGATCATGGCGATCTCGTCTTCGTCGATCTGCGCGACCATTATGGCATCACCCAGATCGTGACCGATGTCAGCGGTCCGGTCTTCAAGGTGATCGAGAGCCTGAAGAACGAGTCGGTGGTGACGATCACCGGCACGGTGACGGCGCGGGCGCCCGAGGCAGTGAACCCGAACCTGCCGACCGGCGGGATCGAGATCCGCGCTACCGAGGCAGTGATCCAGAGCCATGCCCAGGAGCTGCCGATGCCGGTGGCGGGCGATGCCGAATATCCCGAGGATATCCGCCTGCGCTACCGCTTCCTCGATCTGCGGCGCGAGCGGCTCCATGCCAATATCATGCTGCGCTCCAAGGTCATCACCTCGCTGCGCCAGCGGATGAACGGGCAGGGCTTCACTGAGTTTCAGACCCCGATCCTGACGGCGTCGAGCCCCGAAGGCGCGCGCGACTATCTCGTGCCGAGCCGGGTGCATCCGGGGAAATTCTACGCGCTTCCCCAGGCGCCGCAGATGTTCAAGCAGCTGCTGATGGTCGCCGGTTTCGACCGCTATTTCCAGATCGCGCCCTGCTTCCGCGACGAGGATGCCCGCGCCGACCGCTCGCCCGGTGAGTTCTACCAGCTCGATTTCGAGATGAGCTTCGTGACGCAAGACGATGTTTTTGCTGCGATCGAGCCCGTCCTGCACGGCGTGTTCGAGGAATTCGCCGATTGGCAGGGCAAGGGCCGTACCGTCTCGGCGCTGCCGTTCAAGCGGATCCCGTACCGCGAATCGATGCTCAAATATGGCAGCGACAAGCCCGACCTGCGCAACCCGATCCTGATCTCGGATGTGTCGGATCACTTCCGGGGCTCCGGTTTCGGCCGCTTCGCCTCCATCGTCGAGGGCGGCGACGTCGTCCGCGCGATTCCGGCGCCGGGCACCGCCGAGAAGAGCCGCAAATTCTTCGACGACATGAACAGCTGGGCGCAGGGCGAGGGTTTTGCCGGTCTCGGCTATGCGACGCGTAAAGGTGGCGTGTTCGGCGGACCGATCGCCAACAATCATGGCGAGGAGGGCATGGCGAAGATCGCCGAAGCACTCGGCCTCGGCCCTGATGACGGCGTCTTCTTCGCCGCGGGCAAGGAGGCGCAGGCAGCCAAGCTCGCCGGCCTCGCCCGCACCCGCGTCGCCGAGCAGCTCGATCTGATCGACCAGAAGCGCTTCGAATTCTGCTGGATCGTCGACTTCCCGATGTTCGAATATGACGAGGACGCCAAGAAGGTCGATTTCAGCCACAACCCCTTCTCGATGCCGCAGGGCGAGATGGAGGCGCTGGAGACCAGGGATCCGCTCGATATCCTCGCTTATCAGTACGACATCGTCTGCAACGGCGTCGAGCTGTCGTCGGGCGCGATCCGGAACCACAAGCCCGAGATCATGTACAAGGCGTTCGAGATCGCGGGCTATACCCAGGCCGATGTCGACACCAACTTCGCCGGCATGATCAATGCCTTCAAATGCGGCGCCCCGCCGCATGGCGGCTCGGCGCCGGGCATCGACCGGATCGTCATGCTGCTCGCCGACCAGCCGAACATCCGCGAGGTGATCGTCTTCCCGATGACGCAGAAGGCCGAGGACCTGATGATGGGGGCGCCGAGCTTCGTCTCGGCCAAGCAGCTGCGCGAGCTGAACATCAGGACGGTGGAGCAGGCGGTGGTGAAGCCGGCGATCGAGGCCGTGCGGCCGGAATAGGCCCCGCACGTTTCGGATCAGTCGAACTCCGCCATCCAATCTTCGCGGGCATGCCTGACCCTTATGATAAGGACCCCGTCCGGATCGGTTCTGTAGACAATCAGATGCGACTTGTAGGGGTAAGCGCGAACCGGGATCGCGAGTTCAGTCCTCAGGCGCGCCGAACGCGGATAATCGGCAAGGAAGCGGAAGGCCGACTCGAGCCCGTCATGATATTTTCGGCTTGTGCAGGGCCGAACATATCAAGGCTCTGGAGATAGACGGTAACGACGTCATCCGCCGCAGCACGGGTCAGCCGATAAGGGGCCACCTTATCGGTTCAGCTCCGCTTGCCGCAACGCGCGGGTCCGAATGTCCTCCATCGTTTCGTCGCTGATGCCGCTTGCCAGCCCTTCCTCGACAAGGCGCTGCATATTCGCGATCTTGTCGCTGCGCTCCTGCTCGCGCCGGACCAGATCGCGCACATAGTCGCTGACGTTGCTGTACCGTCCGCTCTGAGCCCGCTCCTCGATCCACCGCTTCATCGGATCCGGCAGGGAGATATTCATCGTCGCCATGGCATGCGCTCCTTGCTATGCCTTCTCGCAGGTTTTGGCAAAGTTTGTCAAACAATGGCGAGAGTGCGTATGACCATCAACCTCTCCGACTACGAAGCCGGCACCAAATATGACGGCGATTACGAGAAGGACCTGGCGAAGCTCCAGAAGCGGCTGGCGCATGTCCAGGTCGCGCATATCGTCCACAAGCGCCGCGCGCTGATCCTGTTCGAAGGCTGGGATGCGGCGGGGAAGGGGGGCATCATCCAGCGACTCACCTCGGAATGGGACCCGCGCAACTTCCAGGTCTGGCCGATCAGGGCGCCGTCGGCGGTCGAGCTCGGCCATCATTTCCTGTGGCGTTTCTGGCAGAAGCTGCCGGGCGACGGCAATATCGCCGTGTTCGATCGCAGCTGGTACGGCCGTGTGCTGGTCGAACGGGTCGAAGGCTTCGCGACCGAGGCCGAATGGCGCCGCGGCTATGACGAGATCAACGAATTCGAGGCGCAGCAGAACGATTCGGGCACGACGATCGTCAAGCTGTTCGTCCATGTCACCCAGGCGGAGCAGGACGAGCGGCTGAAGGGCCGGCTCGAACATGCCTGGAAGCGCTGGAAGACGGGCGCCGAGGATTATCGCAACCGCGCGAAGCGCAAGGAATATCTCGACGCAATGGCCGAGATGTTCAGGCGCACCAATATGCGCTGGGCGCCCTGGCACCCGATCGACGGCAATAACAAGAAGGCGGCGCGGATCGCGGCGCTCACCGTGATCGCCGAGCGGCTCGAGGCAAGCGTGCCGATGGACGCGCCGCCGATCGACCCGGCGCTCGAGAAGATCGCGCGCAAGGCGCTGGGGATCAGCTGAGCGCTGTCGTCGTCGGGTTCAGGCGGGCGCGAAGGCTCCGTTGTCATCCATCACATGCAGCACGCCGTCGGCGATCGCGAAATAGGCGCCGCGCAGTCGCAGCGTTCCCGCCGCTTCGCGTTCAGGAATGCACGGAAAGGTCCGCAGGTTGCGGAGGCTGACCCGCACGGTTTCGAGCTCGAGCTCGCGCACCGCCTGTGCACCGGTGCCATATTGGGCGACGATCCGGTCGCGGGCTTCGTCGAGCATGTCGACCCAGTGATCGATGAACCCGCCGGCGCCCGGCGCGCGGCCAGCGAAGCGTTGCGACAGCGCTGCCTCGACGCCGCCGCAGGAGCCGTGGCCCATCACCACGATTTCGGCCACCTCGATCTGGGTCACCGCGAATTCGAGCGCGGCCGAGACGCCGTGCCGGCCGCCGCCCAGCTCGAACGGCGGCACCAGGTTGGCGATATTGCGCACGACGAAGATCTCGCCGGGCGAGGTATCGAAGATCTGCGCCGGATCGACCCGGCTGTCCGAGCAGGCGATCACCATCACGCTCGGATTCTGTCCCTGGCGAAGCTCGGCCCATCGCCCGCGCTGGCGGGTCCAGTCGGTTGCACGAAAGCGCTGATAGCCGCCGAGGAGATCTGTAAAGCCTGTCATGGCGCTTCTTTGCCGCCACCGGCTGGGGGTGGCAAGGCCGTGCGACAGTCGCTATCTGGCGCCCATGAACGAGACCGCACCGATCGCCCGCCCTGCCAACGCTCCCGAGGCGCGCCAGCGCAAGCCGGACTGGATCAGGGTGAAGGCGCCGACCAGCGCCGGATTCGCCGAAACCAGGGCGATGATGCGCCGCCTCAACCTCAACACGGTGTGCGAAGAGGCCGCCTGCCCGAATATCGGCGAGTGCTGGACCAAGAAGCATGCGACGGTGATGATCCTGGGCGACACCTGCACCCGCGCCTGCGCCTTCTGCAATGTGAAGACCGGCATGCCGCGCGCGGTCGATCCGCTCGAGCCGCAGCACACCGCCGATGCCGCCGCCGAGCTCGGCCTCGAGCATATCGTCATCACCTCGGTCGATCGCGACGACCTGCCCGATGGCGGCGCCTCGCAATTCGTCAAGGTAATCCAGGCGCTTCGCCGTACCACGCCGAAGACGACGATCGAGATTCTCACGCCCGATTTCAGGAACAAGGCGCAGGCGGCGGTCGAGTCGATCGTCGAGGCCCGGCCCGACGTCTACAACCATAATCTGGAGACGGTGCCGCGGCTCTATCCGACGATCCGCCCCGGCGCGCGCTATTATGCCTCGCTGCGGCTGCTCGAATCGGTCAAGCGGCACGATCCGTCGATCTTCACCAAGTCGGGCGTGATGGTCGGGCTCGGCGAGGAGCGGCTCGAAGTCCATCAGGTGATGGACGACATGCGCTCGGCCGATATCGATTTCCTGACCATGGGCCAATATCTCCAGCCGACGCCGCGCCATGCCAAGGTGCTCGACTTCGTCACGCCCCAGGCATTCGACGCCTATGCGGCGATCGCGCGGGCCAAGGGCTTCCTGCTCGTCGCCGCCTCGCCCCTGACGCGCTCCAGCTATCACGCCGGCGATGATTTCGAGAAGATGCGCGCGGCGCGCGAAGCGAAGCTGGCGGGAGCCGCACGCTGATCGCCAAGCTGAATCGTACCCCCGCGAAGACGGGGTGCCAGACTAGGCTCCCGCCTTCGCGGGAGCGCAGGGGCTAGACATGCCCCGCCACTCCGAAACGCGCCGGCTGCCCTATACGAGCGAGCAGATGTTCGATCTCGTCGCCGACGTGGCACGCTATGCCGAATTTCTGCCCTGGGTCACCGCGATCCGGGTCCGCTCGAACAGCGAGACCGAGATGGTCGCCGACATGATCGTCGGCTTCAAGGGATTGCGCGAGACCTTCACCTCGAAGGTGGAGAAGGCGCGGCCCGAGCATATCCATGTCGATTATCTCGACGGCCCGCTCAAATATCTGCGCAACGACTGGACCTTCCGGCCTGACGGCACCGGCTGCCTGGTCGATTTCAGTGTCGATTTCGCGTTCAAGAACCGGGTGTTCGAGATGCTCGCCGGGCAGGTGTTCGGGGCCGCGCTGCGCCGGATGATCGGCGCCTTCGAGGAGCGCGCCGCGGTGCTTTACGTGACGCCCGGCGGCAACAGCAGTTCGAGCGCGCAAAGCGCGGCCTGAAGGCGGATGCCGCCGCGGCCGAGATCGCCGAAATCCTTGCGGTCAGCGACGACGTTGCCCGGGTCGCCGCCCTTTTCGGCGCGGGCGAACACGACCGTTCCGACCGGCTTTTTCTCGGTCCCTCCGGCCGGGCCGGCAACCCCGGTGATCGCCACCGCGACATCGGCGCCGCTCAGCTCGAGCGCGCCCTGCGCCATGGCCCAGGCGGTCGCGATCGACACGGCGCCGAAGGTTTCGAGCACGTCGGGACTGACTCGCAGCATGTCGAGCTTGGCGTCGTTGGAATAGGTGACGAAGCCGGATTCGAAAATCTCGGACGATCCCGGAATTTCAGTGAGCGCCGCGGCGACGAGACCCCCGGTGCAGCTTTCGGCGACGCTGATGCGCCGTCCCACTGCAAGATTCTCCTCGATCACGCGCCGCGCGGCGGCGACCAGCTCGGGCGGGAGAATCGTGTCCATGGTCAAGGCTTGACCATCGGGCAGATCGGCAAATTGTCGGGCTTGCCCTTGGCCGTCTTGCTGGCGCTGTCCAGTTCGAGGATCGTCACGATGATCTCGGCAAGGTTGGCGGGCGGCAGGGGCGCCAGCTGAGTCATCATGTGATCGATCGCCGCGCAGTCGCCCGGCTTGATCGACTTGGCGACCGCCGGGGCGATCATCGCGAACAGCATCGGCCGTATCTGGTCGGAGTCGAGCATGGCCGCCACCAGCTTGTGCGTTTCGGGCGCGGCGCCGCCTTTGTCGGTGGCGGCGATGATCTTGTTGATGCCCGCTTTCGCCATTGGCCAGGCGCGCTCCGCTTCTGCCTGAAATCCGCCGATATAGGGGCCCGTCGTCTGTCGAATCAGCGCCGTCTGCGGAAGGACCTGCGCGCAGGCGGTGCCGGCCGCCTTGATCAGTTCGGGCGCGGCGACGATCACCAGGCTCGATGCTTCGGCATGAGTCACGCAGGGCGCCGCGGCGACCTCGGCCGCCTGTGCGCTCGTGGCGGCGATGCCCATCCAAAGGGCGATCGCGCCATGCAGTCCGATTCGTTTCTTCATGTGATGTCCCCCGCTATCCTGATGGTTGCGATGGCCTGGGCGGCGATTCCTTCGCCGCGACCGGCAAAGCCCAATCGCTCGGTCGTCGTCGCCTTCACGCTAATCTGGCCGGGCGCGAGCCGCAACAGGCCGGCGATCCGGTCGCGCATCGCGGCACGATAGGGGCCGACCTTGGGCGCCTCGCAGATCAGGGTCAGGTCGATGAAATCGATGATCCCGCCGCGCGCCGCGATCAGCGCGGCAGCGTGCTGGAGGAACTGCGCTGAATCGGCGCCGCGCCATTGCGGATCGCTCGGCGGGAAATGGGTGCCGATATCGCCCTCGGCGATCGTGCCGAGCAGGGCGTCAGTGATGGCATGGAGCGCGACGTCGGCGTCGCTGTGCCCGGAAAGCCCCTTGTCGTGCGGGATCAGCACGCCGCCGAGCCAGAGCTCCTCGCCTTCGACCAGCCGGTGGACGTCGAAGCCGGTCGCGCTGCGCACCCGCATGCCGGCCGCGTGGCGCGCCTCGGCCGCGGCGAAATCGGCCGGCCAGGTGATTTTCTCGAGCATCATGTCCCCCTCGACCAGCTGCACGCTGCCCCCCGCCTTGCGCGCCATCTGCGCGTCGTCGGTCGGTTCGTCGCCCTGCCAGCCACGATGCGCGTCAAATATGACGTCAAAGCGAAACGCCTGGGGCGTCTGGATGCGGTGAAGCCCGTCGCGCGGCACCACGTCGCCGAGCGTCCCGTCGCCGCGCGCCAGCGTGTCGGCGACGGGGAGGGCGGGGACGGCGCCGTCATGGGTGTCGAGCGCGCTCAGCAGCCGGTCGATCACGGCGCTGCCCAGAAAGGGGCGGGCCGCGTCATGGATCAGCACCCGCGCGGGGCTGGTGCCGGCCAGTGCCTCGAGCCCGGCGCGCACCGAGAGGCGCCGCGTGGCGCCGCCTCTTACCCGTTCGACGTCGCCCAGTGCCGCGGTCAGCGCGTCGTCCTGGCCGTCGCCGATCGCGACGATCACGCGCCCGATCGCCGGGTGGCGCTCGAGGGCGGCGAAGCTGTGCGCGATCATCGGCTTGCCGGCGAGCGGCGCGAATTGCTTGGGCAGAGTCCCGCCGGTGCGCACGCCCTGGCCGGCGGCGACGATCAAAGCTGCGGTGGCCCCTTGCGTCATCGCGCCCGCCTAGCGGAAGGATGGGAGGACCGCCAGTGCGGCGAATGGGGGCTCTTCAGTCTCCTCTCCTTTGGAAGAGGAAGGGTGAAGTCTTGCCGCTCCACTCATCCTCGCCTATAGGCTGCCCGTTTTTCAGGCACATGACCCAGACACTCGCCCCCATCCAGATCGGACCCGTCCGGATCGAGCGCCCCGTGATTCTCGCGCCGATGACGGGCGTCACCGACATGCCGTTCAGGACGATCGTGCGGCGCTACGGATCGGGGCTCAACGTCACCGAGATGGTCGCGAGCCAGGCGGCGATCCGCGAGACGCGCCAGTCGCTGCAAAAGGCAGCCTGGCATCCGGTCGAGGAGCCGGTCTCGATGCAGCTCGTCGGCTGCACGCCTTATGAAATGGGCGAGGCGGCCAAGCTCAGCGAGGATCGCGGGGCTGCAATCATTGACATCAACATGGGCTGCCCGGTCCGCAAGGTGACGAGCGGCGATGCGGGCTCGGCGCTGATGCGCGATCTCGACATGGCGGGCGCGATCATCAAGGCGATCGTCGCCGCGGTCAGCGTGCCGGTGACGCTCAAGATGCGGATGGGCTGGGATCATTCGAGCCTCAACGCACCCGATCTGGCCAGGATCGCGCAGGATCTCGGCGTGAAGATGGTCGCGGTGCACGGCCGCACCCGCAACCAGATGTACCGCGACACCGCCGACTGGGCGTTCATCCGCCGGGTCAAGGACGCGGTGTCGATCCCGGTGATCGCGAACGGCGATATCTGCTCGATCGAGGATGCCGAGGCAGCGCTCGCTCAATCCGGCGCCGACGGCGTGATGATCGGGCGCGGCGCTTATGGGCGGCCCTGGCTGCTCGGCCAGGTGATGGAGTGGTTCGCCACCGGCCGGCGGGTCGAGGATCCGAGCCTTGACGAACAATATTGCCTGATCGCAGAGCATTATGATGCGATGCTCAGCCATTATGGCAATGAAGTCGGCGTCAACATGGCGCGCAAGCATATCGGCTGGTACACCAAGGGGCTGCACGGCTCGGCCGAATTCCGCAACCGGGTGAACCAGATCCCGGACGCGAAGACGGTGCAGGCGATGCTCGCTGAATTCTACGCGCCCTGGCGCAGCCGCGCGGCGGCCTGACGTCATGGCGGAACGGGCGGGGCCGAGCTTCGCCACCCTGTTTGCGTCGCTCCCCGTCGCGGTGATGGTGATCGATCCGCGCGACCGCATCGTCTTCGCCAATGCCGAATGCGAGACATTGCTCAACCTTTCCGAACGGGCGATGCGCGGCCAGCCGCTGGCAAGCGTGATCACCCCGCCCAGCGAGCCGAGCCGGCGCGACAATCAGGGCTTCTCAGCCTTCGATGCCGAGATCGAGATCGTGCGGGGCGGCCGGGTGATGGTCGATTATATCGAGGCGCGGGTGCCCGATCATGACGGATGGCGCTCGATCACGCTCCATACCGGCGCCACTTCGCGGCGGATGGGGCATTCAGTCGATCGCGCCTCTGCGGCGCGCGCGGCGATCGGCGCGGCGGCGATGCTGGCGCATGAGATCAAGAACCCGCTGTCGGGCATTCGCGGCGCTGCCCAGCTGCTCGCCGGCGACGGCAATGAGGAGCTGACCACGCTGATCACCACCGAGGTCGACCGGATTGCCGCACTGATCGACCGGATGCAGGATTTCACCGATACAAGGCCCCTGAGCCTGACGCCGGAGAATATCTATCCGCTGCTCGGTCATGCCCGCCGCGTCGCGCTCGCCGGCTTCGCGCGGCACGTGACGATCGAGGAGCGCTTCGATCCCTCGCTGCCGCCGGTTCTGACGGATCGCGACGCGATCCTCCAGGTGGTGCTCAACCTGATCAAGAACGCGACCGAGGCGATGCGCGACCAGGCCGATGCCCGCATCACGCTCGCCACTGCCTATCGCCACGGCATGGCGGTGAGCCCCGCGCCGGGCCGGCCGCGCCAGCCACTGCCGATCGAGATCTGCGTGATCGACAACGGCCCCGGCGCGCCCGGCGACATCGCCGACCATCTGTTCGATCCGTTCGTGTCGGGCAAGCCGGAGGGGCAGGGGCTCGGCCTCGCGCTGGTCGACAAGCTGGTGCGCGACATGGGCGGTATCGTGCAATATGCCCGCGAGGGCTCGCCGCCCCAGTCGGTGTTCCGTATCCTGTTGCCCAGAGGCTCCACATGAAGAATCAGGGCTCGATCCTCGTCGTCGATGACGATTCGGCGATCCGCACCGTCGTCGCCCAGGCGCTGCGCCGCGAGGGCCACCGCGTGACGACGGCGTCGACGCTCGCCGAGCTCGACGTGCAGCTCGCCGCCAGCATGCCGGACGTGCTGATCACTGACGTCGTCCTGCCCGACGGCAATGGCCTGGACCGGGTCGAGCGGCTCGTCGCCGAGCATCCGCGGCTGCCGGTGATCGTCTTTTCGGCGCGCAACACGCTGACCACCGCGGTCCGCGCGACCGAGGTCGGCGCCTTCGACTATCTGCCCAAGCCCTTCGATCTCGATGTGCTGACCCGGGCCGTGCAGGGCGCGCTTGCCCGCAACCAGGGCCTGCCCGAGGAAGCGGCCGACGAGATTGACTCCACCCTGCCGCTGATCGGCCGCTCGCCGGCGATGCAGGATGTCTACCGGATTATCGCCCGGGTCGTCTCGAACGACCTGACCGTGCTGATCTCGGGCGAATCGGGCACCGGCAAGGAGCTGGTCGCGCGCGCCATCCATGATCTCGGGCCAAGGCGGCGCTCGCCCTTCGTCGCGCTCAACATGGCGGCGATCCCGCGCGAGCTCATCGAGGCCGAATTGTTCGGCCATGAGCGCGGCGCCTTTACCGGCGCGCAGGCGCGATCGGCCGGGCGCTTCGAACAGGCGGAGGGCGGCACCCTGTTTCTCGACGAGATCGGCGACATGCCGATGGAGGCGCAGACCAGGCTGCTCCGCGTGCTCCAGTCGGGCGAATTCACCACCGTGGGCGGCGCGCGGACGATCCGCGCTAATGTCCGCATCGTCGCGGCGACCAATCGCGACCTGGCCCAGCTGGTCGCGACCGGGCAGTTTCGCGAGGATCTCTTCTACCGGCTGAACGTGGTGCCGGTCAGCCTGCCGGCGCTGCGCGCGCGGCGCCAGGACATCGCCCTGCTCGCGCGCCATTTCCTCGATCGCGCCGCCGAGGGCGGGCTGCCGCGCAAGCAGCTCGACTCAGCCGCGATCGTTGCGCTCGAAAATTACGACTGGCCGGGCAATGTCCGCGAGCTCGAGAATATCATGCGCCGCATGGCGGTGCTGAGCCGCGACGAGCGGATCGGTGCGGACGAAGTGCGGGCGATGCTCGGCGCCGCCACGGCCGCCGATATCCTGCCCGGCGATCCGGGCATCGAGGCAGCGGTGCGGGCACGACTCGAGCGGCTCGCGCGCGAGGAACCGGCGGCGCTCGACGACGGGACTCTCTACGATCGGATCATCGGCGAGGTCGAGCGGCCGCTGATCGAGGCGCTGCTCGCCCGCCACGGCCAGAACCAGCTGCGCGCTGCCCGGGCGCTTGGAATCAACCGCAACACGCTGCGGAAACGGCTCGATACGCTCGGCATCGATCCCGATGCGGGGCGCCCGGGTGGGGCCGATTCGGGCTAGGCTGTCACATTGTGTGTTTTCCTTGCCACAATCGCGTTGTATTGAAGACACGATGACAGCCCAAGTGGCACCCATGTCGAGCCCTTCGTTGCCCACCTCGCGCTTCGCAGTGACGCCCTTTATCGAGGTGCTGGTGCTGGCCGGGGCGATCGCGATCGCGGTGGCGAGCTATTTCGTCATTTCGAGCGGCCAGAACTCGCCGACATTGCTGAGCCCGCCGCTCGTCGCGCTGCTGCTGGTCGCCAATCTCCTGCCGGGGGTCGCGCTGCTCGTGCTGCTCGGCCGACGGATCGCGATGCGCCGCGCGGCGCGCTCGCCGATCGGCGGCAGGGGGCGGCTTCACGTCCGGCTGGTCGCGCTGTTCTCGGTGATCGCTGCGGTGCCGACCCTGCTCGTCGTGATCTTCGCCTCGCTGCTGTTCCAGTCGAGCGTCGCGTTCTGGTTCTCCGACAAGGCGCGCGGCATGCTCGAAAACGCGACCGCGCTCGCCCAGGAGAATTACAACGCAGAGCTTGGCCGCGTCGCCAACGAAACGAGCACCATGGCCGGCGACATCGCAGACGATCTCAAGGTCGACACGATGGAGAGCCCGCGCTTCCAGCAATATTTCGGCTATCAGGTCTATCGCCGCAATCTCTCCGAGGCAGTGATCGTGCAGGTCGGGGCGAAAGGACAGATCCAGTCGCTTGCGCTGGTAAACCCCTATGACCGCCCGCTTGGCCGGGTCGTCAATGCACAGATGATCGACGAGATCGATCGCGGCGTGCCCAGCGTCATCCTGCAGAGCAAGGATCGTGCAGCGGCGGTCGTGAAGCTCGCTTATGGCGAGCATACCTATCTTTATTCGGCGCGGGTCTTCGACCCGCAGCTCGCCAACCAGATGAAGCGCGGCGAGACGATCCTGAGCGACTATCGGACGCTGCAGACCCGCTCGCGCTCGCTCCAGCTCAAGTTCAACGCGGCCTTGCTGGGCATTTCGCTGCTGATCGTGGCGATCGCCGTGTGGATCGCGCTTGCCGTTGCCGATCGGCTGGTGCGGCCGGTGGGCGAGCTGGTCGCCGCCGCGCACCGCGTCGCGACCGGCGATCTCACCGCGCGCGTGCCCGAGCCGAAGACCGATGACGAGGTCGGCACGCTCGGCACTGCCTTCAACCAGATGACCCGGCGCCTGCAGGAACAGACCGGGGCGCTGGAAAGCCGGCGGGCGCTGATCGAGGCAGTGATGTCGGGGGTCAGCGCCGGGGTGATTTCGATCGCCGCCGACGGCACGATCAGGCTGATCAACCGCTCGGCCGCGATGCTGCTCCACACCCGCGACGAGAATCTGGTCGGGCGGCCGCTGGCCGAGATTTCGCCCGAGCTCGGCGCGCTGATCGGCGGCGAGACGCGCGAAGCGATCGTCGAGGTCGAGGTCGACGGCGATGCGCGGACGCTCGCGGTCAAGATTGCGCGCGCCGATGCCAATGCCGATGGCGGCCCGATCCTCACCTTCGACGATATCACCGGCCAGCTGCTCGACCAGCGCCGGGCCGCCTGGGCGGACGTCGCGCGGCGGATCGCGCACGAGATCAAGAACCCGCTGACCCCGATCCAGCTCGCCGCCGAGCGGCTCCAGCGCCGCTATGCCAAGCAGATTGTCAATGACGACGGCACCTTCACCCGGCTGACCGAGACGATCGTCCGCCAGGTCGGCGATCTCAGGCGGATGGTCGATGAATTCTCGTCCTTCGCGCGCATGCCCAAGCCGGTGTTCCGCGAGGAATCCCTGGTCGATATCGCGCGCCAGGCAGTGTTCCTCCACGAAGTCGCGCACCCGGCGATCCGCTTCGGCCTGGTTCATGACGATCCCGGGCCGAGCCTGGTGTGCGACCGCCGGCAGATCGGCCAGGCGCTGACCAATATCGTCAAGAATGCGGTCGAGGCGATCGACGCCAGGGGCGAAGGCGCCGAAGGCGCGGTGACGATGACGCTTGCCGAGCAGGGCAACCGGGTGATCGTCAGTGTCACCGACAATGGCGTCGGCCTGCCGGCCCAGCGCGACCGGCTGGTCGAGCCTTATGTCACCACCCGCGCGCGGGGCACCGGGCTGGGGCTCGCGATCGTCAAGAAGATCGTCGAGGAGCACTGCGGGACGATCAGCTTCGCCGACGGCGAGGGTGGCGGCACCAGGGTGACGATGAGCTTCGACACCGACGCGCTGGGGGCGATCGACTGCGGCAACCAGGATCTTGCTGAAGGGGATGATCGCCGCACCCCTGAACTCACACGGAATCGGACCTGACCATGGCACTCGACATCCTCATCGTCGACGACGAGCGCGACATCCGCGAACTGGTGGCCGGCGTTCTCGAAGACGAAGGCTATCAGACGCGCGGCGCCGCCGACAGCGATGCGGCGCTCGAGGCGATCTCGGCGCGGCGCCCGTCGCTGGTGCTGCTCGATGTCTGGCTGCAGGGCTCGCGGCTCGACGGGCTCGAGCTGCTCGACGAGCTGAAGCGGCGCGATTCCTCGATTCCCGTGCTGGTGATCTCGGGGCATGGCAATCTCGATACCGCGGTCGCCGCGATCAGGCGGGGCGCCGCCGACTTCATCGAAAAGCCGTTCGAGGCAGAGCGGCTGCTGCTGATGGTCGCCCGCGCGACCGAGACCGAGCGGTTGCGGCGCGAAGTGGCGTCGCTGCGTGCCTCGGTCGGCACCAACAACGACCTGACCGGCAGCTCGACCGCGATCAACAGCGTGCGCGCCACCCTCAAGCGCGTCGCCTCGACCGGCAGCCGCGTGCTGGTGATGGGCGCGGCGGGCGTCGGCAAGGAAATCGCCGCGCGGCTGCTCCATGGCTGGAGCCAGCGCGCCGATGCGCCCTTCGTGGTGGTCAACGCAGCGCGGATGACGCCGGAGCGGGTCGAGGAAGAATTGTTCGGTGTGGAGGAGGGCGGGCAGCTCGTCCGGTCCGGCCTGCTCGAGCAGGCGCATGGCGGCACCCTGTTCCTCGACGAGATCGCCGACATGCCGATCGCCACCCAGGCGCGGATCCTGAGGGTGCTGACTGACCAGAGCTTCACCCGGGTCGGCGGGCAGCGGGTGGTCAAGGTCGATGTCCGCGTCGTCTCGGCGACCGCGCGCGACCTGACGCACGAGATCGCCGAGGGCCGCTTCCGCGAGGATCTCTATTACCGGCTGAACGTGGTGCCGGTCGTGATTCCGGGCCTTGCCGAGCGCCGCGAGGACATCCCGGCTTTGGTCGCGCATTTCATGGCGCATTATGCCGCCGAGCGCCGCGTGCCGACCCCCGAGATCGCGCCTGACGCCATGGTCGCGCTGCAGAGTTACGAATGGCCGGGCAATGTCCGCCAGCTGCGCAACGTCGTCGAGCGGACGATCATCATGGCGCCGGGCGACCGGATCGGCCGGATCGATCTCGACCTGCTGCCCGCCGAGGTGCTCGGCGACCCGGGCGACATGGGCGGCAGCACCAATGCGATCATGGGATCGCCCTTGCGTGAGGCGCGCGAGACCTTCGAGCGCGAATATCTGCGCATCCAGATCAGGCGCTTTTCCGGGAATATCTCGCGGACGGCGAGCTTCATCGGGATGGAGCGCTCAGCCTTGCACCGGAAGCTGAAGCTGCTGGGGATCACCGAGACTAGGGACGAGTAGAGCGGCGTTGCCTTTCTTCATTCTCCTCCCGCTTGCGGGAGGGGTTAGGGGAGGGCCTGTTACAGGGCGCGAGTAGCAGGACAGGCCCTCCCCCGACCCCTCCCGCCAAGCGGGAGGGGAGAGTCTTTTCCACGACGAACAGTGGACGTACGCCCCCGTCGCCCCTAGATTGGCGGCGTCGCGCTCTCGGGAGCGCGTTTCCGACGCCGGGAACCGGTGCACAGCAGGCGAACAGCCTGCCAATAACAAGGATCGACCGATGGCCGACAAGCAAACCTCTCTCCAGGATCTCTTCCTCAACGCGCTGCGCCGTTCCAAGACGCCGGTGACGATGTTCCTCGTCAAGGGCGTCAAGCTCCAGGGAATCGTCACCTGGTTCGACAATTTCTCGGTGCTGCTGCGCCGCGACGGCCAGTCCCAGCTCATCTACAAGCATGCGATCTCGACGATCATGCCTTCGGCGGCAGTCGATGTGGCGGCGATCGTCAACGCCGTCGGCGAGGCGCAGAAGAAGCAGCCTCTGCTCCAGGAGATCTTCCTCAACGCAGTCCGCAAGTCGGACGACAATGTGACGATGTTCCTCGTCAACGGCGTGATGCTCCAGGGCCAGATCGCTGCGTTCGACCTGTTCTGCATGCTGCTCCAGCGCGACGGCATGTCGCAGCTCGTCTACAAGCACGCGGTGTCGACGATCCAGCCGGCGCATCCCCTCAATTTGGCTGATGAAACAGCAGGTTCGGACGAAGATTGACCACTGGCTTCGAACGGGATCGCGATGAGTTCGCACGTGGCACGCGCGCCATTATCGTGTATCCTGAGCACGGCGTCTCCTCGCGAGACGCCGAGGCGCGGCTGAACGAAACGGCGGGCCTCGCCGAGGCGATCGGCGTGGTGGTGGCGGACAAGGTCGCGATCCGGGTGCGCCAGGCCAAGCCGGCGACCTTGATCGGCAGCGGGCAGGTCGAGGCGCTTGCCGCCACGGTGCGGATGGAGGAGGCGGGGCTGGTCGTGTTCGACGCTGCCCTGTCGCCCGTCCAGCAGCGCAATCTCGAGACAGCGCTCGAGGCCAAGGTGATCGATCGCACCGGGCTGATCCTCGAGATTTTCGGCGAGCGCGCGGCGACCGCCGAGGGGCGGTTGCAGGTCGAGCTCGCCCATCTCGACTATCAGGCCGGCCGGCTGGTGCGGAGCTGGACTCACCTCGAGCGCCAGCGCGGCGGCTTCGGCTTTCTCGGCGGCCCGGGCGAAACCCAGATCGAGGCTGACCGCCGCCTGATCCGCGATCGCATGGCGCGGCTCCGCAAGGAGCTCGACCAGGTGACGCGCACCCGCGGCCTTCACCGCGACCGCCGCCAGCGCGCGCCCTGGCCGGTGATTGCCCTGGTCGGCTATACCAATGCCGGAAAATCGACGCTTTTCAACCGGTTGACCGGCGCTGACGTCATGGCGGAAGACCTGTTGTTCGCGACCCTCGACCCGACCTTGCGGCAGATTTCGCTGCCGGGGATCGACAAGGCGATCCTGTCGGACACGGTCGGCTTCGTGTCCGAACTGCCGACCCAGCTCGTCGCCGCCTTCAAGGCGACGCTCGAGGAAGTGATCTCGGCCGACCTGCTGATCCATGTCCGCGACATTGCGCACCCCGACAGCACAGCCCAGCGTGCCGATGTCGAGGCAGTGCTGACCGAGATCGGCGTTGCCGCCACGACGCCGCGCATCGAGGCGTGGAACAAGCTCGATCTGCTCGAAGGCGACGCGCGCGAGGAGATGATCGCTGAGGCGGGGCGCCGCCAGGACGTGGTCGCGATTTCGGCGATAACCGGGGAGGGGGTCGATACCCTGATCGAAACGGTCGCCGCGCTCCTGACCCAGGGGCATCGCCGCTACACGATCACGCTCGATGCGTCCGACGGCGCCGGGGCGGCGTGGCTGCATGCGCATGGCGAGGTGATCGCGCAGGATGTCGAGGGCGACAGCGCGGTGTACGACGTACGGATGGCGCCGCGCGATTATGAGCGGTTCAACCAGCGAAACGACTGAACGGCCGCCCCAACGGGGAGGCCGTGATCTTGTTGGTTGACTAGGAAACTATTATCAATTAGTTTCCTAGTCAACTAAAGGATGACTCGTGGCTGCAGACCCGGATCCAAGCCCGCTCGACGCCCATCTCGGCTATTGGCTGCGCTTCGTCTCCAACCATGTCTCGCACGGCTTCACCCTGAAGCTCGCGGCGCGGGACGTGACGATGGCCGAGTGGGTGCTGCTGCGCATGATCTATGCCCATGACGTCGGCGCGCCGAACCGGCTGGCGCGGGATCTCGGCATGACCAAGGGCGCGATTTCGAAGCTGGTCGACCGGCTGGTGGGAAAGGGGCTGGCCGCCAAGGCGCAAATGGCGTCGGATCGCCGGCATCAGGATGTGTGGCTGACGCCGGCGGGCCGGGCGCTGGTGCCCGAACTGGCGGCGCTGGCTGACGCCCACGACGCTGAATATTTCGGGCATTTGAGTGCTGCCGAGCGTGAGACGCTCGAAACCATGCTCCGCGACATCGTGAAGCGGCGCGGCCTTGCGGAGCTGCCGGTCGACTAACGGTCTCGAAACAGGAGAAAATCGATGAACCAGCATGTGATCGAGACGCTCGAGCAGTGCACGTGCGCCGCCGATGACGCGAGCCTCAGATTTCCCGAGATCGTCGCGAAGCTGATGGAGGCGGGGGTCGAGCAATATCATGCCGATCTGCTTCGGGCGGAAAAGACCTATTATCTGCCGGATGGCGTCACTCATATTTCCAAGTGCGCGCCGGTCGCCACGCTATTCGCTACGGCGTTCGATGCCGCGGGAATCGCCGCCGCGGTGCGGGCGAGCCAGGCGCAGGAGATCGACTATACGGCATTTTGCGAACGGGTCGCCGCAGCGGGCTGCACGGGCTATTTCGTCTCGATGGCGGGACGCCGCGCGCTGTATCTCGGGCGGACGGCGGAGAGTTGTGTCGAATATTTCCCTTCAACGCCGCGACAATGACCAGAATTCAATGGCTTCTGGGACAGGTTCCCGAATAGGCGAAGCGATAGCCGGCGTCGAAGCAGCGAACCAGGTCATTCACGGTATCGAGATTGGTCGGCCAGGTCAGCTCCTGGCCGAAGCGTTTGCGGAACAGGGTGGCCATGGCGTCAAAGTCGGCGGGCTTCGGAAGCGACACCAGCCCTGCACGGGCCCGCAACAGGGCCGGCTTGTCCCGGCGCAGAAACGCAATCGTCGCCTCGCGATACCAATATTGCGCGGGTTCGCTGTCGCGAATGCCGCGAAAGACGCTGATCGCCTGATGCGTCTCACCGGCCAGCGCCAGCAACTGGCCATGGTGCCAGGCGAGCTGATCGCGTTGGGCGCTGCTCAGACCGGATCGATGCCGGGTGACATAGGCGGCGATGAGCGCCGCCCCGGCCTTTTCGCACCCTTTTCTCTCACCGATCCGGCGCCAGCCATTATCGGTCTGATCGAACGCATCGACGCTCATTCGAAGCATGGTCGGCCGGTCATAGGCGCAAGCCGGGCTGCTGGTGCCCAAAGACAGGGCGAGAAGTGCGGCGACGCCAACCATCAGGGGCCGTTGGAATCCGGCGCCTTTTCGCGCTCGTGGCGCTTTGCCGTCACCCAAAGCGCTTCCTTTTCATCGAGGTCGAGCGCTGCGAACGTATCGCCGGCTTCAGTCTCCATTGCCTTGAAACGCCGCTCGAACTTCGCATTCGCCTTGCGCAACGCCGCCTCGGCATCTACGCCCAGATGCCGCGCCCAGTTGACCACCGCGAACAGCAGGTCGCCAATTTCTTCCTCCCGTTCGGCGGGCGAGGCGGCATCGATTTCGGCGATTTCCTCGATCACTTTGGCCCGGGGCCCGTCTGCATCGGACCAGTCGAAGCCGGTGCGCGCCGCGCGTTTCTGGAGCTTTTCGGCGCGGAGCAAGGCGGGCAGGCCGATCGCGACGCCGTCCAGCGCCCCGGCATCGCCCTTGGCGGCGCGCTCGTCCGCCTTCAGCCGCTCCCAATGCTGGGCATGGCCGCCGGCGCTGTCGCCGAAGACATGCGGGTGGCGGCGCTCCATCTTGTCGCTGATTGCCGCCACGACGTCAGGCAGCGCGAACAGGCCGGCTTCCTCGGCCATGCGGCTGTGGAAGACGACCTGGAGGAGCAGGTCGCCGAGCTCGTCCTTGAGATCGGCCATGTCGTTGCGGGCGATCGCGTCGGCTACCTCATAGGCTTCCTCGATCGTGTACGGCGCGATCGAGGCGAAATCCTGGGCGACATCCCAGTCGCAGCCGGTTTCGGGATCGCGCAGACGGGCCATGATGGTGACGAGGCGGTCGATCATGCGGCCTTAGCCCAAAGGCTGACGTCACCCCGGACTTGTTCCGGGGTCCATCGTGCCCGGAATGCAACGCATGTGGTGTGTGCGGTTCGATGGATGCCGGAACAAGTCCGGCATGACGGAAGAGGGGATCGCCCCGCCCGCGTTATATCAGTCAGTTCGATAATACACATTATGTTAAATTTTGATTGGTTCGAGGCCGCCCGGTTCATTGGAACAGCCCACCCAGCGCCCCGCCGGCGCCCGTCGCCTCCTGCCAGAGCGACACGAGGATGAACAACACGCCGAAGATCGCCAGCCAGGCAAGCGCCATCTTGAAGCTGTCCTTCATCGGAATCCGCCGCGCCGCGAGCGCCGATATCGGGAATACCAGCCACAGCAGATAATAGAGCACATGGGCACGATCGTTCATGGCGTCATCTCCAGGCCGTCATAGCCGGGTTCCACGCCGGCCGGCAGGTCGCGTACCAGCGTCGCATAATCCATCGACTGGTCCATGTGAATCAGCGCGGCCCGCCGCGGCTTCAGATCGGCGATCCAGCCGAGCACGGTCGGCACATCGGGATGCGTCGGATGCGGCCGGTAGCGCAGCGCATCGACCACCCAGATATCGAGGCCCTGATACAGTGACGCCATCTCATCAGTTAATATATTGAAATCAGTTGCATAGGCGATTGACCTACCATCGTGTTCGAAGCGTAGCCCGGTGGATTCGATGGTGCCGTGCGGCTGGCTGACCGAATGGACCACGATATCCCCGATGGCGATCGTTCGGGGCAGATCCTCGATGGCGACGGTCGGCGGATAGCCGTCTCGCCCGTGAAAGACATAGCCGAAGCGCTCGACGATCCCCGCGCGCGTGTCGGGACGCGCCAGGCCGCGTACAGGGCCGCCGATCGCATGATAGATCTGCCTGAGGTCGTCGATGCCGTGGCAATGATCGGCATGGTCGTGAGTCCAGATCACCGCATCGACCGTGCCCACGCCGCCCGCCAGCAGCTGCTCGCGCATGTCCGGTGTGGTGTCGACCAGGATGCGGGTTCGCTCCGTCTCGACCAGCACCGAGACGCGCGAGCGCCGGTTGCGCGGCTCTTGCGGGTCGCAGCTGCCCCAGTCATTGCCGATCCGCGGCACGCCCGACGAGGTGCCCGAGCCGAGAATGCGGATCTTCACTGGCGCGTCTTGGCGAACAGGCTGTGGAAATTGGCGGCCGTCGCCGCGGCCAGCGCGCCGATCTCCTCGCCGCGCAGCGTTGCGAGAAATTCGGCGGTATCGGCCACGAAGGCCGGTTCGCCGGTGCGGCCGCGATGCGGCACGGGCGCGAGGAAGGGGGCGTCAGTCTCGATCAGCAGCCGGTCGAGCGGCAGCCGCGCCGCGGTTTCCTGCAGATCCTTCGCGTTCTTGAAGGTCACGATGCCCGAAATCGAGATATAGAAGCCGAGATCGAGCGCGATATCGGCGAACGCCCCGCTCGCGGTGAAGCAGTGGATGACGCCGGGATAGGCCCCCTTCCCCATTTCCTCGGCGAGGATCGCCGCCGTATCCTCCTCGGCATCGCGGGTATGGACGACGACCGGCAGCCCTGTCTCGCGCGCGGCGGCGATATGCGCGCGGAAGCTCGCCCGCTGGCGGTCGCGGTCGCTGTGATCGTAGAAATAGTCGAGCCCGCTCTCGCCGATGCCGACCACGCGCGGGTGCCGCGCACGTTCGATCAGCCGCGCTGTGCCCACGTCCGGATGCTGGTCGGCCTCGTGCGGATGGATGCCGACCGTCGCCCAGACATCGCTTTCGCGCTCGGCGGTGGCGATCACTGCGTCCCATTCGCTCTCGCGCGTCGCAATGTTGAGCATCGCCGACACGCCGCGCGCCCGGGCTCGCTCGAGGATCTCGCCCTGCTGTTCGACCAGGCCCTTATAGTTGAGGTGGCAATGGCTGTCGGCGAACATCAATCGGCCTCCACCGGCTCCAGCCGCGGGAAAACGCCGCTCGGCGCGGGCAAGGCGGTGCCGGTCACGATCGGCCGGGCGAGCGCGTCGAAATTGCGGGCATCCTCGTCCTGGCCGAGCAGATCGAGCAGCCGGTCGGCGCCATTGGGGATCGCCCAGCGCGCCATGATCGCGATCCGGCGGACTGCCTCGAGGGTGAAGTGAAGGATGGTGTCGGCGCGCTCGGGATCGGTCTTGCGCACGCTCCAGGGCGCGGCATCAGCGAAATACTGGTTGGCGTCACGCGCAGCGCTCCAGATCGCCTCGAGCGCGACATGGATCGCCAGATCGTCCATCGCCGCGCGCATGCCGGCCTCGGCGGCGGTGACGCTGGCGATCAGCGCTTCCTCGGGCTCGGTCGGCGGCAAGGCCGGCGGCACGACGCCACCGCAATTCTTGGCGACGATCGACAGGCAGCGCTGCGCCAGATTGCCGAGATTGTTGGCGAGATCGGCATTGCAGCGCGTGACGATCGCATCCTCGGAATAGCTGCCGTCCTGGCCGAAGCTCACTTCGCGCAGCAGGAAATAGCGCAGCGCATCGACCCCGAAGCGCTCGATCAGCGCGATCGGATCAGTGACGTTGCCGACCGATTTCGACATCTTCTCGCCGCGGTTGAGCAGGAAGCCGTGGCCGAACACCTGTTTCGGCAGCGCGAGCTTCGCCGACATCAGGAAGGCAGGCCAGTAAACCGCATGGAATCGCACGATATCCTTGCCGATCACATGGAGGTCGGCCGGCCACCAGCGCGCCACGTCGTCGGGCTTGTCGGGATAGCCCGCACCGGTCAGGTAATTGGTCAGCGCATCGACCCAGACATACATCACATGCCCCGGGCTGCCGGGCACCTTCACCCCCCAGTCGAAGCTGGTGCGCGACACCGACAGGTCGGAAAGCCCGCCCTCGACGAAGCGCATCACTTCGTTGCGCCGCGCCTCTGGCCGGATGAAATCGGGCTGCGCCGCATAAAGATCGAGCAAGGGCTGCTGATAGCGTGAGAGGCGGAAGAACCAGGTCTCCTCGGCGGTCCATTCTACGGGCGTGCCCTGGGGGGAAAGCTTGCCCCCTTCCCCCCCATTCTCGTCGGCTACCAGCTCCTTCTCGTCGTAAAAGGCTTCGTCGCGGACTGAATACCAGCCCTCGTAGCGATCGAGATAGAGATCGCCCGATGCCTCCATCGCCTTCCAGATCGCGACGCTGGCCTCATGATGCGCCGGCTCCACCGTGCGGATGAAGCGATCGTACGAAATATTAAGCCTGTCATCCATTTCCCTGAAATAGGACGACATTTCATCGGCGAGCGCGCGCGTTTCGATGCCGCGGTCGCGCGCCGTCTGCATCATCTTCAGGCCATGCTCGTCAGTGCCGGTCTGGAACCGCACATCGCGCCCCGCCTGGCGGTGGAAGCGTGCGATCGCGTCGGTCGCGATCGCCTCATAGGCGTGGCCGATATGCGGGCGTCCGTTCGGATAGCTGATCGCGGTGGTGATGTAATAAGGGTCGCCCATGGCGGCGTCCTAGCGCGGTTCTCGGGCGACTGGAACCACCGGCTTGCGGGTCATGGTCGACATTTGTGAAGGGCCTTGACTCATTAGGTTGATATCAACATAATTCTGCTCATGCCGCTTCCCTACGAGACCACGCTCCATGTCCGCGACGCCTGTCTGTGCCTGCACACCCAGCGCGCAGCCCGCGTCCTCGCGCGGCGGTTCGACGCGGCGCTGCGGCCCGCCGGCCTCACCAATGAGCAATTCTCGCTGCTGATGGCGCTCAACCGGCCGCAGCCGCCGCAGATCGGGGAGCTTGCCGCCCTGCTCGGCGCTGACCGCACCACGCTCACCGCCGCGCTGAAGCCGCTGGTCCGCCAGAATCTCGCAAGCGTCCATCCCGATCCCGAGGACGGCCGCGTCCGCCGCGCGGCGCTTACGCCGGAGGGCCATGCCCGCCTCACCGCCGCCCTGCCCTTCTGGACCGAGGCTCACGCAGCGATCGAGGCCGAGCTCGGCGATGCCGATCCGGCCCGGCTCAGGCGCGATCTCAAATCGCTTTCGGCGCTCAACCCAGGCGCCGCCGCAATCCCCCTCTGCGACGATCAGGAGAATGACGCATGACGATCCAGCTTTCGGCCTTTCGCTGGGTGCCGCCCTTCGCCCAGGGTTTTGTCCGCGATCTCCGGGTGCGCTGGGCGCTCGAAGAGGCAGGCCTGCCCTATGAGGCGACGCTGATCGACCCGCAGATCCAGGCGTCGCCCGATTATCGCGAATGGCAGCCCTTCGGCCAGGTTCCCGCCTATCGGGACGGCGGCGTCGAGATGTTCGAATCGGGCGCGATCGTGCTTCACCTCGCCGGCAAATCCGAGGCGTTGTCGCCGAGCGACGAGGCTGGCCGCGCGCGGGTCGCGACCTGGATCTTCGCTGCGCTCAACTCGGTCGAGCCGCATGTCCAGAACCTCGTCCATCTCGATGTCTTCCACGCGGGCGAAGCCTGGACTGAGGAGCGCCGCCCCCAGGCCGAGGCAATGCTGAGAAGCAGGCTGACGTCACTCGCGGCGTGGCTCGACGGGCGCGATTATCTCGAGGAACGCTTCACCGCGGGCGACCTGATGATGACGACGGTGCTGCGCGAACTGGTCGACAACGGCATGCTTGCCGAGTTTCCGACCCTCGACGCCTATCGCGAGCGGTGCGAGGAGCGTCCTGCCTTCGGCCGGGCAATGGAGGCCCAGCTCACGCCTTTCCGGGAAAACGCCCCGGCCTGACCTTATTGGCTCCCGTCATCGTCCGGCGCGGCCGGGTCCTGCTTCGAGCGGCGTTCGATGAAATCGAAATGGATGCGCACCCAGGAGCCGACCATCGTCCGCCCGCCGACCCGGGGCGGCCGCACCAGGAATTGCCACGAGGCGAGGCGCAATGCCCGCGCCAGGCCCGAGCCGACCGGCGATTCGCCCAGCGGCCGGCAATTCTCGACATGAAAGGCGGGCACCGTCTTGCAGGCGATGTCGGCCCATGCGCCGGGCGGCGCGCCGGTGTGCGGCATATAGGTGCGCAGCTCGGCATCGGTCGGCCTGCGATACCATTCGGCGTTGAAAAGCCGCTCGCCGCCCGGCCCTTCGCCCGGGCCGTAAGCCGAGCCGCTGTCCTTGCCTGAATCATTGCCGTCGCCTGATTTCATATTGGCGATGTTGGAGGCGTCGAAATCCTCCTTGGCGACCATCCAGCTCGGCTTCGCCTCGGGCGTCGTCACCGGCGTCGTCGTCGGCGTGATCGGTGCTGCCTGCTGGCGGGCGCTGTTGGCCTTGGCCACTGCCTTGGGGCGCTGGACCTGCTTGCCCGCCGGCTTCGGCCCCGGGCTGAGGCTGAAGCTGAGCGGCTTTTCCGCCTTTTTCCGCTGTGAGGTGATGGTCGGCGACAGCCAGAGCAACGCAAGGATGATCAGGATTTCGGCGGCCAGCGCCAGCAGGAAGCCCGATGCGCGGCGTTTTAGCGTCGGCCGCCCCCGGTCCGACGAAGAGAGATAGGTCGTCGAACTCATTGGCGGATCGCCTAGACGTGACGGCCCCGCGCCGCAACCGCCCCGCCAATTGGTTTTCGAATGTGAACGCCAGATGACTGGCCGCCATCATGACAGTCATTTCATCTTCGCTGCGCCGACGCCCCGGGAGCCGATCCGCGACGCTGCATCCGTTTCGGAGCAGATATTCATGTCGAAAGCGGAACAATCGCGCCGAACGCGGGTTGCTGCCATGTCGAATGTGTCGACGCTGGAGCCGCCAACGCCATGCCAGGGCAAGGAGCACCGCATCAGACCCTCGCCCGGCGCGGCGATTGATTTCCGATGGCGGTCATCCTTGTCGTCGATGACGATCGATTCGTCCGCGAAAGCGTCGAATGGCTGATCCGCGACATGGGCCATGTCACCCTTGCGGCGAGTGGCTGCGACAGCGCCCTCGAGCAGCTTTCGGCGCCGCAGCACATCGATGCGCTGCTCGTCGACATCCGTCTCGGTTCGAGAGCTTATGGCGGCTGCGAGATTGCCGAACGGGCGGTCGGCATCAGGCCGGGCCTGCGCGTGCTCTACACGTCGGGAAGGCCGCTTACGCCGGAGACGGCCGGCCATTTCGTGCGCGGCGGCCGGTTTCTCGAAAAGCCCTATAGCTTCGATCGGCTCGAAAGCTCGGTCGCGGCGCTGCTCCACTGAGCGCCGGCGCGTGCAAAAGGGCCCGGCATTAACTTGGTTGGAACTCTTGAAGTACATATGGTAGAGCGAAAATGGTGTCGAACGCAGCCTGAGGCGCCCAGGGCCGTCACCGCTATGAAAAATTCAACATCGATGGAGTCCTGATGGCCGTTATTCTCGTCGTGGAAGACGATATCTTCATCCGCGAAAACGCCCAGTGGATGATCGAGGATTTGGGCCATGGCACCTTGCCCGCCTGCAATCTTGCCGGGGCGCTCGCGCATCTCTCGGCGCCGGGTGAAATCGACGCTCTTTTCGTCGACATCAGGCTCGATAGGCTGACGCAGGGCGGCTATGACGTCGCTGATCAAGCCGTCAGGATGCGGCCCGGCCTTCGCGTGCTCTACACCTCGGGCAGCACGCTCACGGACGAGATGTCGGATCTCTTCGTCGGCGGCGGACAGTTCCTGCAAAAGCCTTATTCCGCCGACCAGCTCGAGACGTCGGTCGGCGCGCTGCTTCACTGATCGACCGAGCCTTCCTCCCGCTCAGGATAACGCCATCGCCACCTCTCCCATCGACGGTTCATCGGCCCTGGCCTCCAGCGCCGCGCACGGGCAGACCGAGGAATCGATCCTCAAGGCGGGCGCGCTGCAGAGCGCGATCTTCAACAGCGCCAATTTCTCAAGCATCGCGACTGACGCCAGGGGCGTGATCCAGATCTTCAACGTCGGCGCCGAGCGGATGCTCGGCTATACCGCGGCCGAGGTGGTGAACCGGGTGACCCCGGCGGACATCTCCGATCCGCAGGAGCTGATCGCGCGCGCCGAAGCGCTGAGCGGAGAGCTCGCCACTGACATCACGCCCGGTTTCGAGGCGCTCGTGTTCAAGGCCTCGCGCGGCATCGAGGATATCTACGAGCTCACCTATATCCGCAAGGACGGCACCAGGCTTCCGGCGATGGTCTCAGTCACGGCGCTGCGCGACGTGCAGGACGTGATCATCGGCTATCTGCTGATCGGCACCGACAACACGGCGCGCAAGCTGGTCGAGGCGGAGCAGAAGAAACTCGACCAGCGGCTGCGCGATCAGCAATTCTACACCCGCTCGCTGATCGAATCGAACATCGACGCGCTGATGACGACTGATCCGGCCGGGATCATCACTGACGTCAACAAGCAGATGGAGGCATTGACCGGAAGCACGCGCGACGAGCTGATCGGCGCGCCCTTCAAGGATTGCTTCACTGATCCAGCCCTTGCCGAGGCCGGCATCAAGCGGGTGCTGAGCGAGAAATCAGTCACTGATTACGAGCTGACCGCCCGTGCGCGCGACGGCAAGCAGACGGTCGTCTCCTATAACGCCACCACCTTCTATGATCGCAACCGCACGTTGCAGGGCGTCTTCGCCGCTGCGCGCGACGTCACCGAGCGCAAGCGGTTCGAGCGCGAATTGCAGCATGCCAAGGCAGCGGCCGAGAGCGCCAACCGGACCAAATCCGATTTCCTCGCCAGCATGAGCCACGAGATCCGCACGCCGATGAACGCGATCATGGGCATCGCCGATCTCCTCGCCAAGACCAGCCTCGATCCCGAGCAGGACAAATATGTCCAGATCTTCCGCCGCTCGGGCGACAATCTGCTCAATCTCATTAACGACATTCTCGATCTCTCCAAGGTCGAGGCGGCGCAGCTCGAGCTCGAGCAGACCGGATTCCTGCTCGGCGATCATCTCGAAAAGGTGATCGAGATGGTCGCGCCGCGCGCCCAGGAAAAGGGCCTCGCGCTTACCTGCGAGATCGATCCGGCGGCGAGCGGGGAACTGGTCGGCGATCCGACACGGCTGCGACAGGTGCTGCTCAACCTGCTCGGCAATGCCATCAAGTTCACCGAGAGCGGCAGCGTGGCGCTGAAGGTCGAGCCCGATCGGAATTGCGCGGTGCCGACTGCCTTGCGCTTCACCGTGACGGATACCGGCATCGGCATTCCCCACAAGAAGCTGCCGCGCATCTTCGAGCGCTTCATCCAGGCCGATTCGTCCACCACGCGGCGCTTCGGCGGCTCGGGCCTCGGGCTGACCATCTCGAAGCGGCTGGTCGAGCTGATGGGCGGACGGATCTGGGTGACCAGCGAAATCGACAAGGGCAGCGTATTCGGCTTCGCCGTGCCGTTCGAGATCTGGTCGGCCGCCCATTCGTCGGAGAGCGCGCCGGTCGGCGCCGAGGACGAGCTGCCGCTCAGGCCGCTGCGCATCCTGATGGCCGAGGATTCGCCCGACAATGTCACCATCGCCCTCGCCTATCTCGAGGACACGCCCTACCGGATCGACGTGGCGGAAACCGGGCTCATCGCCTGCGAGATGTTCAAGTCGGGCGATTACGACCTGGTGCTGATGGACCGGCAGATGCCGGTGATGGACGGCCTGACCGCCACCCGCGCCCTGCGCGCCTGGGAAAAGGCCAATGACCGCGCGCCGATCCCGATCATCGCCCTCACTGCCTCGGCGCTGAAGGGCGATCGCGAAACCTGCCTCGCGGCCGGCTGCACCGCCTATCTGACCAAGCCGATCAAGGAAGCGGTGCTGCGCCGTGCGATCCGCGACTTTTCCCGCGCGGCGCCGTCGCCCGCGGAGGACGCGGCCGAGACAAGGGCAGTGCGCTCGGCCCGGCGGCTGGCCGAGCAGGCCCCGGCCTATCTGCAGAACTGCCGGGACAATGTCATCGCGATGCACGCCGCGCTCGATCGCGGCGATTTCGAGGCGGTGACGATCCTCGGGCACAATATGCGGGGGTCGGGCAGCGGCTTCGGCTTCGAGGCGATCACCGATTTCGGCGCCGGCCTCGAACAGGCATCGGAGAATCGGGATCCCGCCGCCACGCGCCGGCTAGTCGGGGAATTGTCCTGCTATCTCGAGCAGGTGCCGGCGGCATAGAATTCAGGCGCGGGCGATGTTCGGCAGCGCGCGTATCTACTCGACCACGCCTTCGCTATTCGCCAGGACGTCCTGATTCCGATGGGGTTGAAGAGCTGCCGCCCCGCCGGCGGCAGCTCTTCATTCCGTGCTACTGCTTCACGCCGGTTACCGTGCCGACCGCCGTAAAGCTGGGGGCGGTCAGCGACCAGTCATAGCCCATTTCCGATGCCTGCGGACCGAAAAAGGCGCCCGAAAACAAACCGGTTGCCCCGGTGCCGCTCAGCGTGCCGGTGAAGCCCGGGCTGTTCGACGCAATCGTGCCGGTGCCGTTGAACGTGCCGAAGCTGGTAACGGCGCTTCCCCCGGACGCCGGTGTTCCGGCAAGTGCGAGCGAGGTGGAAATTGCGCCGGTGCCGAAATTCGCCGAGAATGTCGCCGTGCTGTTGGCGTTGAGCGTATAGGCCGAGCCTCCGCCGGTTGGGACAGCACCGCCACGGACCCCGACGCTATAGGTAGCGGTTCCGCTCTTCGGCATGTCGCTCGCCAGCGTCGGCGCCCCGCCGACCGCAAGCCGGAAAACCGCGTGGTTCGTCGCTGTGTCGATATGTCCCCAAATGCCGAGCACGGTATAGCTGAGCGGCACGCCCGACACGGTCGGCACGGTCAGGGTGAACTGATCGCGGGTCGTACCAACAGTCTTGATCCAGATCTGCGAATTGCTGCCGGGTGTCGGCTGCTGGGCGCTGGAGGGATCGAACGTCGCACTGGTGCCATCCGGTGCGGTCAGCCTGTAGGTGTCGTTAGCGGCGGTGTAAGCGACGGTAACCCCGCTGCCTAAGGCGTAGGACGATGCGTTGGAAAACCCTGCAGGGGACGTATCATATTGGATTCCCGCCGTCTGAAAACTGCGGTCACCCGTCATGTCGGCAATCTTGGTATAGCTTGCCGGAGGGGGCGGCGCACTGCCGATTCCGGCTCCGCCGCTACCGCCGCTGCAGGCCGCCAGCAGCGTGAACAAGGGCAGTGCGGTGGCCCATGCGGACGATGACTTCAAAGCTCTCATACCATCTCCTGTTTGATCAAAATGCTGAAGTGATGCCAAATTCGGCTGCGACCCTTTTGTAATCGTACAGGCCCACGGTGGAGCGGTTGCGCTCCAGGCGAAGGCGGGTGAACGGTGCAAAGCCCTTGACCTGCAGGGCACGCCAGGTGGCGCTGGCGGTCAGCGAGAATTGGTCGTCGACACGCCGTTTCGGATAGAGCGCCAGCCGCGCATCGGCCTCGAGCCGCTGGTACGCGAGCCCCAAAACCGCGGTCGTCCGCCCCATCTCGCGAAAGGCATAGCCACTGATCCCGGCGGCCACGTCGCCATAGCCGGGGTCGCGCGCGTCCTGCCGGCTGGCGGAGAGCTGCAGGCCGCCCCCCGAACGCGCCGTAAACGCCCGGTCGACCGCAGCCGACAGCGCAAAGCTGGTGCCGTCCTGCAACGCGTTGCGACGGTTTTTTACGTGCCCGGCGCCGCCATCGACACGCAGCGACATGCGCTTGCCCAGCGGATGCTGCCAGTTTGCCGCGCCACCAAGGGTCAGGCTGTACGGTTCGGTACCGTACCAGCGCCAGGCGGGGCCTGCCGACAGGGTGATCCGGTCCGCGCCGCTGAGCAACTCGGGGCCGACCTGCACGGCAAGGATGACGTCGTCGAACTGGGAACGACGATAGAGATCGGCGCTGCCCGAAGCGCGCACCAGCAGATTGGCGCCGGGCGCGAGCGCATGGCGAACATAGCCCTGCCCACGTAGCGCGAGGCCGACACCGGAACGCTCCCGGGCGTCTTGTCCGAGCGTGAAATTACCGAGCACGGTGCCGAGCGTATCCGACCGGGTCGCGCGATTCACATTGCTGTCCGGCACGATCGCCACCTCGACACTGCCGCCCAGCGGCTTGCGGGTCGCCAATGCGTTCGCGTAGAACCGCACCATCTGCTGGACCTGTGGCGGAAGGCCGGCGGCATCGGCCGCCCGAAACTCGCGCTCGGCCGCGCCGACATTGCCCATCAATGCCAGGACGCGGGCCAGTTCGAGGCGGACACGCGGAGATTTCGGTTGTTCGTCGAGGATGCGGCGGAACTCGATCGCGGCGGCGCGATAGTCGTGCCGCTGATCGGCCAGCATCATGCCCAAGCGGAACCGGGCCTCGGCGCGAAGCCGTGGATCGCGATTTTCCGCCAGCGCGCGATAGGCGGCTTCCGCGGTCTGGAAATCACCCGAATCGCGCGCCGAATCGGCATAGGCGAACAGCTCGGGCGGGCTGAGCGTAACGCCGCGATCCGCGCCGACGCGCGGAGCAGGCTCCTGGGCGATCATGGCCCCGCCCGCCGGGAGCATGACGCTACCCAGCCCCATGATGGCTTGCTGAAGCAACGTCCCCCCTTCCGATGCGCGCACACCACCTAGCGATAGCGCTCGGATAAGTCTATAGAAATGGACGCAAAAATCGCCACCAGAGCATCCGGTTCGGTTCTTAATTGGCGGTCGGAATCAACTGCACCGGCTCGACAGCAGGGTTTCGGCCTCCGGCTTCATCTCGCACGGAATCGGGTCCAGCCCGCATATCACCGGGCCACGGGCTCTCCCAGGACGGGTGCGACCGGGGACGACACCTGGCTCTCGAGCAGCGACCACCCCGCCGGCAGGTAATCGGTCGACATGTAGAAATAGAAGATGCAGCTCCCGTCGCCGCGATAGCTCGCGCCCTTGACGAGGCCGAAGGCGGTGGTGCCGTTGAACACCGGCGCGCCGCTGTCGCCGCCCTTGCAGTTCGGGCCGGCCACCGCCACCCAGGTGGCGAGGCACGCGCCGCCGCACAGATCGCCCGAGGGCGCGAAATCGACCAGCTCGACCTCGGCGCAGCTATAGCCGGTCCGCTCGCCGCGATGGCACACCACATCGCCCACCCTGGTGCTGGTGCGGTTGCGTGCGCCCGTCACGGTGCGCGCCATGGTCTTGCGGGTATCGGCGTAGAAGAGCGGCTGAAGCGCCTGCTCGCTGACATGGAGCTGCACGTCCTGATAGCCCCAGCCCCATTGGCCGAGGAACTGGAGCGGCAACTGGCTGCGATCGGGGCCGTAATAGGCGAGCGTATCGGGGCAGTGCGCCGCCGTCACCACGCCGTCGCGGGCGCCGTCGGTCACGACGAAACCGCTGGTGCAGGCATAGCGCTTGCCGTCCGCCGGGTTCATCCCCTCGACCCGCCCGCCCCCGCCGACCAGGTTCACATCCTCGAGATTGACCTCGGGGCGGTCCTGCACCCGGATCCGCACCGGCACCTTGGCGATTGCCTCGATCCTGGCCTTGAGGGCGTCCTGCCCGATCCGGTCGATATCGGCGCCGTCGACCATCAGGACGAGCTGCCCGGTCCTTGGATCGACCCCCATGCTCGGCGGATGCGGCACCGCCGCGCGGATCTCGGCCTGGTGCTGGGTGATCGCGCCGAGAATCCGGGTGCGCGATGCCGGCGCGCCCGTCCGGAAGACGATCGGCACGGTCATGCCGCCGGCGAAGACGGTCTGGTCGGGGACCGGATCGGAACCGGTCAGCAGCACGACGATCCGATAGGCCGGGCGATGCTCGATATAGAGGCCGGCCAGCCGGTCGCCATACAGGTCCTGGAGGCGGTCGGTCGTCGCGACGGTCTCCTCCTGCGCGCGGAGCCGGCGCATCGCTTCGTCGATCGGGACGGCATAGAGCCGGGCATATTCCCCCGCGTCCTGCGCCAGCGCCTCGTCTCCGGTCTGGACATGCGCGGTGACGAGGGGCGGCGGCGCCACGGCGGCGCCGGGCGATTGCGCGCTGGCACCCCCCGCGCTCATCGCCAGTACAGCGGCGATTGCCGCCCAGATATGCTTGCCGATCGCTTTACCCATGGCGCCAGCATGCGCCCGATCGCGCCCTGCTGGCAATCCGGACTATCCCCGGCTGACGACCAGAATATGCGCCGATCCGGGAATCATGGTCGGCTTCCCGCCCTGCGTCGCCGGGGGCGCGAAGCGGGCGGTCGGCAGATACAGCGTGCCGTCACGCCGATCGACCGCGCCGGTGCGCGCGCCCGCCTCGGTGGGAACGGTCGCGATCACGCTGGCGGCGCCCGGGCCCGCGATATCGATCACCGAGAGCGTGCCGTCCTTGCCGCACGGGATCAGCGCGACGCCGCGCGGGCGATCGATGATCACTGCGTCGGGGCCGTAGCCGATGGCGAGCAGGCTGACCTGCCTGGTCGCGAGATCGACCACCGCTGCCTTGCCGTTGGCGCAGGCACTGATCAGCCGGTTGCGCTGCTTGTCATAGCCGAGGCCGGTCGGGCCGGTGCAGCCGGTCAGCGCAATGGCCGGGCCCGGCTTGCCGGTGACCATGTCGGCGGTCTCGATCTCGTTCGAATCCTCATTGTTGACGTAGAGCGTCGAGCCGGCACCGACCGCGAATTCCAGGCCCGGCTTGAGCGTGATCGTCCCGACGACCGTCCCTGCCGCCGGATCGACGATCGAAACGCTTCCCGCCTTGGCGTTCATCACGAAGGCGCGCTTGCTCTTGCCGTCGTAAAACGCCCCGTCGGGATCGCTGCCGACCGCGACCTTCGCTTTCTCGGCACCGGTCGCGGTATCGAGGATCCGCACGCTGTCGTCGCGGCCGCTGCTGACGAGCAGCAGGCCGGTGCCGGCGATCGGCACCACCGCATGGCCGCGCACGATCTTGCCGATCGACGAGACTGCCCGGCTCTTCAGGTCGATGACGGTGACGCTGTCGGTGCGGGCGACATAGAGGCGGCCTGCGACGGGATCGACCTTCGCATAGTCCCAGCCGCCATCGGGCACGGCGATCGAGCCGGTGACCTTGTAGGCCGGCGCCGGCGCGGGGGGCGGCGCTGCGGCGATGATCGCGGCGGCGGCGGCGAGCAGCAGGAAACGCGTCATCAGCGTGGACATGGACGACCTCGTGAAGGACATGGGGACGCCCGTCTCATGCCAGCCTTGCCGCCTCGAGGCGAGGCGCAAGCCCTGGCCCCGGCGGCAAGGTTGGGAATTTATATAGAATTCGGCGCTTCTGCGCGTCCCCGGCGATTGCTTCGGCTGCTGCGCTGCGGCATCACCGCTGCATGAAAGCCCAGACCCAGCGCCAGCTCCGCAAGCTCCACCATTATGTCGGCGTGTTCTTCGCGCCCGCCATCCTCTTCTTCGCTCTCAGCGGCGCGGTGCAAACCTTTCGATTGGGGGAAGAAAAAGGCTGGGGCGGCACACCGCCGGCCGCCCTTGTCTGGATGACGAGCGTCCACAAGGACCAGGCCCTCCCCCGCGCCAGGGCCGAAAAGCCCGCTGCCAGGCCCGAGGCCGCCAAAGCGCCGCGCGGCGATGGCGACCGTGCCGATGATCGTCGCCGGGCGCCCCGCGGCCCCTCCCCGCTGCCGCTCAAGATCTTCGTCGTGCTGCTGGCACTCGGGCTGACCCTATCCACCGCGCTCGGCCTGACCATCGCGCTGACCAATCGCGCGACACGGCGGATGTCGATCCTGCTGGTTATCGCGGGAACGGTGCTGCCGTTGCTGCTGCTGGTGGTTTAGCGGCGCGCTTTTCTTCCCTTTTTTGTGGTCACCCCCCGATCTTCCCCGGCGAAGGCCGGGGCCCGGTTGGGAAACGCGGGTGATGATCAGCGTTGTCCGTTTCCCGCCATTCTCCGTCTGGATCTGCGCCGGGGAAGTCGGAAATGGCCAGGTGCTGGATGCCGCGATTCAACGCCATGACCGAACAATGCCAGAGTGAGGTCAGACGGAACGCTCCCCAGGCGCCCCGTCTTGCTCTTTCTCACCGTTGAATCTGTTGGACAATCGGCGCTGGCTGTTAATCCGCGGAACAGCCAGCATCCTGGCTGATACGCTGGCTGTTAGCTGGCTGATAGCTGGCTGTTATTCGATAACAGCCAGCTCGTCCGCAACTTGTTGAAAGCAGGCCGTAAATCAGCGCCCCGGCATCCAACATAACAGCCAGGAAAAAAATGTTTGGCCGGAACAGCCAGGAACAGCCAGCTTTCCGGCCTTCCTGTTGGACGTTTTCCCAGCCTCGCACAGCGATCCGCCCCGTTCGTTCATCTACATTGGGATGAAAGAAGCGACGAACCACGCTATGCCATTGTAGAAGCGCCGGGGCCCGGCGCGGCGCCCGTAAAGGGGGCCGCATGACAAGCTTTGATTCAGGGATCGAAATCCGATGCGCGTCCTGATCTGCGAGGATGATGCCGAGACCGGCGGGTTCGTCGAGCGCGGGCTTGGCGAGCTTGGCCATGTCGTGACGCGCGCGGCCGACGGCGAGGAAGCGCTGCGCCTCGGCGCGGTCGAGGGTTTCGACGCGATCGTGCTCGATCGCATGCTGCCCCGGATCGACGGGATCGAGATCCTGCGACGCTGGCGCGCGGCCGGCGTGAAGACGCCGGTGCTGATGCTCACGGCTCTGGGCGGCATCGCCGACCGGGTTGCCGGGCTCGAGGCGGGCGCTGACGATTATCTCGTCAAGCCCTTCGCCTTTGCCGAGCTCGCCGCGCGGCTGGCGGCGTTGCTCCGCCGCCCGCCGATCAGCGATACGCCGACCCGGCTCGATGCCGGCTCGATCAGCCTCGATCTGCTGCGCCGCGAGGTCCGCCGCGACGGGCGCGAGATCCACCTCCAGCCGCGCGAGTTCGCGCTGCTCGAACAGCTCGTCCGGCACGCCGGCAAGGTCGTGACGCGCACCATGTTCCTCGAATCGGTATGGGGTTTCCATTTCGATCCCCAGACCAACATCGTCGAAAGCCATCTCAGCCGGCTGCGCTCGAAGCTCAATGACGGCTTTGCGATCGACCCGATCGAGACATTGCGCGGCATCGGCTATCGAATGCGCGTCGATGCGTAAGCTGGCGGCGAGCGCCGCCTATCGGATCGCCTTCACTTACTCCCTGGCCCTTGCGCTCGCGATCGTCGCGCTTGGCTGCGCCGTCTATGTCGCGGCTGACGCGAGCTTCCGCAGCCAGCAGGATTCGGCGATTGCCGACGAAAGCGCCGGGCTGGTCCGCGACTTCACCGATGAGGGACTTGGCGAGCTCCGCACCGAGATCGCCGCGCGCGAGGCGGGCAGTGCGACCAACGCCTTCGGCTATGCCCTGTTCGACGCACGGGGGCGGCGCGTCGCCGGAGCGCTCGACACGCCGCGCCCGCCCGCCGGGTGGCACGACATCGTCTTCATCGATCCGGTCGAGGGCCCTGACCCGGCCCGCGCTTATGCGCATGATCTGCCGGGCGGCCTGCGCCTCGTCGTCGCGACCGACAGCGCGCCGGTGGAGCGGATGGATGCCACCATCCTGTGGCTGTTCTCGGGTGCCTTCGTGCTGGTCCTGTTGCTCGGCCTCGCCGGGGCGCTGCTCCTCGGCAGCTATCTGCGCCGCCGGCTCGCCCGGATCAGCGGCACTGCCCAGGCGATCGTCTCCGGCGATCTCGAACGGCGCGTGCCGGTCGGGGCGCGGGGCGACGAGTTCGACGAGCTTGCCCTGGTGCTGAACGCAATGCTCGACCGGATCGCTCACCTGCTCGAAAATCTACGCCAGGTCTCGGGCGACGTCGCCCACGACCTGCGCACGCCGCTCGCCCGGCTGCGCAACCAGCTTGCCGAGGCGCTTGACGGCAAGGGCGATGCGGCGGCGGTGCGGGCCGCGCTCGAGCGCGCGATCGGGCAGAGCGACGAGCTGCTCTCGCTGTTCGCCGCGATCCTCAGGATCTCGGAGGTCGAAGGCGGCGCGCTCGCCCGCACCTTTGCGCGGATCGAGCTGAGCGAGCTGATCGGGGACCTGTGCGACAGCTATGCGCCGGCAGTGAGCGACAGCGGGCGCAGCCTGAAATGCGAGGTCGACCCCGGCATTCGCCTGCACGGCGACCGCGAGCTGATCGCGCAGGCGGTGATCAACCTGCTCGACAATGCGCAGCGCCATACCCCGCCCGGAACCGAGATCACCGTCGCCGCCGATGCCGGCCCGGAGTGGATCAGGCTTTCGGTCGCCGACAATGGCCCCGGGGTCGCGGCCGAGGACCGGCCGCGCATCGTCCGCCGCTTCACGCGGCTCGATTCGAGCCGGACCACGCCGGGGCACGGGCTCGGTCTCAACCTCGTCGCCGCGATCGCGGCGGTGCATGGCGGCGACGTGCTGATCGACGACAATCGGCCCGGGTTGCGCGTCACGATGGTCTTGCCGCGGGCAGTTTCATGAAAGTCGCCGCCACCCTGCTCCCCTTGCTGCTGGCAGGCTGCGCGACCTACACCCCGCTGCCGCTCGGCGACGGCGACGCGGTGCTCAAGCCCGCCGACAGCGCTGCGCTGTCGCGCGCGGCAGGTGCGATCGACCGGCCCTATCTCACACCGGTTGCGATCGACCTCGCGCAACCGCTTGATCCCAATGCGATTGCAGTCATCGCAGTGATCGCCAATCCCGATCTCAAGGCGAAGCGCGCGCGGGCCGGCGTTGCCGACGCGCAGGCCTTTGCCGCGCGGCTGATGCCTGATCCCACCTTCAGCATCGGCGCGAGCCCGGTGCTGTCGGGCCCCGATCCCTTTGTCGACATCGCCAGTTCGCTGGGGCTCGACCTCAATGCGCTCAGGACGCGCGGCGTGACGATCGCCGCGGCGCGTAGTTCGGCCGAGCAGGTGCGGCTCGATCTTGCCTGGGCCGAGTGGCAGACGGCGGGGCAGGCACGGCTCCAGGCAGTGCGCATCCTTGGGCTCGAGCGCAGCGCAGCGCTTGCCGCGATCAATCGTGCGGCCGCCGCGTCGATGCTCGAACGGACCTTGCGCGCCGCCGGGCGCGGCGATCTGGCGCCCGATCAGGTGAACACGGCGCGCGCCACCGCCTTCGACACCCAGGACCGCGAACGCACGCTCGAGCGCGACCTGGCGGCGGCGCGGCTCGAGCTCGCCAGGCTGCTCGGCCTGCAGCCCCGGTCCCAGCTCAGGCTCGCCCCCACCCCCCTTCCCGCGCCGCCGCCCGATGCCGAGGCGCTGTTCGCCCTGGCCCGGACGCGCCGAACCGATCTGCGCGCGCTGGAGGCCGGCTATGCCGCCGAGGAGGCGACGGTGCACAAGGCGGTGCTCGATCAGTTCCCCGCGCTCGGGCTGGCGATCAACGGCAACCGCGATTCGGCCGGCAACACGCTGATCGGCCCGGCGGTGAGCTTCACCCTGCCGCTCTGGAACCGCAATCGCGGCGGCATCGCGATCGAGCGCGCCACCCGCGCCGCGCTCAAGGCCGAATATGACGCGCGGCTGTTCCAGACCCGGGCCGACATCGCGGCTGCGGTCGGCGGCATCATGGTCGCGCGGCGCCAGCGCGATGCGCTGCTGCGCGACCTGCCCGCCGCCACCCGCTTCGCCGCGGCGAGCAGGCGGGCCGCCGATCGCGGCGACCTCGCGCTCGCCACCGCCGAGACGGCCGAACAGGCGGCACGCGACAAGCAGGTGCTGCTGGCCGCGAGCGAACAGGACATCGTCGAGCAGACCATCGCGCTCGAACTGCTGACCGGGGCACTGAAAGAGACATGGCCGTCATGAAGACCTTCGCGCCGCTCGCGGCATTGCTGCTCGCGGCCTGTTCGGGCAGCTCGGACGAGGACAAGGCTCCGGCGCCGACTGCGCTGGTGTCGCTTGCCCGGGTCGAGCAGGGCACGGTCAGCCGCCGCGTGACGCTGTACGGCCTGGTCGAGGGCGGCGGCGCGAGCAAGCGCGTGCTGACCGCGCCCGCCGCGGCGATCGTCGCGCGGGTCGTGGCGCCGGCCGGCACAAGGGTCGGGCGCGGGGCGATCGTTGCGATCCTCGCGCCCGCCGCCGATACCGCGCTCGAGCTGGCCAAGGCCTCGGCCGATGCCCGCGCCGCCGACGCCGCGCTCGGCCGCGCCGAGCGGCTCCGCGCCGACGGGCTGGTCAGCAATGCCGAGGTCGAGACCGCCCGCGCCGCCGCCCGCAGCGCCGATGCGACCCGCGCCAGCCTTTCCGGGCGCGCCGCCGGGCTTGTCCTGCGCGCGCCCGTCGGCGGCTTTGTCGACAGCGTCGTCGCCAACCCGGGCGACACGGTGCAGGCGGGCGCGACGGTGGCGACGATCGCCGAGCCGGGCGATGCGCGCGCCCGTTTCGGCGTCGATCCCGGGCTCGCCGCCGCGCTCCATCCCGGCGATGCGCTCAGGATCATGCGGCCCGATGGCGGTGCGGTGGAGGTGCCCGTGCTGTCGGTGTCGACCGTGGTCGACCCCCAGACCCGGCTCGCATCGCTCTTCGCCGCCCTTCCCGCCGGCGCGGGCTTCGGCGTCGGCGAGACGCTGAAGGGCGAGGTCTCGGTCAACGGACAGGGTGAAGGGCTGACCATCCCCTATGCAGCGCTGCTCGACGATGGCGGCCAGCCCTATGTCTTCACCACCGCCGGCGGGGTCGCGCACCGCCGCGATGTCGCGATCGGGCCGGTCGCGGGAGACCGGGTGGCGATCACCAAAGGGCTGAGCGCGGGCGACCGGGTCGTGACGCAAGGCGGCACCGCGCTCGAGGACGGCATGAAGGTGCGCACCAAGTGACGCGTGCGCTGGCCGATCACGCCCGCGCCCTGTGGCTGGCGGCGCTGCTGCTGACGCTCGGCGGGCTGGTCGCGGCGACCAGGCTGCCGGTCAGCCTGTTTCCCTTCATCAGCTACCCCCGCGTCGTGGTCGCGATCGATGCCGGCGACCGCGATGCGGCGCAGATGGCGGCGGGGATCACCCGCCCGATCGAGGTCGCGCTGCGCTCGGTGCCCGGCGTCACCCGGATCCGCTCGACGACCAGCCGAGGATCGGCCGAGGTCGCGCTCAACTTCGCCTGGGGGCACGACATGGTCGCGGCGACGCTCGCGACCCAGGCGGCACTCGCCGGCGAGGCGCCCGATCTGCCGCCGGGCACCAAGTTCGAGGTCAGGCAATCCGATCCCACCCTGTTCCCGGTGCTCGGCATCGCGCTCACCTCGACCTCGCTCGACCAGCAGGCGCTGCGCCAGATCGCCGAGCTCAGGGTTCGCCCGGCGCTGACCGCGGTCGACGGCGTCGCCGCGGTCGATGTGCTCGGCGGAAGCCCGCGCGAATTCGCGGTCGATGTCGATCCGGCGCGGGCGCAGGCGCTCGGTATCAGCCTGCCCGATGTCGCGGCGGCGCTGGGCAAGGCCAATGACGTGCGGGGCGCCGGGCGGATCGAGGACCGGCACCGGCTCTATCTCGTGCTGGCGCAGAGCCCGACCGTCTCGATCGCCGATCTCGGCACCACCCCGGTCAAGGCCGGGACGAGCGCGGGCGCCGGGCTGGTCACGCTCGACCAGATCGCGACCATCCACCCCTCTGCTGAACCGAACTACACCCGAGTCACCTCGAATGGCCGCGATGCTGTCCTGGTCAACATCCGCCAGACACCGGCCGGCGACAGCGTTCGCATCGTGCATGAGGTTTCCGCCCGGCTGAAGCAGCTCGCGCTGCCCGTCACCGTCACGGTCACGCCCTTTTACGATCAGTCCGAGCTCGTCACCGGCGCGGCGAACGCGGTGCGCGATGCGATTCTGCTCGGGGCCTTGCTCGCCGGGCTGGTGCTGTTCGCCTTCCTGCGCTCGGCGCGGACGATGCTGATCACCGGGCTGATGCTGCCGGCGGTGCTGGCGGGCACCTGCCTGATCCTCTCGGCGCTCGGCATGAGCTTCAACATGATGACGCTCGGCGGCATGGCAGCCGCGGTCGGGCTGATCGTCGACGACGCGGTGGTGATGCTCGAATATATCATGCGCCGCCTGCAGGAGGGCGCGGCCAGGGGCGTGTCGGGCATCCTGGCCGCGGCCGCCGAGATGGGCGCGCCGCTGTTCGGATCGACCGCGGCGACGATCATCGTCTTCCTGCCGCTCGCCTTCATCAGCGGCGTGACCGGCGGCTTCTTCAAGGCGCTTGCGCTGACCATGGTCGCCGCGCTCACTTTGTCGCTGCTCTATGCCCGCTTCGTGATCCCGCTCGTGGCTGCCCACTGGCTGCGCGAGAGCGATGCCGCGGCGGCCGAGCGTGCCGACGGCTTCATGGGCCGGCTGATCAGCGTCCATGACCGCGCCGCCGACCGGGTAATGGCCCGCCCTGCCCTGTTCGCCGCGGTGCTCGGCGTCGGGCTTGCCGTGCTCGGCTATGCCGCCTGGTCGCATGTCCCCTCGGGCTTCATGCCGCAGATGGACGAGGGCGGCTTCATCCTTGACTACAAGGCGCAGCCCGGCGCCGCGCTGACCGACACCGACCGGCTGCTCCGCCAGGTCGAGCAGATCATCACCGCGACCCCCGAGGTGGCGAGCTATTCGCGGCGGACCGGCGTCCAGCTCGGCGGCGGCCTGACCGAGGCCGACGAGGGCGACTATTTCATCCGCCTGAAGGGCGGGTCGCGCCGCGACATCGAAGAGGTGATGACTGACATCCGCAGCCAGATTCAGGCGAAGGTGCCGGGCATCGACATCGAGACGGCGCAGCTGATGGAGGATCTGATCGGCGACCTGACCGCAGTGCCGCAGCCGATCGAGGTCAAATTATTCAGCGACGATGCCGTCCAGCTTGAGGCATCGGCGAAGCGCGTCGGGGAGACAATCGGCAAGATCAACGGCGTGGTCGAAGTGGTCGACGGCCTGCGCGTCGCCGGCGATGCGATCGCGGTGGCGGTCGATCGCGGCGCAGCGACCCAGCAGGGGCTCGACCCGGACACTGTCGCCAACCAGCTCGAGGCGATGGTCGGCGGGACGGCGGCGACCCAGGTCAGGGTCGGCGAGCAGCTCGTCACGGTCAGGGTGCGCGCGCCGGCCGATCTGCGCGCGCGCGCGGCCGACATCGCCAACCTCGTGCTGACCGCGCCCGACGGCCACGCGGTGCGGATCAGCCAGATCGCCCATGTCTCGGTCGTCGCCGGGCAGAAGCAGTTGACCCGCGAGGATCTCGCACCCTTCGTCGCGGTGACGGCGCGGCTCGAGGGGCGCGATCTCGGCTCGGCGATGAAGGATGTGCGCGCGGCGGTTGCCGGGCTCGGCCTGCCGGCGTCGGTGCGGGTCGATTATGGCGGGCTCTACGCGCAGCAGCAGCAGAGCTTCTCCGACCTGACGATGGTGTTCGCCGCCGCCCTGCTGCTGACTGCCTTGCTGCTGACCTTGCTGTTCGAGCGGATCGCCTGGACGCTGGCGGCGATCGCGACGGTGCTGCTCTCGGCCGCCGCGGTGCTGTGCGGCTTGTGGATCACGGGGATCGAGCTCGACATCTCGGCGCTGATGGGGCTGACCATGGTGGTCGGCATGGTGACCGAGCTCGTCATCTTCTTCCTCGCCGAGATCGATCCCGGCCCGGTCGATGTGGCTGCGTTGCGCGAGGCCGGCTCGAAACGGCTGCGGCCGATCCTGATGTCGGCGCTGATCGCGATCCTGACCTTGAGCCCGCTCGCGCTCGGGCTGAGCCGGGGCGCGGGGCTGCAGCAACCGCTGGCGACGGCGATCATCTTCGGCCTGGTCGCGGCGGTACCGCTGGTGCTGCTGTTCCTGCCGGCGATGATTTTGGGGCTGGGGTCGATGCGGACCAAGCGAGCGATTTAAGCAATTCCGTCATGCCGGACTTGTTCCGGCATCCACCGTGCCGCAGGAGTCGCAGCCATAGCAATGCGGAGCCGTGGGCCCCGGAACAAGTCGGGGGTGACGGATTTCAGGAGGCGGCAACCCCCGCCCCGACCAGCTCAGCCCGCGCCGCCGCGAACGCCGCCTGGAACTCGGGCTTCGCCATCAGCCGCTCGGCGATCAGCACGCCGAGCATCTGGCCGGCGCTGACGTCGCTGCGGAAATGCTGGCCGCAGACGATGCGGCTCTGGCCGTAGCGCGCGGCGCGGGCGAGGATCGGCGCTGCCTTTTCCGGAACCAGCCGCGCCAGCGTTTCGCCCATCGAGAAGGCCATGGAGGTATGCCCGCTCGGATAACTCGACAGCAGATCCTCGTTGCGCTTGCAGCTCCTGAGCGTGGGGTCGACGGCATAAGGGCGCAGGCGGCGGAACGCGTCCTTGCCGCGATCGGCCGCCGCCTTCTCGCTTTCCCGGACTTCGGCCAGCAGCGCGCGCGTGGCGGGAAGTTTCGACAGGTCGAAGCGCGACCCAAGCACTTCGGCGAAGATCGTCGCGTTCTTTGTGTCGCCGTCGCGGCGCGCATCGGCCTCGTCGGCGGCGGAACGCGCGGCCTCGGCCGCGTGCAATTCGGCCAGCTCGGCCCTGGCCTGCGCGCTGCCGGGCGCGGGCGGCGCCGGCAGCACGAGGGCGGGGTCGAGATCCCGTGCCGTGAGCAACGGCGTGGGCTTCCCGAGCGCGGGCGCCGCAGCGGCAAGCGCCGCCACGACGACGAGGCCCGCCCTCAGCATCAGAATTTGACGGAAAGGCTACCGGTTATTTCGCGCCCGGGCTGAAAATAATACTGGTCGTAGGGTGCACCATTAACCGAGATGTTCGTCACCTTGGTCGAGTCGAACAGGTCGGAAACGTTGATACCGGCGGTAACGATACCGAAATCGTAGCTCGCTGCCGCGATCGCCGTATTATAGCCTGGAATGCGATACTGTTTCGGCTCGCCATTGTCGGCATATTGCGTGCCGGTATATTTGTCGATCAGCGACAGCTTGATCGGACCACGCTTGTAGAGGATGCCGCCGGCCGCCGTCATGAACGGTGCGTTGGCGACCTGCTTTCGTTCATCCTTGGTCTTGGCATAATTGCGCGAGGCATTGGCGAAGATCGCGAGGCCGTTGCCGAAGGCATAAGTCGCCTGACCTTCGATGCCCTTGTAGAGAACGCCGCCCTGATTGTAGTAAACGACGTTTCCGCCAACGGTCTTGTGCGCGAACTTGTTGTTGAAGTCGATCGCATAGATATCGGCGTCGATCGACACGCGCGCACCGTGATATACGGCGCCGAACTGATAGTTGGTCGAGGTCTGCGGCTTGACTGAGCTCGCCGATGGATCGACCACATAGAGAACGCTCAGCGGCGGCGCGAGGAAACCCTTGGCATATTGAGCGTAGACCGCGAGCCGCTCGGTCGGCTGATAGTTGATCGTCGCGAAGGGCAAGGACGCATCATAGGTCGCGGTGAAAGTGGCTGGCGTATGCGTCGTCTGGTTGGCGATCGCGTTGATCTGGCGGGTAAAGCTGACATATTTGAAGCCGGGTGTGATCTTCAGCCCCTCGATCGGGCGGATTTCCAGCTCAGCGAACAATTGCTCCTGGTTACCGTGCGAATCCTGATCATAGTTAATATAGCCGGGATTGCCCGCGACCGAGAGATATTTATAGTCATAGACCGTGAACGTGCCATTTCCCTTCGTGATGTCATATTGATAGCGTTTGCGATGGGTGACGTTCCACTCGATCCAGCCGCCGACCAGCAGTGACGCCGGGCCGAAATTGATCGTTGTCTTCAGGATATCACCATAGGTACGATAGCTGTTGAGCTTCGAATAGCCAGCCAGGTCGCCGACATTCTTGGTACCGTTAGCATTTGTCGTCTTGAGCTTTGCCGCGTCAGCCGCCGTGAGGGTGACGTCAGCATCAGAATAGGTCGAGTTGTTGTAGTAATAGGTATAGGCCCGGTTTTCCAGCCGCGTGCCCGGTGCGATATCGGCCTCGAACTTGACGATCTCGAAATCGGTGGTCTTGTCTGTATAATTATAGCCGTAATATTGTGCCGTCTTCGGATCATTGTTAAGGCTGAAGTTCTTGCCGTACATCGCGATCTGCGCGAGCGTCGCGCCGTCATTGTCCGGCTGGTTGAAGTGATTCTTGTTGTAGGTCGACAGAATCGTGAGCTTCACGTCGGGCCCGATCGGAACCACCACCTTCCCGAACAAATTCGTCTGATGATATGGCGAGTAGGTCAGCCGCCCGTCAGTACGGACATATTGGCCGCCGAGCAGGATCTGGGTTCCGCCGAGCTTGGCGATCGACCCGGATTGCAGCATCGCACGGCCAAGGAAGGTGTTGAAGCTGCCATAAGTGCCGCGGAACGCAGCACTCGCATCCTCGCGGGTCGCCCGCGAGAAGAGATTGACGCTGCCGCCAAAGGTCGCCTGGCCGAGATTGCCGGCGTTGCCCGGGCCGCGATCGACCACCACCGTCTCCACCGTGTCGGACGGGAAAAAGGTGTTCGAATGGTGCGTCGGATCGTTGGTGTCGCCGAACGGCACGCCATCATAGGTGATGTTGTATTCGCCGTCCTGGAAGCCGCGCAGCTGGCCCTTGGATTCGCTGATGCCGACGCCGCCATTGCTGCCGGTGTTCGAAAAGCTCGGCGTGATCAGCGCGAGCTGGTTGAAATCGGCGGTGGCGGGCAGCGAATCCTCGATGAACGTGCGAGAAACGATCGCCTGCGGCTGGGTGGTCTGTAGCGAGGCCGTGACCGGGGCGATCTCGTTCGCCTTGGTGGCGGTGACGACGACGTCGGAGCCCTCGGCGATCTTCTGGCTATCATCGGCCGCGGCGGCGGGGCCGGTGCTGGCCGGCGTCGCGGCTGCCGGCGTCGCGGGCGCCGTTTCGGCGAGCGCACCGGCTGGAGCCATGGACGTGACGAGCGCAGCCGCGCTCACACCGAAAAGGCGCATCCGCGCCCCGGTCGAAATCGTCATTTTCCTAAAATTCCCCTTCCGCCACGACGGCGCATCGTCGCGCTAGGAGGGGTTCGTGACAGTTTCGTTGCGTAACCGAGACAGATCGATGATTGGGGAAAAGTAATATTGCCGGCAAACCGCGCCGCGCCGCCCCCCGTCCGGCGTCACCCCGTCCCGTCAGTATCGGGCCATTCCTGTTCCAGCGCGGCAAGGTCGGCCGGCGTGTTGATGTTGGGCAGCGGCGCGCCGAAGGCAATGATGCGAGGCCGCGCCAGCGCAAGCCACGCCCTGATCGACCTGTCGTCGCTCGCAGCGAGATGCGCGTCGAGCGCGGCGGCGAGCGCGACCGGCCAATAGCCGACGAGATGCTGGCCTTCGACGATCGCAGCCCCCTCCCCGACGAGCATGGCGGCGAGGCGCGCGGGGAAAACCGGCATGTCGCAGCCGGTGCTGAGCACCCCGGCATAGCCGTGCCCGGCGGCATGATGGAGCGCCGCGTTCAGCCCGCCGAGCGGCCCGAGATCCGCGCGTGGCCGATCGGGCAGCGAGAGCCGGCCCGCGACCTCGCGCCCGCACACGGCGACAGCCTCGACGCTGGCGGAAAGATCAGCGATCGCCCGATCGATCAGGGCGCGGCCATCGAGCTCGGCCAGGGCCTTGTCGCTGCCGAAACGCCGCGATCGGCCGCCGGCGAGAACCGCGCCCAGGATCCGGCGCTGCGCCTGTCGATCGCCGGGGATGGTCGTCGCAGCCATCGCGGCTCCCCAAAAGAATGACGATAATCGGGATGGCGGCAGATACCAACAACCCGGCGTGCCGATCTTCCGAGGCGATCGATGCCCGGGCGGCCGGCGCTGCTTCGGTAGGGGAAGATGGTCGGGGAGACAGGATTCGAACCTGCGACATCCTGCTCCCAAAGCAGGCGCGCTACCGGACTGCGCCACTCCCCGACTGCGGTCCCCCTAGGGGGTAGCGCGTGCAGGCGCAACGGGTTTGCGGCCGTTCGCGCCTGAACCGCTGCAGGAGCGCCGGATCGCGGCGCCCCTGCCCGGTCGTCAGCTGGTCGGGGTTGCCGGCATCACGACCGGAATGACCGCGGTGGTGAATGCCTTGAACTCGCGGCCCTGCTGCAGGATGGCGCTGTGGCCGGTGACGAAGGCGCCGAACACGCCCACCGCAACGACCGCGCCGACCGCGGCGCCGGTGTTGCCATTGCCCTCTTCACGGTAATGGCCGGTGATCGGGATGATCTGGCCGCCGAGCTGGATCGACCGCATGTCGACCTCGATCTTGGCCGACTTGCCGAACGCGCCCTTGCCGGTGCGATAGGTGACTTCGCCGACCGCCGGCGTACCGCGCGGAATGACGATCACGGTGCCGAGCATGACGTCGTTGGCGACCGTCAGGTCGAAACGCTGGCCGACCTTGATCTTCTTCGAATTGACCTCGCTGTTGAGGCGAAGCAGCAGCTCGGTGTTGCTGGGCAGCACCGCGCCTGGCGTTGCCTCGGGCCGGGCGACGCCGACAACGGGCGCGCCAACCGGCACTGGCGCGGCGGCGGTGGTGACGGCAGGCGCGGTGGTCTGTCCGGCGGCGGCGGCCTGGCCGGCGCACGCGAGAACAAGTGCCGCCGAAGCGGCGCGATACATCAGTTTCATGGCATTCCCCCCCTTGAGCCGAGCGGCGATCCGCCCTGACGGTGCGCGACTCGATCAGGCGATGATCGCGCAGCAGCCGGGAAAACTCAAGAGCGACAAAAACTTAGCATTGAGGCGCAATTCAGGAGGCACGGCTGCCCGATCAGGCGCGCGCGCCACACCGGCGAAAGCCGGTCACGACAATTCAGTCACCCGCACTTCGAGATAGTCAGCCGGCGGCGCCACCCCCGCACCGGTGAGCGCGATCAGCGCCTGGTCGAGGCGCAGACCCACCTCGGCAAATCCGAGTTCGTCAGCCATGGCGAGCGCCTTCCCGACGAGATCGGCAAGCTCGCTCTTCGAATTCCTGATCACCATCATTTCCTTCATATGGGGTCGTTCATGCCCGTTGCTACCGCATCTACGCACGAGCGCTGACTTAGTGCTTCCAAAATGGCTCAATCTTCTCGAAAATCGTCCCGCAAATGGATGCAGACCGGCACAAATGCCTGTCGGGGCACCACCGGGAACATCACCGGCGCCATCAGTTTAAGCCGATGGCACGGATGTCGGGTAGCTCGGAAAACACCGTAAGCGCTTATCTCATCGAGGCCGATCCCGACCGGGCTTGCCCTCGTTCCACAGGTGCCTATAAGAACAAACAAGGAACGATTCGGCCGGAGCGGAGCGGTGGCATCCCCGCGGCCGGACCAGGTCAGGGAGGCGCGGGCGAGGCGTGAAGGCGGGATTGGCGACCCTGGCGCGCAGGCATTTCCGGCCGGTTCGGGCTGGGGCCTTTGTTGCGTTCATCGGCCTGTTCTCGGCGGCGGTGCTGCTTCACCCGCCCCTTTCGGCCGGCGAGCGCGCGCAATGGACTGCCCGCTTCGGCGACCGGCAGCTCTATCCCGATGCGCGGCTGCGCGCGATGGACGAAACCGCCGATCCCGACATGGCCAACCTGATCGAAGCCGAGCTGGCCAGACGGGCGGCGACACGCTGACGGTCAGAACAGCCCGAGGAATTTCGGGCGCGCCTTCTTCACCGCGGCGGCATCGCGCCTCTCGCAGCGGCCGATGATGGCGAGCGCGTCGGTCGTCCGGCCGTTCGCCTTGTCGAGCTGCCCGGTCTGGGCGTCGCCGAACGCGATCCAGTCGGCGACCGTCTTTCCGCCCGGCAGGTCGGCGCCCGGGACCGGCGCGCGCCAGCTATCGGGGATCAGCGTGCTGCAGGCATTTGGGGTCGCGACGATAGGCGGCGCGCCGGCACAGGCCGGCAAGCCCAGCGTCGCGGAGAGCAGGATCGACAGGCGCGTCCGCGCCCGGGGCAGTGCGTATCGCATGGTCGTTTTCCCTGGTGATGGTGTCGGTTTCGGCATCGGCGTCCATCCGGTTGCCGATGGCGTTGCCCGCATCCCGGCCGCTGGCGAGCGCGGCTGCCGCCTGCCCCGCCGCCAGCCGCGTCTCGGCCCTGGCGGTGCGCGCGACCTGCCATTCATGCCAGCCGACCAGCGCGAGCAGCAGGAGGAGCATGGCGGCGGCGAGGCCGGCGGCGAGAAGGCGGCGATCGGGGATCACTGCCCTGCCCCCATGCCCGACGACGCCCCAGCCGCGACCCGGGCCGAGGCAGTGTCCTTGATCGCCGTCGCGCCGCCGCCGCCCGCCATCAGCAGCGCCATGCCGGTGCCGAACTCGATGATGCTGAAGGCGTGATCGAGCCAGAGATGCGCGCCGGCGAAGCCGATCCCGGCGACGACCGAGACCGCCCAGAGCAGCCGCGACAGCTCGAGATGCTGGTTGCTCGGCCCGCGCAGGAAATTGAAGCTCATCGCTGGTGCCTCCCGTAGAGATCGGCCTCGGCGGCGCGTCGCCTGGTGAGGCCGGCCATCGTCTCGCCGCGCGCCTTGTTCCATTTCGCGAAGACGGTGGCGGCGCCTTCGAAGTCGCCGGCCTTGTGGCGGCGGATCAGGCTCGATCGGGCAAGGCTGGCGAGGCCGAGGTTGAATGCGAAGGAGACGAGCGCATCGAACTCGTTCTGCGTGGTGGGCGCGCCGTCGAGCAGCGCCGTCACGCCCTGATCGAAGCGCTTCAGATCAGCATCGAGCGCTGCGTCGATCCGGGCATCGTCCCATATCAGCCCCTTGCGAACCTCCGGCCCGGTATGGCCGACGCCGATCGTCCACGGGTCGCCACCCGTCGCCGGATCGGGATAGGCCTGCCGGCGGCGGCCCTCGAAGCGCGCGATCAGGTCGCGCGCGGCCTGGCTGTGGATCATGGGTGCACCTTCCCCGACAGGATCGCCCAGGCCGAGACGGCGATGCCGACCAGCCAGCCGAATGCCGGGCTCTTCAGCAGCGCCTGGACGACATTGTTCGCCCCCTGGCGCCGATTATGCTCCGCCTCGAGCGCCGAGACGCGCGCGGCGAGCGCATCGATCTTCATGCCCGCATTGTTGGTCGAGTGGATGAGCTCGCGCATCTGGCCGCGAATCTCGCCGAGCAGAAGCGCGATACCGGTGTCGATGCCTTCAGTGGCCGAGTCAGTGGTGCGGGGCATGGGATGGCGTGCTCCGGTTGATTTGGGGGAATTTTGGGGGGGATGGCTGACAGTGGAGCCCCGCATTTGCGTTGACGGGGAAAGATACTTTACGCTGGCCGGGATGACCGAGCTTGCCGCCCTGTTCTCGCACCAGAGGCCTGCACCACAGGGGCTTCTGAGCCGGTGGAAACTCTATGCCGGCCGATATGGCGCGCTGCATGCGGCGGCGCGATTCGTCGCGACGAAGGTGCCCGCCATATGGCCAATGGTGGGACCGATCGTTTCCGCCGGCTATCGCCGCAGATGGGAATCCGGCACCGGCCCGCGCCTCCTCAATCTCGGCGGCGGGGGGAATTTGATCGACGGCGCCCTGACGGTGGATATCGATCCGCGGGCCGACAGCTATGTCGACCTGACGAAGCCGCTGCCGTTTGCCGCGAATTCGATCGACCTGATCTTCTTCGAGGAAGTGCTCGAGCATGTCGAAAAGCCGATCGGCCTGGCCCTGCTGCGCGAGTGCCGGCGCGTGCTGAAGCCGGGCGGGACGATACGCATCGCCACTCCGGACCTGGACTGGCTGGCGACCGAAGCGCCGTGCGATCTGGTGAACGACACCTTTTATGGGCACGACCACCGCTACATCTACTCGCGTGCCGAGCTGGCCAATGCGCTCGAATTGGCAGGCTTCTCGAACAGCAAATGGTCGACGTACCGCGACCCTTCCGCGCGGCTCGGCTTCCTCGACAGCCACGCCGATCGGTTCGCGCACGATCCGCGGCTGTCCCAATATGTTGAGGCCGCGTAGCGTCAGAAGATCCACCTGCGTGGTGGTGACCTGGTTTTTAGCTCGAAATCCGTGGCACTTGAAATCCGTGGCACTTATTGCCGAGTAGGTTCTGGTGAAGGCGGTCGCCTTGGCGCAGAGCGCGGCGCAAACGTGCTGCGGCCGCCGGTGTCCGCGAGCGGGCGCTGAGCGGCGAAGTTCGCCGACCAGCGCGCATGTCCGGATGCTGGCCTGCACGACATCGAGGAAGTGGCCGATCCCGACATGGCGAACCTGATGGAGGCCGAGATAGCGAGGCGTGCCGCGCAGGGGCAATAGGGTAGCGGGGGCGCTCATGCTTCAAGCAACATGCGGAGCTTGATAGCCAGCATACAGATCGCGCGGGGCTTCTCCGCATGCCACTCGGTGATGGGGGAGTCTTCGTCAATCCAACCCGTTACCGCGAAGCCATTCACTTCAATCCGCCGCTCCGGAACCGGAAGCGTCCACTGGATAGGGATGCCGTCGAGTGTCCATACGGCGTCATAATCGAGCGCGGTGACCGCCCGGATATAACCGTCCACACCCTCTACCGCTCGCGTATAGGCGTTCATCTCTTGATCGAGCGAACGATCGGCGCCCTGGCCGTCGCGAAGCTCTGCATATAGCTGGCTAAGCGGGGTCATGCCCAATTCTCCAAATAGGAAGTCACCGGCGCGCTGATGAACAGGTTCTTCGCCACCACATAGGCCGCGACATCGTTGAAGGGGTGGAAGCCGTCGCCGGAAAAGCGCATCGATCCCGGGATGCCGATATTGCCGGCGAGCCAGTCGGCGTATTCAGTCCCGGTCCAGTTCCATCCAAACAGCGATTGCGCTTCGGCGACCGTCGCTGCCGACATGATGTTCGGATTGAAGAGCCGGCTGTAATAGGACTTGCCGACGAAGGGGGTTAGCGCCGAGGCTCCTGTGCCGTAGGGACTTGGCGTCAGGCCCAGGAAGCCCGCGATCGTCGCCGGATCATTGGCGGCGAAGACCGCGTCGACAAACGCCGTGACCGATGCGAAGCCGCCCCCGGTGCCATTGACCGAGGATATCGGAAACAGCGTGAGACCGCCCTTGCGCTTCCGCGATTTCCTGAGGATCAGCTTCGATCCGGCCGGAACGTCGATCGGCCATGCCGGCGCGGTAACCGGGGTGAAATACAGGGTAGCGGGGCTGTTGCCGGTAAAGCTGCCCGCGCTAAGCCGGCCGAGCACACCGCACAGATAGGCATAGGGATCGTAATCCGGATTGAGCGGAGAATTGCTCGTGATCGGATCATAGTCCCACGTCGTGATCTGAACCGGGCTTGTCGATGCCGGGATGACGTCGCCGGAAACGCTGACATGGATCGGCAGCAGCCCGACCGTCGAGGCGGACTGGGCGAGCGTGTTGCCCGGCGTCGCCATCATCTGGAATTTGGTGCCGACGCCGAAGAATTTTCGCAGCTCCTTGTGGGGCTGTGGCTGGAGCTGATCGGAGGCGATGGCGCAGCTGTCATCGGCGAGCGTGATCAGGGGCTTGATCCGCGCGCTGTCTATTTCGTCGCGGACGCCTTTCAGGACGATGTTCGACACGCTCTCCACAAAAGGTGGTTTGGGCCCGACATAGAGCTTGATGTTCTCGAAATAGGTCGCGGCGCCCGTATTGTTCCAGGTCCACCGCACGCCCTGGAACGCGCCGTCTGCTGCCGACTGGACAAACAGCGCGACCGCGAAGCGGTTGCCGCCGACGTGCAGGATTTGCGACGAATAATGATTGCCGCTGCCGCCGCCGGACGCGCCGAACCTGGCGTTGACGGTCTGGATCCACACGGTCGGCTCGAGAGGGCTGTCGAAGAACGCCCACACTACATCGCCGTCATTCACACCACTGGGAACGGTGACCGCGAAGAGGCCTCCCCCAGTGGCCGGAACGGTGACCCGCCCGGTGAGTGGGCTCCATGCGCTGTCGGCGACCGTGAAGGCGAGCGGCATCGGGTCGTTCCTGGCCACGCCAGCGCCGAGCAGCGACAGATACCATGCGTCGGTTGTCGGGCGCGCCGGGGCGCCGGCCTGATAGGTCAGGAAGCGGCAGACTGTCGTTGCGGGCGCGACAACATAAAAATATAGCGAACGTGCGCCCGCTGGTTGCGTACCCGTCAGCGTGATCGCCGTCGTCGTCTTGGTCAACGCCACGTCGCTGCCGATCTGGACGCCCGAGGCATTGTACCAGCGAGCGAGCGCGAGGGTGAAAGCCGTGCCGGCGCTGCCCGAGACGATCTGCAAGGTTGCCGTAAAGACGGTCGTGGTATCGCCGATCTGGTCCCCTGTTAGAGTAACCGGAATACCGACCACGCTCGTGGGCAGCGTGAAGCTGTTGCCACTGACCGTGGCGGCTTGGGCAGCCGGAAAGACAGAGGCCTCCCGAGCGCCAACAAAGCCGTCATCAGACAGCCGACCGGCCGCGTAAGCCGCAGTCAGCGCCGCTATGGCTGCATTGAGAGCATCGAGCGAAGGATAGGACCGCAGCAGCGTCGACGAACTGCTGTTGACCCGCTGCCAGATATCGACCGCCTTGTCGCTGGTCGATCCAACCGTGGTGAAGCGCACGCCATCGGCCACGGCCGCGCGGCCGGCCGCCTCGTTGGCGAAGATGCCGGCGCTGAGCGCCGCCGCGGCTGCCGCAAGCTCAGCGCGGTCCGCATCAGCCAGTGCCGCTGCCGCCACGCCCGCCACGCCCGACGATGCATCTTCAGCCGCCGCGGCTGCAGCTTCCGCGCGCGCGACATCGTCCGCTACCGCAGCGCTGTCATTGGCGACGGCGATGAGCGTGCCGTCCGTACCAAAGCCGAGCACGCGGCCCGTGCGATCGGCCGCAGCCGGAAGGGTGCTGCCCGTCTCTCCAAGAGGCACCCTGATGGAGCGATCCATCCCGGACTTCAGCACCAGATCACGGATCGCCGCCCGCCGGTTGATCTGGTTGACCGTCGCCAGATTATAGGCGCCCTCATTCTCGAAATCGCTTGCCTGGAGATAATCGGGGTTCGAGCGCAACATGATCTGCGCGCCCGCAGCCGGCGCGGCCATGAACGTCACTGAGCCGGCGGTATCGCCGAACGCTACCGTATAGGACGCCGGCGAGGCCAGGGCGCCGTTCACCTCGACTGCCACTTCGCCAGCCGCGGCAATTGAAAAGCTGAAGGGAAAAACCGTCTGTGATCCGTCCGCGGCATAGGGTCCGCTTGAAACATTGGGGCTGATAGCGGCCACACGCACCTCCTGATGATTGAGGCCGGATAGGGCGAGTCGCGCACGAGTTGAATCGACGGAATGATGGATTTGCCCGGACCTGAAGGTCATTCGGGCGGAGGTACCGACCGCGCGCGGGCAGATTGGAAAATCGGATCGATAACTACAGTCTTACGTGTGCAGGCGCAGATGCCAGGTCCAACCATGACGTTGAAGGTTGAGCGCGGCGCGGGAAATCCGGATCACCAGGTTGAGGGGATCGGGCTCAGCTTGCTCCTGCCTGGCCCTGAGTGGACCCGGCCGCGAGCCCAGCCGCGACCCCGATTCCCGCTGTTTCCCGCTGTTCCCCGCGATTTTTTATTTTCGCCGCTGTTATGTTGGAGTGTCCGCTCAATTTTCTTGTTCATTATCAAAATTTTACCGAACATCCCGCTGTTATTCAGGAACAGCGGGATAACAGCGAGAGGAACAGCGACGATAACAGCGGCGGAACAGCGGCGGAACAGCGGCGGAACAGCGGGAGCAAAGGAGGAACAGCAGGCCTGTGGGGTAGCCCGCCGATCGAATAAAACGGTCATGTCAAAGAGCAGGCGGAACCGGGACGGCATTCCAACCGCTCGGGTTCTTTCCACACTCGCCCCCAGGAGTGAATCGAACCGATCCTTTCCTGATTGCTGGACCAGGTCTCACGTACGCCGCTCTGGATATCGAAAATTATCAGATCTGCTATTTGCCGACCGATCGCGAGAAGGAGCGATACGCCCTGATCATCGCGAACGAGACGCCAATGATCAACGCAGTAAGGAAGACACCGGGCCAAACATCGGGCGGCTGCTCATCATCATGTGCCAAGGGGCCCAGTAGAAAGACAAAGGGCGCCTCCAGAGCGGATTTGACCAAGCAGAGGGGCGCGGAATCGGGCGATACTGGCCCGGCGCCCTCGAAACATCGATGTCCGTACAATGTCAGCCAATAGATCGATGGCGAAAGCGGCAGTATCAGCAGGGCTATGCCCAGGCCGCTTGGAAGCGCGGCGATGAAAAATGGCGCGAATTTCCTGAACACTGGCCTGAGCCTCTCACTTTTCCAGGACGCAGGATGAACGCAACGGACCGTCGTGAAAAGTCACATTTGCCGCATGTCGAATGCGTTACCAAAGACGAAAACACTGGCGGTTCACAACTCAAATCAGTCGCCGCTTTTTCCATAAGCGCTTGATGATCACCACCCTGTCAGGTCAGGCACCTCAGGCCTGGGTCCACCGGCCGGGTCGCCTCGACATAATCGCAATAGCCGCGCTTCACCGCCGCGTCATTGGCGGCCTGTGTCGGGGTCAGGGTGGTGGGCGGCGTTGCCTGCGGCGCTGCAGCGGCCTTTTGTGCTGCCCTCGGGGTGGCGAGATCACTTCTTTATCTCAGCAAACATTTGGCGCAACGCATCGTCGAGCCGCTCCGCGCAGCGCGGCACGGGATAGGCTGAGCAATCAGCGTTTCGAATGACATCCCATTGTCGCTCAAAAGACGCGGCCAGGCGTCTATTTTTCGCTGATCGATCCAGTCGCGCGGGTTTTTTGGGGCCAAGTCAATAATCGAGGGTCAGTTACCTACGTCGCCAGCAGCGATCGGCCTTCATCCGTGCGCCATGTTCAGACAGCCAGACAGCAACCATACGCATTGCAGTATCGGGCCTGATCGCGCCACCCCATGTCGCCAACACCTTTTTTTGCTCCGGTGAGGTGAATATGCGCTTGTCGAAGACGCATCGAAATTGCCGCACCAGGCCACCAGAAATTTCGACTAGCGTATACGGGAAGGTCCAACCATCAGCGGGAGCATCGTCTCGCGTCGTTGCCCAACCCGGCCCGCGGCCATTTATAATGGATTCCAATGGTATAGGTTCAGTGAGTATATAGTAAGTGTCGGTAGAAACACTGCTCCTCATCGACCACTCATTATGTATATGCGTAAAAAATAAGCGCTTATTGCGCGGACTAATAATAGAAAAATCTGATATTTCTCTATTTCCATAACCCTCTCCGCCAACGTCTATAATATAGTTCCTGATGCCAGGAACATTGGCGGGCTTTCTGTAAATGCGCCTTGCGCCCGTGGCGATCTTGACGCCGTGATAATATTTCAATTCTTCTTATATGGTGTCATTGGCACCGAGCGGAGGACAATAATGATAGACAATTTTCTCAACTAAAGATGAACCTCGTGCCAGTAATGACGAACACGGCAACACGAGCAGCGCGCCGGCACAACACGTTATAATCGCCTTGAATACACGCGTTCGCCGAGTACACCGAGCCCCCGCGGTGTCGATCCACGTATCAAGTTACAGTTATGTGATGGCACGGGACCTCTCTCCTACCTTCAATAAACCCCGATAAATATACAACTGCCTTTCACGCCAGACACGTTCGTAATAAATTGCATTGTTCTACATTATAGAATATAGATAAACTCGGATATACTATTCGGTTAAATAGGTGGTAGGCCAGACAAGCTTGCGCGCATAGTCAATCCGGAATCCTGCTGCGATCACCAATGCCAGCGCCACGAACAGGAACAGCATGGCTTGCCAGTTCCAGCGCGGCGCCTTGCCGCTCAGCTTCAGCGCGCATGCGATCAGCAGCAGCGCAATGGCGATGCCTTCGAGCACGAACACGACGTGCACCATATGGGGGCGCACCATCGAGCCGGATGCGTGAACGAATTCGACATAGGGCCTCGCCAGAAATCCGCCGATAAAAGGCGGCACCGCGAGGCCTATCAGGATCGCGGGAATCTGTCGGCGCGGATCACTAACCGGCATGCACATTGTCCCTATCAACAACGGCAATCATTTCGCTCTCGCGGTCAGATGCTCTTCGCATTCCTTCTTCATGGCGGCCAGAGAATAACCGTCCATCCGCTCCCCCTCAGGGTATTTCCCCGACGGCCGATAAGACCGAATCAAGTCGAGTATTTCGGGGCAATTCTTCAAACCATCCACGCTGAGAACGGAAGCAAGATCCGACTTCGACCTTTCGCTTCCTAGTTCGACCGCTCTACGGTAAAAAAAGCAACATTTTTTGTGTCGTCAGTGCCAGAATAGAGAAACGCGGCAAGTTCGGCGCCTTTGACATTGCCCTTTTTTGCTTCGGCCACAGATGTTTCCCGGCAGCCCTTGAGGTCGCCCCACTGAGGTCCCTGCTCCTCGAGCGGGATCTCGGCATAACCATTCCAGCATTCCAGGAATGTCGCCCGGGGCCAAACCACCAAATAACATATGGTTGCGCCGGCGCTCAGCAGAAACGCGAGTGCGACCCATCCTGTTTGAGCGAACCTCATTCCGCGCTTCTCCCGGGTATGGCGATCGTCCCGCCAGGTCAGGGCAACTGCGCTCCCCGACAGCCGACTCCCTTGGCTACGCTGCGATGATCACCTTTTGTTCGCCCCAAGTCAATGCCAGTTTCCGATTTGAACCGCCGTCAGTGAAACATCCGCCACAACCAGGGTTCTTTGCCTGGCGAAGGACTGCGGTCGCCGACAGGCGCGGGTTTTTTGAGTATCACTGAGTTCCATGAATGGGTCTTAGTATCATAGTTGACTGACAAGAGTTCTGATGGAACCTCTACTCCATTTACGAACTTGGCGTATCCGGTGATCTGGCCATATTGGTTATTCACGGTCAGGCGGTATATATTTTTCCGTACCGAAGGTTCGGAGACATAGCCTTTTGCTGCATAAACGACGCCATGCGTTATCGCAGAAAGATCTCGTGCCGTCGTGTCATTCGCGGCATAGCAGGCCGTCAGCAATATCTTTGCTCTCGGATCATAGCCAGGAAGGTTTCTAAGCTGCTCGAATATCTTGATCGCGGGCATTTCCTTATGCGGAATACCCCGACTTTGATCATAAACCTTTCCGTCCCGGTTCACTGCGCCGTGTGTATATATAATTGTCCAGCCATCGGGATTGCCCATCCTGCGCACGGCATAGTAAACATCTTGATCGGATGAGCTGACATATATCGGGCTCCGTAGGATACTCCTCCTTTGTTTCTGTAGCCATTCGGGGATTTCGTCCGACAGGGCCGATGGCTTCGGTTTCGTCGCGCGGCGCTTTCCCGTGCCATAATTGACCGGCATCAGATGCGCAGCCGTAGACATCCCCGGCGAATTCCCGATTGTCTCGACCTGCTCCCCCGAGGCAGCATGGTCCGGCTCGCCCGTGTCAGCCTCGGGGCCGATGGATTCGCCCGGCGATTCCAATCCATGGCGGAGGTGGCTGGTGACATAGGAATCATAGAGCTGGTTCTGAATCTGATCCGAAGTCCAGCCGCGAAGCAGCATAGCCCGCACGGTGGCCTTGGTCGCATCAGCGCCTCTCAATGCTGCCGGTATCGTGCCGATATTGGCGAGACGATCGACCTCCTCGTCCGTTGGTGGTGGCTGGGTCGATCGCGAAGAACCAGTGGCGTCTTCATATTGGCTCGCGATGGCCCCGCCCGCCCCGGCATCCAGTCCGCTCGCCCGAACCTTCTCGAGCGCTCGTTGCTGGGTGACCCCGTGCGCCCCAGGCGGATAGGCGCCCCACGCCTTCTGCGCCCGGTCGAGCGCATCATATTCGGCCGGTGGCATCTGGTCGCGATAGAGGCGCAGATCCTGCTTCGCGAACCCTTCCGGGTCGCTCGCCGCCATCCGGTTCAACCCCATCGCCACATCGCCATGCGCCGGCACTGTCACCGGGTGGACATTGCGATCGGCGCGCAACGTCAACGCGGCGAGCGCTTCCGGGCCGAGGCCGGTGCGGACCGCCGGCGGCAGCTGGTTGATCGAGATGAACCCAGCGCCGAGCTTCCCGGCGACCCCAAGGCCCTTCTCCCACGCATCGTCCTGCGCTTGTTTCACCCGCTTCGCCTCGAGCAAGGTCCGGGTGTCGAGCTCGGCATAGGCGTTCCGCTTGCGCTCGTCGGACCAGGGCTGGTCCTCGATATCGCCGGCCAGCCTGGCCCCGCTCGGCCGGCGTCGGCGCGCGGCGTGGCGAGGTGGCGGCGCCCAGCATCGCCATGTTCGCGGCAACCTGGTTGCGCGCGTCCTTCGGCAGGGCGCCGAACCAGCGCGCGCCATGCTGCGCCACCAAAGCATCGAGCGCGTCGGTGCCGATCGCCGATGCCGCCCAGGCCTTGGCCGCGTCGCCGCCATATTGCGCCACCAGCGCCGGCAGATCGGTCGTGTCGCCTGCACCGCTCGCATCGTTACCGGCAGGCTTGGCCGGGGTGATGGCGAGCATCCGCTGCACCAGCATCGCCGGGTCGCCCTGCGGTGTCAGCGGCGCGGTGGGGGCGTTGGCGATCCCCGGCGTGTCGGCATCGGCCACTGCCTGGGTCTGGATCAGCGGGCCGCTCAGCGCCTGCCACGCGGCATCGCGATCCTCAGACGTCATGTGCGCGCCGAACAGGCGCAGATGCTCGGCGCCCAGGATGACGTCACCGCCCGCATAGGATTCCGAGATCTTGCGGTGCACGCCCGAGATGAACCTCGTCTCGGCCGCCTGCTCCTCGATCTGCCTGAGGCCGGTCGCCATCGACTGACCAAAGGCGGGGGTGCCATAGTGAAGCACGGCATCGTCTGCGCTGGTGTCCACCACCCGCTGCGATTGCTGGCGCTGCGCCTCCTGCGCCGCTGCGGCCTCCTGGCGCCGGATCAGCGCCTGGTCCTGCGCGAGCCGCTGCGGCATCACCCCGTGCAGCGCTTCGTGCTGTTCGGGGCTCAAGCCAGCCGCGATGCCCTGATAGGCCTCAATGAGCTGATCGGACCGCGCCCGCGTTGCCGCTGCGGGATCGACTCCCTGCCGGTCGGCCGGGGCGCCCTTCTCGGGATCGAGCACCGGCCGGGTTGCCTCGACATAATCGCAATAGCCGCGCTTCACCGCCGCGTCATTGGCGGCCTGTGTCGGGGTCAGAGTGAGGGGCGGCGCTGCCTGCTGCGCGGCGGCGGCCCTGATCGCGGGGCGCGGTTCGGCTTCGGGCGGCTTGTTGTCGGACGCTCCGGCCTTTGCCGGGTCCTGCGCAGCCGCGCCCTTCTCCGCCGGCTTGGCCGAGGCTGCGCCACGATCCGTCCTTGCCGCGGGCGGCTTGCTGCCGACCGCCTTGCCGAGATCCATTCCAGCACTGCCGACGGCGCGCAATCCACTGCCGATCGCATCGAGGCCCGAGCCGGAAAGATCGGCCGGCCTGAGCTTCGCGTCGGTCAGGCTCGCAATGCCGACCTTGTTCTCTTCGATCGGGACGACGGGCATCTCAGCGCACCGCCTGGGTGATTGACTCAATGGTCGCGGCCATGGGCACCTCCTGGTTCTGGAGGCATGGCGTAAGCGAGGTGTCCCTGGCCGTGAATCAGTGCCCCGGGCGTCGTGAGCGCGCCGTCCGACCGAAGCTTTTTCAGTCGTCTGCAACGATCCTGCTGCTTGAAGCACTATCAACCTATGTCCACCCGCCCATCAGGGGGCTTACGAGCAATGATCGCGCTTCATTTGAGGCTCGGACGATGTCAGTAAATCCACCACCGCGGTCGCATTTTCCTCGCTCGCTGCCACCAACTGCCTCCTCGTCCCGAAATGTCGGCCAACAGCGAGTTCGAGGGTCTCTTTCGTAATGACACATCGAAAATGTTTGACGCGACCATGTTCGATTCTGCCAATTTGGTAGCCGCCGAGACCCTCATCGTTCTCCGGATCGCCATTCGAAAAATAATATGCAAATACGGTAATGGCTTGCGGGGTCTTCCTGATGCCAACTAGATCGGCGTACCATCCCAAGTCACCTACAATATTATTCGTGTCGTCGAGAATATCGGACGATTCGTCTCCTTGCCCTGAGTACAAATGCACCTCATAATATTTTGAAAAAGAGTCGCCTGGAATACGGTAAAGTTCTTCTTTTTCGTCACCCTTCTCTGACTTGGAGTAGGTAATCCACTGCTTCCAGCCCGCCTCGCCGGGGTTCGGAAAGCGCAAGACCTGCTCGAGCGGATGCGGCGCGCCTCTCGCCGTGGGCGGAGTTTGCTTCACGACTGTGGTTGGCATCTCCGAGGCGCTGTTCAAATTTAGGAGCGTCTCGTGCTTAGCCGAGACGTCGCCCTGACGTTGTCCGCAGGCGGAGCAAAGGAGCAGAAAGACTGCAATGCCAAACCGGATCCTTCCCCGCCCCATCCTATCCCCCCATGGCTTCGACTTTCGCCGCAAATGATCTTCATTTGTTCTTCTTGTGTCAATGATTTCCGCAAAGCCGCGCGAAAGCCAAGCTGTCGATCGGGACTTCTCAAGCCCGCAACGAAGGCATTGCGCATCATGGGTGGAGGGCGGCCCCGTTCAAAAATATGGAGTTTCCTCCCGCCGTCAGCGCGCCATGTATTTAGTGGTCGCGCTCACCTCACCTGCGTTCAATCATGTTCGTCCAGGCAATCATCCCGCTTCAAGTCGGGCTCCGCCGATGTCAGCAAATCCAACGCCAACGGTGCGATGCCAAACCGAGCGGCTATTAATTGCTTCTTTGTCTTGAAATGCTTTCCGGCAGCAATTTCCAGAGTAACCTGCTTGATCGTGCAACTCCGTATCAGGGCCCGACCACCTTCAATGCGAACAATATCATAACTTCCTAGAGATTCGTCATCGGGCAAATAATAAAAGAATACAAACGCCTTATCTCGCGATTTCCTGATACCCACGTAATCCGCGTACCGCCCAGAGTCACCTGCCGCATTATGCCGGTCATTCTCAATCCACGAACTCTGATCTCCGTCGCTCATATCGGTAACTACAGTATAATATTTTGAATAGGAGTCTCCAGCGAACTTATATTCCTTGTGCTTGCCATCTCCTTCTTCCGATTCAGAATAGATAACCCATTTCTTTTTATCTTCTGTCGAATAGGGAAAGCGCAAGGTCTGTGAACTCTCCGCTGTCGCTACCGAAGCCGAACTTGGACCTGCGCTTTTGGCCGCGATCTTTGTAACGTGAGGAGCGGCCTCGCTCGCCTTTCGTTGAGTGAGCATGCCAGTCGCGTTTCTGGTTGCCGGACGATCAGCCGGATCGGGCGCACTTGCCCTATCGCTCCAACGACAACCCGAAAGCGCCAGCGAGGCCGCGACAACTATGCCGGTCAGTTCGCGCGCCATTCTACAGTCCTCACGCCCCATTTATTGGAGAGTTATGGTCTTCTTTTGTTCCGAACGTGTCAATGCGTCCTTGCGATCTTTCTACGCGCCGGCGCGGGCGGAAGCCGCCCCGCTATCCATTCCCCCGGATCATAATGTTTCCCGTTTACGTCCTGCACCTCGAAGTGGACATGACTGCCTTGGTTCCATGCATTTCCTGTCGTCCCGAGGACGCCGATCTGCTGACCGAGCCGGACCGCTGTGCCGTCAATCAGGTTGGGCTTGGTTTTCAGATGTGCGTAACGCGTAATATAACCGTCAGCGTGCCGCACCTGGATCCAGTTTCCCCACCCGGCCATCTTCGGTCCGGGCACTTTGTAAGGCACCAACTTGCCGTTCTTGTCTTTTTTGAGCAGGCGTTGACGGGTCTTCGGATCCCTCGCCCAGACCTTCTCATGCTGGGTGCCGGTCTTGAAAACGACGCCATCCGCGGCTGATCCGACTGGATCGCCGATTACGCCCGGCAGATCATCGCCATGATGCGGACGCCCATGCCTGTATTTGCCCTCGGGCGAATATCTTCCGTCGGCATAGAGGTGCCCCTGGTTAGGGCCGACGTCGTTCCTGCGTGGAAGATAATCGCTTCTGCCGGCCGGCAAATGCACAGCGGGAGAAGGATAGGGAACGGGCCACGCCCTTTTTATGGCCGCTCCACTACGCGCGCTTGGAGCCACAACCGAGCCCGCAGGGGATGCCGACGTCCCTTTCGATGCTGTTCCGCTAGCAGAGGGTTTGGCAGCCGCGGCGCGCGACGCTGGCGGCTTTTGCACCGGCACCGGCCCGGCCGGTGGATTTTCCTCGAACGGAATGCCGAGATCATTTGCCAGCTTCCTCGAAATCTGCTCGTGCCGCTTCGCCCGGTCGGCCGCGTTGAGCGCCGCCTGGCCGGCGCCGCCTGACGCGGCGCCGTCGTTCGCCGATGCGGCAACGACCCTGGGACCGTCGGCATCTTCGCCGGCTTCGACCTGGGGTGCGCCGGATTTCTCGAGGGCCGAAACGGCCTGATCCCAGCGGCTGCGCTCATCGTCACGGCCATCAGCCGCGTCCGGCGCCACCAGTCGCACGTCCGCTGGCGTATCGTCCCCGGCATCGCCAGGATCTACCGGCGGATCGAGGTTCAGACCATTTGCCGCGATCTTCTCGACAGCGCGCTGCTGCGTAATCCCATGCGCCCCCGGCGGATACCCGCCCCACGCCTTCTGCACCCGGTCGAGCGCATCATATTCGGCCGGCGGCATCTGGTCGCGATAGAGGCGCAGATCCTGTTTCGCGAACGCTTCGGGATCGTTCGCCGCCATCCGGTTGAGCCCCATCGCCACATCGCCGTGCGCCGGCACCGTCACCGGGTGCACATTGCGATCGGCGCGCAGCATCAGCGCGGCGAGCGCTTCGGGGGCGAGGCCGATGCGGACCGCCGGCGGCAGCTGGTTGATCGAGATGAACCCGGCGCCGAGCTGATCGGCCGCCGCATTGCCCTTCTCCCAGGCATCGTCCTGCGCCTGTTTCACCCGCTTCGCCTCGAGGCCGATCCGGGTGTTGAGCTCGGCATAGGCGTTTCGCTTGCGCTCGTCCGACCAGGGCTGGTCCTCGATATCGCCTGCCAGCCTGGCCCGCTCGGCCGGTGTCGGCGCGCGGCGCGGCGCGGTGGCGGCGCCCAGCATCGCCATGTTCGCGGCAACCTGGTTGCGCGCGTCCTTCGGCATCGCGCCGAACCAGCGCGCGCCATGCCGCGCCACCAAAGCATCGAGCGCGTCGGCGCCGATCGCCGAGGCTGCCCAGGCCTTGGCCGCATCGCCGCCATACTGCGCCACCAGCGCCGGCAGATCAGTCGTGTCGCCTGCCCCGCTCGCCTCGTTGCCGGCGGGCCCGGCCGGGGTGATGGCGAGCATCCGCTGCACCAGCAGCGCCGGGTCGCCCTGCGGCGTCAGCGGCGCGGTGGGGGCGTTGGCGATCCACGGCGTGTCGGCATCGGCCACCGCCTGGGTCTGGACGAGCGGGCCGTGAAGCGCGTGCCACGCGGCATCGCGATCCTCAGACGTCATGTGCGCGCCGAACAGGCGCAGATGCTCGGCGCCCAGGATGACATCGCCGCCCGCATAGGATTCCGAGATCTTGCGGTGAACGCCCGAGATGAACCTCGTCTCGGCCGCCTGCCGTGCCTCGGGCGGCCAGCCGCCGAGCGCTGCCTGCTCCTCGATCTGCCTGAGGCCGGTCGCCATCGACTGGCCAAAGCTTGGGGTGCCATAGTGAAGCACGGCATCGTCTGCGCTGGTGTCCACCACCCGCTGCGATTGCTGCCGCTGCGCCTCCTGCGCCGCTGCGGCCTCCTGGCTCCGGATCAGCGCCTGGTCCTGCGCGAGCCGCTGCGGCATCACCCCGTGCAGCGCTTCATGCTGTTCGGGGCTCAAGCCGGCCGCGATGCCCTTATAGGCCTCGACGAGCTGATCGGACCGCGCGCGCGCCGCGGCTGCGGGATCGACCCCCTGCCGGTCGGCCGGCGCGCCCTTCTCAGGATCGAGCACCGGCCGGGTTGCCTCGACATAATCGCAATAGCCGCGCTTCACCGCCGCGTCATTGGCTGCCTGTGTCGGGGTCAGGGTGATGGGCGGCGCTGCCTGCTGCGCGGCGGCGGCCTTGATCGCGGGGCGCGGTTCGGCTTCGGGCCGCTTGTTGTCGGACGCTCCGGCCTTTGCCGGATCCTGCGCAGCCGCGCCCTTCCCCGCCGGCTTGGCCGACGCTGCGCCACGATCCGTCCGCGGCGCGGGCGGCTTGCTGCCGATCGCCTTGCCGAGATCCATTCCAGCACTGCCGACGGCGCGCAATCCACTGCCGATCGCATCGAGGCCCGAGCCCGAAAAATCGGCCGGCCTGAGCTTTGCGTCGGTCAGGCTCGCAATGCCGACCTTGTTCTCTTCGATCGGGACGACGGGCATCTCAGCGCACCGCCTGGGTGATTGACTCGATGATCGCGGCCATGGGCACCTCCTGGTTCTGGAGGCATGGCGTAAGCCGGCGCGCGATTAACTTGAATCGACCGCCGCGATTTTCTGAGGTCGGAAGGGCCGCTACCGATGGCGGCGGATCGGCGCGCCATGATAGGTGCCGAAGATCGTGCCGACCGAACAGACCGCCGGCCAATCTTCATCAGCGGCGGCGGCCCTCGCGTTTTCCGCATTCTCCGACAGCCTGACGCTGGTCGGGCTCACGATCCGCAAATCGAACGCAACCGGCTTGTCCTCGTCATACAAGGCCATCCGCGCCGGCCCCGATGGCAGCAGTTTTCCGATGGCGACCAGCCCGGCGCAATCCCAGGCCCCGGTGCCCATCTTCCCCCTGCCCCCATAGGACGTCGTGATCGCGACCACGACCGACCCGTCACCGACCGGCAAAATGGAGATGCCGCCTGATATGCCGCGCTCGGACATATCGAGCGTTCCCGTGCGCAGCGGCATCCCCGGAACGGGCGCGGGCGCCATGCCCAGCGAAAAATTCAGCCTCGCCAGTTGCGCCGAGAGTTGGGTGTAGCGGCACTGGTTGTCATTGCACCGTGACAGCTGTCGCCGCCAGCCACGCACCGCCACCGAGAACGGGTTCTGGTCGTCGCTGGTCCCAGCGAAATCATCGTTGAAAAGAAAGGATTTGCGCGCTGCCCGATAGCGAATTCCGACAAGCCGCTGCAACGCGGCCACCGTCTGATCCGATATAGACGTCTTCTGTTCGGGGAGAGGCGCGTCCGCGCGCTCGACGGCCACGCTGGGCCCCACAGCCATCGCCACCCCAAGCAAAAACATGGCCACAAGGCGCATGCCGTCAGCCCTGGCTCTGATGAGGGCGGTGTTCGCAAAGGCTGCCATGGCCGTCCGGCGCCGTAAACATCGCGCCCGACTCCAGGACTTTGACCTCCGACTCCGGCAAGCAAACATTCCGACTTTGCTGATCGGTTATGTCGTTCCAGTTTGTTATTCTGTAGCCAAATTTCTCGTATTTTCTTATGAATACAAGCTTCGGTGCCGATTTGGTAAAGTATTTTTGACTATTGGCGATCAACCGCAAGCGCTTCGGGGTGACATCAAAACTGCCAGATATGACTCGAAGTATTTTTACCTTAACGCCATATACACCCCCAAGAAATATTTTCCCTTCGTAAGGGCCGCCTACCTCTTCGCTTGGCGAGGTCAAATATTTCGGCGAAGTGAGCTGGGCGATCGCCAATATATATTTGTGAGGCGGCTGTTCTTCGCACGACACCGAAGCCGGCGCCAGGGCCGAGAGCAACAGGGGAATGCCGAGCTTCAAGGCCGATATCTTTGCCATCTTCCCCGGTGCCCCTCCGCGCCCAATTTCGCGAAAAACCTCACGCCCCTTGACGCGCCCTATCTCCCACACTGTATCGCCACCGTTTCCGATTACAAAACTGGAAATATTTCCCGAGCGAACAGCGCTATTGTCTCCTGAATTCGGCCCGGTTCGACTGCCGCGCCATCCGCCGCGCCGACCTCGTCCAGCACCGTCATCATTGCGCCTTCCCAATGCTGGGATGATCAATCTTGAATTTCGATACATCGGTCGCGCCGCCAAGCGCGGTTGAGACGCCGCTGAAGATTCCGCCGATCAGCGCGCCCTGCCCCTTGGCCCGGTCCCCGGCCGCCTCGCTGCGATAGTTGAAGGCATTGATCTCGAAGCCCTTGGTCCGCTCGTTGCCGCTCTTGTAGAGCTGGGGCCAGATCCTCGGCGCCCGTCGCGGCCGTGTCCCGCTGCACATCGACCGCGCTGCCGAAGTTCAGATCGACACCGTTCGCCGCCATCGCCGCAACCTGCTGGCCCTTGGTCTGGGCGAGGTCGCGGTAGCGGCGTTGTGCCTCCAGATTCGTGTTCAAGATCGAATCCTGCGCCTGGTTTTCAGCGATCCGGGCATTCTTGTCGGCGACCTGGGCCTGATAATCGGCCTGCTGCTTCTGCCCGATGCCGGAGACGATCGCGCCGCCGGTGGAAACCACGGTCGAGGCGATCATCAGCGGAACGGCGAGTGCGGGTGCGCACATCAGCGATCCCCTTGCGAAAAAGTGACGAATTCGGTGCTGGCGAACATGGGCTCTGCCCTCCTTGATGCTGAAGCCGAGCCGAGGGGGAAGCGAATGGCCCGGACATTGCCGACAACCATTAGATCGCCGAGCGCTCTTGTTGAATCGACGGGTGAGAACGGGGAAGCCGAGCGGCCAGCGGCCTCCGGCCTCAATTTCGGGTGGCACCCGTCTGGCAGTTCGGGCGCATCCGGAAGCAAAAAGCCTCAGCGCGGGCGCGCATCGGGCCTGTGCTCGCAGCGCATGCCATGACCATCCGATGCGGTGAACATCGCGTCCGACATGAGAGATTTGACGTCATCCTCCGGCAAACAGACATTTCGACTGTCTTTGGGGCTTATTTTTGCCCAGTTAACTATCCTGTAACCGAATCTGTCGGATTTCTTTATTAGAAGAAGCTTTGGCGAAGACCAGGCAAAGTAATGAGCGCCATTCGCGATCAACCTCATTCGCTTAGGGGTTACATCGAAACTGCCGGAAACGACCCTGATGAATTTTACGCGAATACTATATACGCCACCTAAATATATCTCCCCTTCATAAGGTCCACCTGACTCCTCACTTGGGGAGGTCACATATTTAGGGGAATAGAGTCGCGCCACCGCCAATATGTAATCATGCCGCGCCGGCTCTTCGCAACGCAAGGAAGCGGGCAGGAGAAGCGAGACCAGCAGAAAGACGGTGAGTTTTACGGCCGATATCTTTGCCATCTTCCCGGTACTCCTCCACGCCCAATTTCGCGAAAGATTCCGATCACCGTCGGAGCTTACGCCTGCTCAGGTGACGACAACCGATCCTTGAATCTCCGAACCGCTTCATCGATGGACATCCCATTAATGATCTTGCTCTCCAGTTCGATCTCGATGTCCTGGTCGATCCCCGCCTTCCGAGCGGCATCTGCGGTGAGGGTCACGACGACACCCGCATCGGTTTTGCGGATGTCGTGGACCAAGTCATACCCCTCGACATTCAGCGCCCCTGTATCGACATGCACACCATATAGCCCGAGCCGCCTCTCCTGCTCGTCGGGCTCGTTCGCCAAGTCGAGCATGACATAGTTCACGGGCTCGAGTGGGTCGTCCGCAAACGCCAACAATGTTGCGTATCCGTCATCGCTGAAGCTCGCAACCGTGGCCAAGAATCTCGTCTTCATGCGCTCACTTCCGCTTTGGTGTCGCTACCCATGTTAGCGTCTTTCCACCCTGCCGCCATTGATACTTGATCGTTGCGCCACTTCGGGTTGCGGCTTGATTCATCGACCCCCGGCATGGTGTGCAAGGCGGCAATTGGCCTGTGATCGTAACGGTATCGCCGGGCCGCAGATCGATCCCGCGAACCGCACGGGCTTCAGTATGTGCAGCCAACATGTTCTTGGGGAAGCCGAGCGCCTTTTCCTGCGTTGTCATGTTTCCGCTGACAAGACGCTGATGGGTGACGATTTTTCCCGAGGAGTCGCTGACAAGTAGGTTTGCGTTATGGCGAGCCGGGTCAACACCGTTCGGTCCTAAGCGCGGAACGAGGTTGACGGTCCCATCCTCCGCAGCGGTAAGGTCAGCTCTCAAAATGCCCAGCGCCTTCCCCCATGGAAGAACCGTTGCCAAATCGAGAGTCGCCAGCGCAGCACCCTTTACGTTCACCTGGGCTACACCGATCCGGGGCGGCTCTATCGGAAAATCGAAGAACGACATCGGCGGATTTTGGACGTAAAAGAACTTGGGCGAAACCTTCGTGTCGGTCGCGGCCTTGTCCACCCTGCGGATCGCACGAATGAAGCTATCGCTCGTAGCTCGTTCTGCCTGGGCGCGCGCCTCAGCCGCCTCGTTTCTCGAGCCATCCCAGTTCCGCCCTGAGTATATGTTGCCCAGATGCCAGAGCAGGCCGTGCTTGGTGTCATGTTCACGTTTTTGCTGCGCATTCATGCGCTGACCTGTCGCCTCTGCTTGAAATGCAGTTTTCCGCAGCATGGCTGCTGGATCGGTCGCGCCATTGGATTCGTTATTGTCGACCCCCTCCGATCTTTCGTCGCCACCGGCCCCCAGAGCTTCGCTTGCATCAGCTTCGCCTGGCTGATCCAATACTTCATTGAAATCGGACTCCGAAACGGTGATACCGCCACTGTCCATACCGACCAGGCGATCCATGCTGTTAGCCGGATCCGACGCAGTTGCCGTCTCGTCCTCGCGCTCGATCTGTTCGGGTAGCCCGCCGGCCGTCAGGCTTGCGCGCCCGGCACCTGGCTTCGTCGCATCGTAATCGTCACCGGCGGCAGGGATCGACGGCAAGCGAATGCCCAGCGCCCTGATCGCATTGTCGAAGGCATCGTCAACCTCATCATAGGTCGCGGCGCGCTTGCCTTCGGTCAGCACATCGAGATCGATCTGCATCCGGCTGAGCACCCGCATCGCATCGTTGACGCGCGGCGGCGCCGACGCCGCTATGGCAGGCGTACGAAGGGATTCCGGCGATGCGAACGGCTGATCGACCTCGTGTGCCGGCGCATCATCGGCGAGCGGCGCGGCGCCGCTCTCGTCCCCGCTATCCTCGCCACCGCCCGTCGGCGCGACGGATTGGCCATCGCCGGCACCGGCGTCCAAGTTTGGTTCGACTGCCGCGCCGTCCGCCGCGCCGACCTCGAGCCCCGTCATCATGACGCCTTCCCCATGCTGGGATGATCAATCTTGAATTTCGATACATCGGCCGCACCGCCAAGCGCGGTCGAGACGCCGCTGAAGATTCCGCTGATCAGCGCGCCCTGCCCCTTGGCCCGATCGCCCGCCGCCTCGGCGCGGGAATTGAAGGCGTTGATCTCGAAGCCCTTGGTCCGCTCGTTCCCGCCCTTGTAGAGTTGGGCCAGATCCTCGGCGCCGATCGCGGCGGTGTCGTGCTGCACATCGACCGCGCTGCCGAAGTTCAGGTCGACACCATTCGCCGCCATCGCCGCAACCTGCTGGCCCTTGGTCTGGGCGAGTTCGCGGTAGCGGCGTTGTGCCTCCAGATTCGTGTTCAGGATCGAATCCTGCGCCTGGTTTTCAGCGATCCGGGCATTCTGGTCGGCAACCTGGGCCTGATAATCGGCCTGCTGCTTCTGCCCGATGCCGGAGAGGATCGCGCCGCCGGTGGAAACCACGGTCGAGGCGATCATCAGCGGAACGGCGAGTGCGGGTGCGCACATCAGCGATCCCCTCGCGAAAAAGTGACGAATTCAGTGCTGGCGAACATGATCCTGTCCTTCCCTATGCTGAAGCCGAGCCGGCGCAGGAAGCGAATGGCCCGGACATTGTCGACCGAGACTAGATTGCTGAGCACCGGCGTTGAATCGAGCATCGCCGCCACGAAGCGCGGCCCCCAGCGCAGCATGGCGCGGGGATGGCGATAGATCGCCTCGGTGCCGAGCATCCAGGGCGTGCCCTCGCCCGCCAGCGCATTGGTCACGACCAGCCCGAACATCGCCTCGGGCCGCCCGTCGACCAGGGCGGTGAAGCACAGGCTCGACGCGGTCAGCCCGTCGCGCAGCGCCTGCTTCGGCCGATGCCCCATTGCCGCGCACTCGATCACGTCGTCGGCGCGCATCCGGCTGGCGATCCGTCCGACATGCGCCGGTGAGGCTGGCACGATACGGATGTTATTCGGAAGCTGCAGGGTCAAGATAGATACCCGTGATCGTCATCGGCAGCGGATCGCTTGACTTCAGTACCACCCGCGCACCGCCATTGATGTCCGGCCTGAGCCATGTCTCTATCAGCCCGGTCTTGAGCGCATTCGGCTGGCCGGGAATCTCGGTGGTCCGCGCCCGCAACGCTTCGAGCCGCGTGTCGCTCGGCCCGACCTTCAGCCCGCGCGTGTCGATCACGCGGATGACTGCCTTGGCCTGGGTCTGCGGCTTGGCGATCGTCCAGCCCGCCTGGCCCTGATAGGCCAGCGGCAGGGTCTCGATCGTCGCGTCATAGGGCAATCCCGCCGTGACGATCGAGGCGGGCGACGGCAGCTCGACCACGCCGCTCGTGACCACCAGCCCCGACACGACATTGCCGTCGGCCAGCGCCGCGATCGTCCGCCCCTCGAGATGATCGAGGTTGCGCAAGGTCGTCGCCGGCGTGTCGAAGGCATAGGAGACCGCGCTGTCGAGGAAGCAGCTATTCTCCACTCCGTCCCAGCGCGCCGCCGCCATGCGTTCGATCAGCAATTTCTCGCCCCGGCGCACCGTCAGATACAGCCGGTCCTCGCCATTTTCGGAAATGACGCAGACGCTCTCGACCAGCCCGTCAGTCTCACAGAGCGTCCAGCCCCACACCTGTTGCTCCTGCTCCCAGGTGAAACAGAGAAGCTTGCCGTCAGAGCGCGCCGCCCAGATCAGCGATCGCGGTTCCTGCGCATAGGCCCAGGAGACGATGTTGAAGCCGCGGAACAGATGCGGCGAGAAGATCGTGACGTCGTTCGAGTTGATCGAATCCGTCTGGAACTCATAGCCGAGCGTCCGCACGCCGTTGCCGACGCTGGTCTGGTAGAAGCACACGCTGTCGATCACGAGCGGCGACAGGCGGGAGGATCCCCGCCCGTTCTGACGGCGGCTGACGAAATCGGTCGCGCTGATATAGCCCGCCTGCCCGCCTTCGATCTTGAAGATCGAGTCGGAGGTGAGCGCGAGCAGATCGTTCATCGAGACGAGCTGGTTGACCGCATTCACCCGCCCCGCGACCAGCGCGAAGGAAAGCGCGTCCGAGGCCTTGAGCGGCCTGGATATGTCCATGTTCTCGAAGCTGCCCGAGCGGGAGCCATAGATCGCATTGGGGTGGTTCGCGGTCCGCCCCCATAACAGCCGCTGCTCGAAGAAGGTCACGGTCGAGGGATGGTTGCCCCCCTGGCGGGCCGTAATCGCGGTGCTCGGGGCAGTCTGGGACGGTGTGACATCATAGGTGCCGATCCCGCCCGTGGCGCCGGTCAGTTGGGATACGATGGTCGTGCCGTCGGCTACACCGCTCCCGGTCAGCGTCTGCCCGGCGACGAGCCCGCCGCTGGAGACGGCCGTCACGGTCATCACCACGCCGGCAATGCTCGCGGTCCCCGCGGCAAGGGTGTCTGCGAAGGGATTGTCGCCGACCGGCGGACCGTCCGAATAATCGGGCCCGATATTGTCGTCGACGAAGCTCACACCGGTCGTGGTGCCGATATAGCCGAACTCCTGGGTGTTGTCGGCCTTGTACACCCGGTAGCGCGTCGCGCCGGTCGAGCTGCTCCAGCTGATCGTGTTCTTGTTGCGCTTGAGCGTCAGGTCGTTGGTCGCGCCGGCGGTGGCCGAAGCCCGGCTTTCCATTCCCGACACATCGTCGACCGCGGTCACGACATAGCTTGCCGGCTGCGGGAAATAGGCATCGCCGCTGTTCGCCGCGTCGGTGTTGGGGGAGGAAGCGGTCGCCGCCACGCTGCCGGGCGGCAGGAGCTTCGGGGTGAAGTCGATGCTCGAAAAGGTCCAGTCGGTATGCCCGCCGCGCACCAGCTTGGCCGGCGCGTGGTTGAGATGCGCGAGATACATGGTGTCGGCCGATTGCTCGAAATCGAGCTCGGCGAGCTCGGCCGCGTTGTACGGCGAGCCGACGCGATACAGGCGGGCGACGCTCACAGCTCGGGCCCGTCAGCGCGCTTGTTGTGCGACAATATGCCGGCCGAGACATAGCTTCGCGCATCGGCGACGGCGATCTTGGCGACCCATGCCGATCCGTCGGGAACGCCGATCGAGTCCATGCGCACCCAGGCGCCGCCGATCCGGAACAGATGCTCCCCGGTCGCGCGCGGAAACCCTTCGGCGCTGAACACCGGCTGCCAGGCAAGCTCGATCGCCTCGACTGGATAATCGCCCCATTCGAGGCTGTCCTCATGCTGGGTCCGGACGAGCATGCCGACCTTGAGCAATCGCGCCTCGATCTCGCTGCCATCGGCGAGCAGGATCGGCGTGTCGTCGGCGACGCACCAGCCGCCGCCGCCATAGCCACCGCCGCCGGTATCGGGCGGAGGGGGTGGCGGTGGAGGTGGCGGTACCGGCGGCGGCGGCGGCGGTGGCGGCGGTGGACCGGTCCGCGCGGCGCCGCCGGTGTCGGCGGTGAACGCGCTGAAACCGCTCGAATCCACATCGACCACGAAATGGTTCGTATCGATCACGCTCAGCACGCGGCCGATCTTGCCGTTCAGCTCGATCGTGCCGGCGATGCCGCTGAAATAGACCTGATCGCCGACATGATAGTCATGATAGGCAGCCGCAACGATGGTCGTTGCGCCGAGCGTGATCGCGGTGATCGCGATCTTGTCCTCGATCACCATGCCGCCCTGTGCCGCCGGCCGCATATAGCCCTGGCCGAGCTCGAGCGCGTAGGTCTGCTCGAGGCTGAACTGAAAGGGCATCAGCCGGACTGGCTGCTTGCCGTTCGCCGACATCGCCGTGCCGGCAACTGTCTGCGAGGGCGAGACGCTGTAGGTGCCGGTGCCTCCCGTCGTGCCGGTCAGCTGGGCGTCGATGATCGTGCCATCGGCGACCCCCGCTCCGGAAAGCGATTGCCCCGCGGCCAGCGCCCCGCTGGCGACCGCGCTGACCGTCATCACCCCTGCCGCGATGCTCGCCGTCACCTGCGCCAGGCTGCTGCCGGCATAGACTTCGGCCACCAGGCGTGTGCCCGGCCGCTTGGTCACGCCGCCATATTTGAGGATCACGACATTGCGCGCACGGCGCAGCGCGGTCTGATAGGCAGGCACATCGACGCGCCCGATCAGCTCTTCGCTGATCTCGCCCTTTGAGAAGTTGGCCGAGCCGGCTCGGAACGCCATCAGCGCACCCACCCGGCATGGCCGATGCTGCGCGCCACCCTCACCTCGTCAGTGAAGGGCACATCGTGCTGCGGCTCGCGATTGGCATCGTCGGCGATTGCCCGCGACGCGGTGAGCTCAGCCTGCTGGAGCAATTGCCCCTTCATCTCGCGACTGTCGCGGATCGGCACCGCCAGCCGCGCGGCGAGCGCAAAGGCAAGCGCATCGGCGAACAATGCCGGCATCACTGCCTCGGCAATGTCGGCGGCTGAATATTCGAGGATCGCGCCCGGCAGCTGGCTGTAGAGGAGCCCGGCCTCGACGATGAATGCCTGGCCCCATTCGACCGGCCAGCATCCGGGCGTGCCACCGGCGGGCGGCACAAGACGCTTCGGCGTCGCGCAATCGGCCGGCAGCGCATAGGCATGGAGCCACTCGCTGGCGCGCGGATTGTCGCTCAGCTCGGCGAGCGGCGCGATCCTGGTCGCAAAGCTCCAGTCATGCCGCTCGAGCAGCAGTTTCAGGCATTGCGGATAATATCGCGCGCAATTCTGCGCCTCGATCGTGTCTTCGGCGATATCGGCGATCGCGGCGGCACGGAGCTCGCCGAGCGCGAGATTGCAGATGGTGATGCTGATTGCCATGGCACCCCGCTAGACATGTTCAGCTTCGGGTTGAATCGCGGTTTGGCGGCCGCGTGATCGCTCTGTTCCGGTGGCAGTTGGGCACGACAAACGGGTTGCGGAACGGTAAGGACGACGGGCGCCGATTTTCGGGAGCGATCGCGCGCTGTCTGTCCATTGGCAGGGGACGTCGGCGATGCTGAAAATCACCTCGAACACCGGCCCTTTTTCGGTCACGGCCTGGCGCGGCGATGCCAAGACATTGCTCGCCTTCGATCTCAAGACGCCTGAGGCGCGGCAGCGGCTGGCCGGCTTCAGCATCCATGTCCAGCCGCCCGTCGGCAATGGCTATTATCTCTGGAACGACCTTGCCTTCGAAAATCCGGCGAGCCACGCCCAGGTGCCCGGCGAGCCGCCTTATTCGACCGCCAACGCGCCGATCCACAAATTCCGCTGGCTCCACGTCCCCGGTCTCGATCATCAGGGGCTGAACCCGCCTTATGGCGATTATGCCTATACGGTCACGCCGCGCTATTTCAGCGCCGACGGCAAGATGCTGCCCATCGTCCAGACCCTCGCCGCGACGGTGACGGTGGCGGTGGCGCCGTACAGCTCGGGCAAGCTCTCGCTCGGCTTTACCCGGGGGTTCGTCCAGTCCCAGGCCTTTGCCCGCCATTTCGGCCCGCATCTGCCGACCCGCCCGCAAGGCGCGCCGCTCAACTTCGACACCTCGCAGGTCGCCGGGAAGGACAGCAAGGGCAATGATTACACCTATGCCCAGCAATATGACTGGCTTGGCTACACCGCCCGCACCCGCGTCTTCGGGATTCTCGATGCGGTCGTTGCCGATCCGGCCTTGTCGCTCGACATGTTCGCCTATGATCTGAACGAGCCCGACGTGGTCGGCCGGCTGCTGACCCTGGCCGGCCAGGGCCGTGCGCGGATCATTCTCGACAATGCCGATCTGCATCACGACAGGACCCCGCCGGCGCCGCCGAAATCGCCCAAGCCCGAGGATCAGTTCGAAACGCTGTTTGCGGCCGCCGGCGCAGCGGCGCGGATCAAGCGATGCCATTTCGGCCGCTATTCCCATGACAAGGTCTTCATCGTCTATCGCGACGGCGCGCCGATCCGCGTCCTGACCGGGTCGACCAATTTCTCGGTCACCGGCATCTATGTGAATGCCAACCATGTCCTGGTGATCGACGACGAAACCGTCGCTGCCAAATATGCCGCTGTCTTCAATGCGGCATGGGCCGGCCCCGCCAGCGGTGTCTCCTTCGCGAACGACCCGCTCGCTGCGCAGCCCTTCGGCTTCGGCGGCGCGCCTGACCTGCCGGGCATGAAGATCGCTTTCTCGCCGCATCAGCCGGCAGTCGCGAAGCAGGTGCTCGGCGGCATCGTCGCGCGCTGCCAGCAGGAAGCGGCGGCGCCGGCGCATGACGGCAGTGTCTTCTTCGCGGTCATGGAGCTCGACGGCGGGGCGACGAACCCGGTCTATGGCGCGCTCACCGCGCTTCACCAGAACCCGTCGCTGTTCAGCTACGGCATCTCGGACGATCCGTCGGGCATTTCCTATTACCCGGTCGGCAGCGCCACCGGGGTCCTGGTCACCGGCAAGCCGGTCAATACCCGCCTGCCGCCCCCCTTCAACCAGGTGCCGAATATCGGCCTTGGCCACCAGATCCACCACAAGTTCGTCGTCTGCGGCTTCGACGGGCCTGATCCGGTGGTCTGGTGCGGCTCATCGAACCTCGCCCTGCTCGGCGAACAGGTCAATGGCGACAATCTGCTCGAGATCCATGATGCCGGGATAGCAACCGTGTTCGTCATCGAGGCGCTTGCGCTGATCGATCATTTCAACTTTCTCGATCACACCGCAAACGGCCCGACCGCCAAGGTAAAGCACGTCGCGGGCACGCCGCCCCCCGCCGCTCCGGCGGTCAAGCGAGACGCCGCCAAGGCCGCCGGCTGGTTCCTCGGCACGACTGACGCCTGGGTCGCGAAATTCTTCGACCCAAATGATCTCCATAGCCGGGATCGGGTGATGTTCGCCTGATCGCCGTTACGCGTAGGTGAGGTTCAGGCACTCGATATCGCCCGCCGCGATCGCGGTCGTATCGGCGTCGGCCGCCGCGCCGGTGATCGCATAGGCAATGCCGGCCGAGAAATAATGCCCGTTGGCGGCGAGATCGATCGCAAAGGGCGCGCTTGCCGGCAGAACGAAGGTCAGCACCGGCGTGTCGGTGCCGACGGTCGGCGCGCTCGCCTTGTTGTAGAGCTTGAGATAGCGCTTCGATGCGACGGTGTTGTTGCCCGAGACCTTGAACAGGTCGCCCGCCGCCGCCTTCACGCTGGTCGCGTTGGTCGTCGCCGCCGAGGACAACAGCCGCGCGCCGCTGTTCGGCTTTTTCTGCCGATCCCAGCTCGTGCCGTTGAAGAGATATTGCGCCATCGCGAACAGGTTGTTCGTCGCAGTCCCCTGCGACGACGTCTGCCCGAAACCGATGGCGCCATTGGAGACGCCGTCAGCGCCGGTGGCGCTGTTGACGGTGACCAGGGCGCGCAGGTTGCGGCTGACATCGACGGCGAGCGTACCGATCTGGCCGGTCGACAGCGCAGTGATCGCGCCGCTTGTGTAGAGGCCGGTGCCGAGCACGGGCAGCGAATTGGTCTCCGACGTCGGGATACCGGGAATATAGGTCATGGACGCGCCCTCCGCGGCGCTCGAATATCGAAAGAGGAACCGGGCGGCGCTCGGCCGCCCGGTCAGGTCAGTGGGGCGAGCCGGCGAAGCCGCGGATCACCCTGATGATCTCGGCCTTGCCGCTGGCCGGGCTGATATCGAGGCCAAGCGACCTGGCATGGGCGTTGAGCGCCGCCACATCGAGCGTTTCGAGCGCGCCGGCTTCGCCTGGCTTCGGTGCGGTCGCGGCCGCAACCTCGGCATCGCTCGCCGGCTGCCACGCCCTGCCCTTCGGCTCGGCGGTGACGAACAGCTGGCCGGGGTCGTACAGCACGCCCCCGGTATAAACCTCGTGCGGCGCGGTATAGGCCTTTGCCGGTTTCTTCATGGCTTTCGCCTCCTGGGAATGGGACGGATCAGCCATTGGTCTGGTTGCCCGCGGTCACCCCGGCGGTGATCTTGCCGGTGGTCGGCGCAGTGCCGGCCACGGTATATTTCAGCCGCATATAGCGCTCGTTGGTGCCGATCGGCACGCTCTCGGGCAGCAAGTTCCTGGCCCCGATCGCGAGGTCGGCGAGCGCGTAGGTCGGCGAAGTGAACACCGTCTGGGCCGAGGCGAAGCCGGCATTGTCGTCGGTCTCGATCGAAATGGTCAGCGAGGTCAGGTTGTTGAAATTCTCGACCACGGTGCATTTGAGCGGAATGTCCGCCCCCCGGCCGATGTCGCGGACGATCGCCGTCGCCGCGCCATAGACCGTGCCCGGTGCGCCGAGATCGACGATGTTGGTCGAAGGCGCCGTCGCGGTGATCGCCTGGGCGCTCGAAAAGAGCGTGGTGGTATCGATAATCATGTCAATTCTCCTAATTCTTCCCTCAACCTCGAGAGGGTATCGCGCCCCAGGGCTGGTCGAGATTCAGTTCAGGCCGAGCCGAAAAGGGTGATTTCCGAGCATCGGAGCGCAGCGTGCTTTCGGCACGTGAGCACCGAAGCGCAGGAAATCGCCCTTTGCAGGCCGGCATGGGCTGAATATCGGCCGGCCCTAGCTGACGAGCGCTTCGGCGTTGATGAGTGCATCCGTCTCGCGGATCGGCAGGCCGCGATACGAGAGCACTTCCTTGCCCTCAAGCTCCATCGGCCTGAGCATCAGCGCGCCGTTGCCGGCATTGGTGCCCAGCGCGTCGAGCGCCTCGATCATGTCGCGGTTCATGTAGATGACCGTCCGGCCCTGCGCCGCGACATCGCCGTTCATCTTGGCGACCCGCCGGTTCTGCAGCTTGTACGAGGCCTTGCGCATGAACTTGTAGAGATCGACATTGCCGGCCTGCACGTCCGACACGTCGATATTCGCGATCCGCGCATTGAAGCGCCAGTCGCGCACCGCGACGCCGACATGCTGGCGGAACAGCTCCTCCTTCACATAATAGACGCCGGTCGTGTCAGTGACGCGCTGCTCGCCCTTGTCCTCGCGGGTGACGCCCGCCTGGGTACCCTTGGGGTGGATCAGCGTGGTGTAGCTGTCGCCATGGGTGACGAACCAGATCGAGGTATTGTCGGAGCCGGTGCCGCCGGCATTGATGATCTGGTTGCCCGCGCCGCCGCCGCCGAGCTTGTTGTAGCGCGCGGCGAGGCCCTTGAACTTCTCGGGCGTGGTCGCCGTGTCATGGTAGAAGAAGCCGCGCTGCACTTCCTGCGCCATCGCCTCGAGATAGGCGCGGCCTTCGGAGAGCCGCACCGCCGCCGGGTTGGGCGAAATGTCGAGCAGCCGCGTGTCGACCGTCGACAGGCCCTCGACGAAGCCGGTCGTGTCGTCGACCTGCTGGGTCGAGCTCTTCGACTGCGGAATGCCCTGGTAAAGCATGCCCCAGGTCACGGTCGGCAGGCCGGTGCGGATGGTGTGGCGATGAAAGGTGCCCATGTTCGCCTCAGCCGTCACCGCATCTTCCATCAGCGGGTTGAGCTGGCGCAGGACCTCGATCACCTCGCCGATCTGGGCGCAGCTGCCGCCGGCGCCCTTGTACATGTCGATGAGGCTGAGAAACGTATTGCCGATAGTAGCCATGATTCATTGTCCTTCCCCAAAGCATTTTCTTTGAAAATGCTGGCATTTCAAAAATTTGAGCGTTGATCGCCGTCAGGCTGTCGACGGTCGCCGCGCGTCGTTTGGGTAGAGCGTCTCCGCCGTGTCCCGTCGTGAGTGGGGGGTGCCGGCGCCGCGGACGAAATCGCCGTCCTCGCCGATCGCCCGGCCCACCTTGGCCCAGGCGCGGATCATCTCCGGGTGGTTGCCGAGGCCGCTCTCGTCGAGCAGCACCCGGAATGGCGATCCTTTCGGAAAGCCGAGATTGTCGAGCGCGAACGCGCCCTTCGCCAGCGTCTCCTTCCAGTGCGCGCCACCGATCTCCCGATCGGCCATGGCGGTGTCGAGCCACGCCTTGCGGTCGGCGCGCACCTGCGAAAGGATCTGCGCATTGAGCTTGTCCGAAAGCCCTTGGGCGAACTGCGCGGCGACCGGCATCAGCTTGCTCGCCTGGTCGTTCGAAAGGCCAAGTTCCCTGAACACCGGCGTCGCAATCGCCAGCGCCTCGGGGTCGATGGCGAAGCCTTCGGGCGCCTCGAGCTGATAGGATTCGGGGACCTCATGGCCTCCCTCCCCCTCGAAATCGTCACCCGTCTCTTCGGCCGCATCGCCTTGTCCCGGGCCATTGCCGTTCAGCGCCGACGGGGCGTCGTCGAAATCACCGGCCGGGGGCTCAGAGTCCGTCCCGGCGCCCGGCGTCATCGTCATGTCGTCAATCAAAACCTGTCTCCTTGTGCGCTGACTGCACCCGTTCGCGCAGGGTTTGAATCAGCGTCTGGATGGGAACGCCGCCCGGCAAAGGCAGCGGCTGCACGGCATCGAGATCGCGCAGCATCTCGAGCGCCAGGCTGCGGCGCCCCTCGAGAAAGAGGGTGCGGCCATCGGCCATGGTGGCGGTCGCCTCGAACACCCCGCCCGCCTCGATCATCGCGAAGAGGAAGCGCTGGAAAGCGGCGTTTTCGAGCAGGGTGAGCTTGTCCGACCTATCGATCATCGAGGCGCACCTTTTCTTTCCTCTCCTTTGGGAGAGGATACGGAGACTTGCGAGCTTGCTCGCTAGTCGGAGTTGGTGAGGGGGTCCGCGCTCTCGATAGCTTCCGGAGCCCCTCACCAACTTCAGCTAGGCAGCAAGCTGCCAAGCTTTCGTATCCTCTCCCACTGGAGAGGAAGAGGCGGCGCGTCCGCAACATCACTGCCCCGCCCCGCCGCCGGCACCACCAGGCATCAACCCGGCCAGCCCGCCGCCATTCTTGGCCGCCTCGCTGAGCAGCCGGGCCGCATCGGCCCCCTGCTGCGCCGGCCCGGCCATCGCCGCGAGCTTCGCGTTCTGTGCATCCTGGGCCCGCTGCTGGCGAAGCCCCTGCGCCTCGTCGACCGAGCGGATAATCCTTGGCGGTGCCCCGGCGCGATCGGCATAATCATCGACCGTCGCATCCACGTCGAGCCGATCCCCGGCCTCGGGGAACCGCGCCGCCAGATTGCCGATGAACGACACGGTCCGCTCGATCTGGCCGAGCCCGACCATCCGCTGCATCTGGGCAAGGATGCTCACGAAATCGACCTTGATCGCCTGGCCCTGCAGATGCTCGGGCGCCGGCGGCAGCAATTTCTTGCGCGCCATGATCCCGAAGGCACGGTCGATCGCGACCTCGAGCTTCTCCGAATTCACCCGCTCGATCACCGGCCCCAACTGGGTCAGCTTCTCCTCGTTGCGGCTCGCAATCTCCTCGATGTTGCGCGGCTGCACGCCCTGCATGTTGGTGATCGCCATGAACAGGTCGGCATAGGTCAGCCGGTCGATCGCTTCCGAACAGCGCTGCACATCCTCCATGATCGCGCCGATCGCGGCCGGGTCGATCTTGTACGGCACGATCACGCCCGCCGCATCGACCTGGCTCGCCGTCACGATATTGCCTGCCTGCCCGGTCAGCTTCACCGAAGCCGGCACGATCTTTTCGGGCCGCACCAGGAACTCGGTCGCGCGGGTCTTGCGCTGGGTCTGCAGCTGGAGCTCGCGCATGTCGGGAAGCGCATCGAAGCCAGGCGCGGTGCCATAGGTATCGCCGCCGACCGTGTCCCAGCGCGGCGCCCAGAAGGGCTGCTCCTCATAGCCGTTGACGCGCAGCACCCGCTCCGCATCCCCGTCATTCTCGTCCCAATAGACTGAGCGCCAGGCCTTGCCCGAGGCTGTCTTCAGCCCCTCGATCCGGTCCTTGTTGGGCTCGATCGCATGGCAGAGATTGACCGGCTGGTCGTAGCGTCCGCTGTCATGCGCGTTCCGCACGAAATCGCTGGCGCCGTCGAGCCCGAACGACTGAACCACCTGGTGCACCGTCATCGGGCAGCGCCGATAGAGCGTGTCGGGCACCGAGGCGTCGGAGAGTGCAAGCCAATATTCGCCGGCGGTCATCGCATGGCAGACGGCGCCCGCCTGCCAATGCTCGACCATCACGCACGCCTCGGTGCCGAACATGCCCATTTCGGCATAGCCGGATTTCATTGCGCCGTAGAAATTGGTGCCCGACAGAAAGGCGTAAAGCCGGCGCTCCACCTCGGCCAGCCACACCCTGACGCTCGCGTCCCCGGCCAGATCCTGGTCGAACGGCACCAGCCTGAACCAGGGCCGCGACGGCGAGGAAAGCCCGCTCGTCATCCCGCCGGTCAGGGTCCTGAAGCTCAGGATCGCATGGCTGTTATAGACGTCGCCATTGGCGCGCTTGAAGTTCCGGTTCTGCTCGGCGTTCAGGAAGCGCGAGTGCGACGGCAGCGCGTAGCGCGCGATCTCCCGCCACTCGTCTTCATAAGGCCGCCGTGCCGCCTTGAGCGCACCAAGCCGGCGGTTGCACCGCTCCTTGAGGGTCATGGCCATCATCCACCCAGGGTGCTGGTGGTGGCAGGGCCCGCGCCGAGGCCGAGGGCGCCCGTATAGGCGGTCGCCATCATCGCCCGCCGGCGGCGGATCTCGTCATCGATTCGGGGAGCCGTCGCGCCATTGTCAGGCAGCTTGAGCGCCTGGCGTTCGGGGATGGTCTGGGTTTTGGGCGTGGAGGGTGTGCACATGCAGCTCGCTTAAGCCCGGTGCGGCAAAGGTTGAATCGACGTTACGCCCCATTTTTTCCCGGTTCCTCGGCTGGCCAGCCAGCGCCCGTGCCCGGCCTCGCGCCCCGGCCTGCACCATCCCTGCACTGATTCCTCCCTCATCGCTGAAGAGCCATCCGACCCCCGCCATGCGATGACGGCCCCGCACCAAGGCAGGGAGGAAGTCGCTCATGCGGATCGTTCTGGTGAATGTGCCCCACCCCGCCATCGGCAGCCGAATCCCGAGGGAGCAGCTCCCGCCCTACGGCCTGCTCTGCATCGGCGGTCCGCTGATCGACGAGGGCCATGACGTGAGCCTGGTCGATGGCGAATTCGGCCCGATGACCCTGGCCGCCCTGGTCGCCGAGGTCGTGCGTCGCAAGCCCGAGGCTATCCTGTTCGGCCATTCCGGCTCGTCCTCTGCGCAGCCGATCATCGCCGCCGCTGCCCGCACCCTGCGCGAGCGTCTCCCCCGGGCCCGCATCATCCTCGGCGGCGTCCACCCGACCTATTATTGGCGCGAAATCCTGCGCGACGAGCCGGCCGTCGACTTCGTGGTCCGCGGCGAGGGCGAGGAAACCGCGCGCCGCCTCCTCCGCGCCCTGAGTCTCGGCCTGCCGACCGGCTGCATCCCCGGCATCGCCTTTCGCGAGAACGGCCTCCCCGTCGCCACCGCGCCCGCCCCGGTGATCACCAATCTCGATTTCTACCGGGTCGGCTGGGAGCTGATCGACCATGCCCGCTACAGCTATTGGGGCGGCAAGCGCGCGGTCGTCGTACAATTCTCGCGCGGCTGCCCGCACTTATGCAATTATTGCGGCCAGCGCGGCTTCTGGACGCGCTGGCGGCATCGCGATCCGGTGCTGCTGGCAAAGGAGATCGCCCGCCTCCACCGCGATCACGGGGTGGAGGTGTTCAATTTCGCCGACGAGAATCCGAGCGCCGGCCGCACGCCCTGGCGCGCCTTCCTCGAGGCACTGATCGCCGAGAATGTCTCGGTCACCCTGGTCGGCTCGACCCGCGCCGACGATATCGTCCGCGATGCCGACTTCCTCCACCTCTACAAACAGGCCGGTTTCGAGCGCTTCCTGCTCGGCATGGAGAATACCGACGAGGCGACGCTCAGGCTGATCCGCAAGGGCGGCACCACCACGTCCGATCGCGAGGCGATCAGGCTGCTGCGCCGGCACAATATCCTGTCGATGGCCACCTGGGTCGCCGGCTTCGACGACCAGAGCGATGCCGATCTGCTGCGCGGCCTGCGCCAGCTCATCTCCTATGATCCCGACCAGATCCAGGCGCTCTACGTGACCCCGCACCGCTGGACGCCTTTCTTCCGCCTCGCAAAGGAGCGCCGCATCGTCCAGGCCGACCCGACCCGCTGGGATTACAAGCACCAGGTCCTCGCCATGACGCGCATGCCGCCCTGGCGCCTGTTCCTCTGGGTGAAGTTCATCGAAGCCGCCGCCCAGCTCCGCCCGCGCTCGCTCCGCCGCCTCGCCTGGAACCCCGATCCGAAGATCCGCCACGCGATCCGATGGTATTACCGGATGGGCCGCCGCGTCTGGATCCACGAGATCCTCGGCTTCCTGTTCCGCGATCGCCTCGAATCCGACGGGCCGACGCTCGGTGCCTTTCTGGGCGCGCCGCAGGATCATGAAGAGGAGGCGTCGAGCGTGCCTGTCCGCGCACGGGCAGCGCGGAAGCCTCTCGCGGCCGCGACATGAACCAGGGCAACCGGTTCCGGTGTCGAGGGCGCCTGAATAGCGGGCGCGATCCTGTCCTCGCTCGAGCCCGATGACTCCCCCGGAGCCCGGAGAAGCCGCCGATTTCGGGTAGATCGCGGCGGGTTTCCCGGCAATGATGCAGCGTTGGGCCAGTGCCGCGAGGGGAGATAGGCGATGATACGCATTTTTGTCGCAGGGCTGATGGCCGGTAGCGCGATCGCGCTTGGCGGCTGCGTCCCCATGCTCGCCGCCAGTGCCGCCGGGATGGCCGTCGATGGCGTCCGGGGAAAGCCGGTGAACAACGAAGGCTATGGGTCCGCGGCAAGGGAAGCCTGCACCGCCCGCGCCCAACCCTATGGAGCCGTGCACATCATCGATGTCGAGCACCAGAGCTCGAGCAAGATCATGGTCTGGGGCACCGTCGGCGAAGGCAAGGATCGCCGGTCGTTCAGATGCGCCTATGGAACCAAGATCACTGCCTTCAAGCTGAGGACGATCGCGCCCAGTCAGTGACGCCGGCGGGATGTCGGTGACGGTGCATTTGTCCGCGGCGTTCGCACCCTTCGGGCGCCCGAACCAGTCGGAGAAAGAAACAATGGGTCGTCCGCGACTTCCATGGCTGCTCGCCCTCAGCGCCCTCTCCGTCGCTGCGCCGGCGCCCGCCACGCCCGTGCCGGCACAATCGGCGCCGGCGCCCCGGCCCTTGGCTCAGTCGGCCGCGATGGCCGGTCTGCTCGATTATGCCCGGGCGCAGAACACCACCGGCTTCCTGATCATCCGGGACGGCAAGACATTGGTCGAGGAGAATTGGCCGGCGCCCGCCGACGATCCGCTTTTCGCCATGCTCGCTTATGAACGTAACAAGGATGGCGCGCTGCTCGAGGATGTCGCCTCCCAGCAGAAAAGCTTCGTCTCGATGCTCGCCGCGATCGCGATCGACAAGGGCATGCTCGATATCGCGAAGCCGGTCTCCGCTTATATCGGCGCCGGCTGGTCGAAAGCGTCGCCCGAGCAGGAAGCGAAGATCCGCGTCATCGATGTGCTGACGATGAGTTCGGGCCTCAACCCGACATTCGGCTATGCGGCGCCCCCCGGCACCGTCTTCCTCTACAATACGCCTGTCTATGCCATCACCAAGCGCATCGTGGCCGCGGCGGCCGGGCAACCGCTCGAGCAGATCACGCGCGACTGGCTGACCGGTCCGGCCGGCATGAAGGATACCGAATGGCGCAAACGGCCTGCCGCCATGCCGGATGTCGGCAACAATATCGGCCTGGTCACCTCGCCGCGCGACACGGCCGCGTTCGGCATGATCGTCCTGAGCGGCGGGCTTGCCGCCAACGGCCAGCGCATCGTGTCGGCGGCCGGCCTCGAGGCGATGTTCACCCCTTCGGCCACCAATCCCGCTTATGGCAGGCTGTGGTGGCTGAACGGCAGCGCCTACACGATCCGGGCGACAGGCGCCCGCCTGGCCGGGCCGTTGATCCCGGCCGCGCCTGCCGATCTGGTTGGCGCCCTCGGTGCGCTCGAACGCCGGCTCTATGTCGTCCGGAGCCGGAAACTGATCGTCGTACGGATGGGCGCCGCGGCGAAGGACCCCGATTTCGACCAGCAGCTCTGGCTCCGCCTGGTCGAGGTCATCGACTAAAGTTCACGGAGCGTGCCCGGAAAACCAGCCGCGCGCCGGCTTATTTCCGCGCTGATTTGCCCCGCAGCGTGTTGATCAGCGCAAGGCCGATCGTGCCGAGCAGGGCTGCCGTCGCCCAGGGCCGGTCCCGCGCGAATTGCTTCGCCTGCTCGACGAGCGGCCCGGCTCTGTCCTTCGCGTCGCCGAGCGTCTTTTGCAGCTGGCCGCCGATCTGATCGGCAATCCCGCTGCCCTGCAAGGCGGTATCGCCCGTCGCCTTGCCGATTCCTTCCTCGATCTTGCCGCCCAGCTCGCGACCTTCGCCGATAATCCTGTCCGTGCTCATAAATCAGTCCCTCGCCCGGCAGCAAAGCTGCGCCGCATTGCCTGAACGGTTCACCGGCGGAATCGATGCACCCGACCCGGATGGGATGGGCCGAACGATCGAGCACGCCCCGGCGTCAGCGCAGCTACCCGCCGCTTTTCGGCCCGATGATGCGGAAGTCGCCCGCGCAATGCATCATGCTCATCAGGTAGAGCATGCCGTCGAAATAGCGCTGCTCGCCCGACGGCACCGGCATGGTCCACAGCGCCCGCAACAGAGCCTTCGAATCCTCGCCCGGCGTCGCCGCGAGCCCGCCGACCGCCGCCGCCGCGACCATCCCCGCTGAATGGCGGGTCGAGAGCGGCGTGCCGTCGAGCGTATAGCGGTCGACAAAGCTCTGGATGCCCTGGCCCGCCAGGAAATGCTGAACCCTGTCGCTCAGGCCGCGCTCCCTTTTGTCCTTGCCCCACCAGAGATGATCGACCGACCAGTTGGAAATCGTCCTCCAGCTGTCATAGCCGAATTGCGAGGGCTTGCCGTCCCAGCCCGTCGCGGGCGTGCCGTCGAAATTGCTGCGATCGGGCGCAAGGCCCGTATGCCGGTCGCTCACCCGCGAGAAGAAGTCGCGGCTGACGGTCGCCGCCCTCGCCCAGAAAGCGCGGTCCTCGACCGGGCCCCAGCGCGCCCAGAGCTCGTAAAAGGCGGGCAGGTGATAGGAAGGATCAGTGCCGGGAATGCTCGTCTCCGGCACGAAGCGGATCATCGTCGAGGCCTCGTCCACCATCGGCCCGACCGTCACCGGGCGCGGCGTTCGATCGCCGCGGAACACCGGCGGCCAGGGCTTGCCGAGCGCCGCTGCCTCCGCCGCCTCGCGGCGATTGTTGGGGCTCGGCCAGGGTGTATCGGGCTGGACGAAGGGCGCGTCGCCCGGATGGATGCGGAAGGGCGGCGTGCCCGTCAGCAGCGGGTGATGGCGCATGCCGCGCAGGATCTTCCCGGCTTCGGCCTGGTAATTGTAGATTCCCTTGCCGTTGCCCCAGCGGTGCGCCGCGAACAGCAGCGCCATGGCATAATATTCTTCCCCGTCCGGCGCGGCGCCGGTGGCGCGCGGCGTGCCGTCGGTGCTGAACGACCAGGCGAAATAGCCGACCGAAGGATCCTTCGGATCAGTGACCTGCATAAAGGTCTTTGACCAGTTCCACAGCGCATCGAACTCGCGCCGGTGGCCGAGCTGCACCGCGATCATCATGCCGTAGCTCATGCCTTCGGTGCGGACGTCGTTGTTCGCCCAGTCAGTGACATAGGCGAGCGTGCCGTTGGCATTGGCGCCGGTCTCGAAATAGACGCGCTGCTCCTGCCCGTCGCCGTGGAAAAGCTGCTGGAAGCCGCGCTCCACCCTGGCATGCGCCTCGGCCGCGCTGACCCCGAGCTGTTCAGCGAACAGGTTTCGGTAGGTTCCGGTGGCATAGGCCCCGGTGCCGTTGCCCGGCGTGTCGGCCGTCGCCGGACCGCCAAGCGCCAATGCCGCTGCCGCCATCCCCGCAAAAATCGCTCGCATCGCCCTCTCCACCTTGTTTGTGGGAGCGCTACCATCAGTAATCGGCGCGGTCACCTGTGATGGATGTCGAATTTGATCGGGGAAATTCCAGGACGGTGGTTCGGACCATCACTCCGCCCGCGACCAGCGCCTCACCCGCCCCCATGGCCCGGCAGCATGCGCAGCAGCACCCGGTCCTTCAGGACATAATGGTGATACAAAGCAGCCGCCCCATGCGCGGCTGCGATGATGATGATCGCCCATCCGACATTCTCGTGCAGCTCGCCGACCTGGTGATGCGCTGCCCGGCTCCACGGCGCGAAGGGGGATGGGATGAGCAATCCGAAAAAGCTCATATCCTCGCCGCCGGCCCAGCGCAGCACGAAGCCGAGCACCGCCTGCGCGGCAAGCAGGGCATAGAGAAGGTAATGGACTGCCTTGGAGGCGAGCCCGACCCAGCCGGAAACGATCACCGGCACCTGATGCCCGGGCATCAGCCGCCAGACGAGCCGCCCGACGATCACCACCGCGAGCAGGATGCCGAACGACATATGCGCGACCACCATCAGATGGTGCGTCGGCTTGCCGAAGAGATCCCAGAGCTGCGCGAGCAGGAACTGGACGAGCACCAGCAGGACGGTCGTCCAGTGGAAGGCGATCGCCACACGGTCGTAATTTGTCCCGTCGTCGCCGGCGAGAACGCGAGTCGCGGTGCCGACCGCTCCTTCGGTTTTCCTGCTCATCGCGCGAGGCTAGCCCGCCGCGCGGGCGGTCGCAAGCTGTTGCGCAGTGCCGGCAGCGTTTGCCGCGCGAGCACGCGCCGGCGGCCACGCCCGGTCGACCGGAAACGCTCAGTCAGCCAGCCCGCGCAGCCTGATCTCGGCCCATAGTGCCTTCACGTCGCTCGCCAGGCCGGCGCTTTGCTCGAGCGCGTCGACCAGCGCCTCGTCGGAGAGCGCGAAGCCGGCGCGTTCGAGCAACTCCTGCGCCTCGCGGATGCGGCGGCGCAGGTCGCTGCGGAAATCCTTGCTGTGGTCGCGGCGCAGCATGCCGCTGCTCTTCGCCTTGATCACCATCGAGCCGTCTTCCAGCATCGTGTCGATCATCAGATCGTCGTTCAGGCGTTGGCGGATGAGCGCGATACACAGCGCGAGCATCCGGTTACTGTTATCATTGGGCATGGCGGGCCTTAAACATGCCGCCCCCCATGGTTCAACCCGCAAAAATCACCCGTTGCGATGCGCCGCTCGTCGCACATCCGGCCTGCCTCGATCCATCGCGCACCCGATGCGCCTCGTCGCGCTGCACTGCAGCAATATCTTGATGGAGCGACGCGGTTATGATTGTTCGCGCAGGCATTGGGTCGGGGGACCCGTGCAAATGGGCGGGACGGCATGTAATGTTCGAGACGATTTTCTTCACCTATGGCCTGTTGGCCAGCTTCGTGCTCTCCGGCGCCGAGCGCAACCGCAAGCTGCAGCGCGCCAATCCGCCGATGCTCGAATATTGCGGCTATGTGCTGCTCGGCTGCTCCGCCGCGCTTTCGCTCATGCTGTTCGGCCTCGCCGGCTGGCAGGCCCTGGCAGCTTCGGGGGCAGCTTCGACATTCGTCGGGCAGTAACCCCTTTTTTCCTGAACATGGTTCTTTCCCGGGTCTTGGACCGGGGTGGCGCCGTATCGCGGATATCGCCGTCCTCGATCGTCAGCCGTCCATATAGGTCTCGCCAAAGCCGAGCGCTGGGTTGATCACTATCCACCACGGCGTTGCGACGCCGGTGAGGCGGATCATCAGCGGCTTCACGCCCGGCGTCGACGCGCCATAAATTTGCGCTGGCCGCGCGAGTCAATCACAGTGAGGGGGTCCGACCCGATCAGCCTTGGGAAAATCAGGTCTAGCGGTGTCATTGCTGCAGCGACCAGCGCACTGGAATGATTGCCCAGGAGGCGACCGGCTTCCCTTGTGCATCCTTCGCTGGCGTGAAGCTGCCGCGCTTCATGACGCTCTGGCAGGAGACTGCGTCGAGGTCGGCGCCGGCGCTCACGACGACCCGGCAGGCCTTGATCAGCCCGTCCTCGGCGACGTCCAAAACCATCACCACCCGTCCCTGAATCCCGGCTCTCCGCGCCGCCGGCGGATAGTCATCGGCGTCGAACCAATAGCCAGGGTTGCCGCCAACCGGTGTCGGCGCCGGCTTGCCACGGCCGAACCGCGCCGGGTCGATCCCCCAGGATTGATAGAGCGCCACCAGGCAGCGGTCGTTCATATCGATCGCCGCCTTCATATCGGCAGCGGCGATCGTCGTGGTCCGGTCGCCCCGGATCGTCAGTGCGCGCGCTGTCGCCAGTCCGTCAAAGGCAGCGCGATCGACAAACATCACGGTGAAATGCTGGTCGCGCACGGGCACGTCGAAGCTCGAATAATCGCTGACGGTGGTCGCCCCCGGCGCGAGGACCACCGCGCCCTTGCCGCTGCCCGGTTCTGCGCCTGTCGCCCCGGAAACGACATAGATCCCCAGCGTTTGCGCTGCCCCGCCGGACAGGATCGTCACCGTCACCGGCCGCTCGGCGCTGCCGTAATTGCGCGAGACGGCGCAGGAGCCGGCCACGTCCCGATCGGCCTCCCAGGTGCCGATCGGCCCGATCGGAAAGATCGGCGCGTCGCGTGCGTAAGCCTGCACCGGCACGGCAGAAATTGGCGGCGTCGCGGACGATGGGGGTGCCGGGGGCGCGGGGGGCGGCACGCTCTGCGCCTGCGCCGCAACCGGATACAGCAACGCCACCAACGTCATCGCGGCCCTGATCATCCTGTCCTGCTCCCCGAATGCCTGGCCCAGTCTCCACCGGATCGGCGACGACCGCAACACCGTGGTCGTCAACTTCACCGCCGATGCAATGCGGAACGGTTTCGGCGAACCGCCCGTTCTGCGCTATGGTCCTCCAATGTCCCCATCCCCACCCTCGCCCGCCAAGGCCCTCGCCACCCAGGCGAAGCGCGCCATCGTCGGCCGCGTCCGCGCCGTCTTCAACGATCGCGCGCGGGGCGAGAAACCGGTGGTGCGCCAGCTCGACGGCCTGTTCGGCCCGCGCTCGGTCACCTGGCGGGTGCACGGCGACGTCACGACGATGATGGTCGGCGGCGTATCCGCGTTGCTGCTCCAGATGCTCCACCCCGCCGTGCTCGCCGGCGTCTGGGATCACTCGAATTTCCGCGAGGACATGCTCGGCCGCCTGCGCCGCACCGCGCGCTTCATCGCGACGACCAGCTATGGCGGCCGCGACGAGGCCGAAGCCGCCATTGCCCGGGTCCGCTCGATCCACCACCAGGTGACGGGCACCCTGCCCGACGGCACGCCCTATCGCGCCGATGATCCGGCCCTCCTCGCCTGGGTCCATGTTACCGAGGCAAGCAGCTTCCTCGCCGCCTGGATCCGTTATGGCGAGCCCGGCATGCCGGGCGCCGACCAGGATCGCTATTTCGCCGAGGTCGCGCAGATCGCCGAGGCACTCGGCGCCGATCCCGTGCCGCGCAGCCGCGCCGAAGCCGCCGCACTCATCGCCACGATGCGCCCCGCACTGGCGGTCGACGACCGCACCCGCGAGGTCGCCCGCCTGCTCCTCGCGCAAGGCGCACCGAATCTCTCGGCCGCCCCGATCCAGGCGATCACCTTCCAGGCGGCGATTGACCTGCTCCCGCCCTGGGCACGCCGCATGCACGGCCTGTCGGGTTCGACCCTCACCCGCCCGATCGTCCATGCCGGCACGTTCGGGCTGGCACGGACGTTGCGATGGGCGTTCGCCGGGTGAGGGGCGCCCATGCTCACCCATCGCATCCTGCATCGCCGCTGCACGAAAAACGCATATGATCCCCACGTGACCGAGGGGCGCGGGCCGGTAGGATCGCTACGGGTCCATTCATCCGTGGAGCAGGCAATGATGACGCGGGAATCCATCAACGGGATCAGTGGATTTGCCCCGATCCTGATGTCGTTGGCCGCATTCGGCCTGGTGCTGTTCTCTGCAGGCACGGGTTGGGAACGCAACCTGGCCGACGAAGGCGCGGCGGCGCATCTCTTTCAGCTGTTGATCTGCCTGGAGCTGCCCATAGCGGCGGTATTTTTATGGACGGCGGACTGGAAACGGAGTCGCCCCGTTATCGGACTGCTCACCGCACAAGCCGCGGCGCTTTTGCTCGCGCTGGGTTCCGTAGGCTTCTTCGGCCTGTAGCCCGGCCCCGGATTCGCCGCGGCATCCACAAGCCACCCCTTGACTCTGACATGATGTCAGACCCCATGTGCCTCTGCGTTGGAGGCACGCATGACTGAAACGCACACCCATTCCGCCTGTCACGCAGGCCATAGCCACACCAAGAGCCCGCCCGTCGAAGCTGCACCGGGCGCGGTCTGGACGTGTCCGATGCACCCCCAGATCCGCCGCGACGGCCCCGGCAGCTGCCCGATCTGCGGCATGGCGCTCGAGCCCGAGGCGCCTTCGCTCGATGACGGTCCCAATCCCGAGCTGGTCGATTTCACCCGCCGCTTCCGGGTCGCCGCGGTGCTCAGCGTGCCCTTGCTCGCCATTTCGATGATCGCCGAGATGCTCGGCCTTCACGTCCTGCCCCCCGCCATCTCGCCCTGGGCCCAGCTCGCCCTTACCGCGCCGATCGTTCTCTGGGCGGGATGGCCCTTCTTTCAACGCGGTTGGACCTCGATCCTCACGCGCCATCTCAACATGTTCACCCTGGTCTCGATCGGCGTCGGCGCTGCCTTCGCCTACAGCCTGGTCGCCACCGTCGCGCCCGGCCTGTTCCCGATGTCGTTCCGGATGCACGGCGTCGTCCCGGTCTATTATGAAGCCGCCGGCGTGGTGGTCACGCTCGTCCTGCTCGGCCAGTTGCTCGAACTGCGCGCCCGCGCCGCCACCGGCCGCGCCATCCGCGCCCTGATGAACCTCGCGCCCAGGACAGCGCGCCGCCTCGCCGCCGACGGCAGCGAGCAGGAAGTGCCCCTCGCCGAGGTGATGGCCTCGGATCGCCTCCGCGTGCGCCCCGGCGAGGCGATCCCGGTCGACGGCGTCGTGGTCGAGGGCCGCTCGCCGGTCGACGAGGCAATGCTCACGGGCGAGCCCGCTCCCGTCCTCAAGGCCCCGGGCGACATGGTCACCGGCGGCACCGTCAACGCGACCGGCAGCCTGGTGATCGAGGCGCGCGCGGTCGGTGCCGACACCGTGCTCGCCCGGATCGTCCGCATGGTCGCCGATGCGCAGCGCAGCCGCGCGCCGATCCAGGCAGTGGCTGACCGGATCTCGGGCTGGTTCGTGCCGCTGGTGGTCGGCATCGCGGTCGTCACCTTCATCGTCTGGAACATCGCCGGGCCCCAACCGCGCTTCGGCCACGCCCTGCTCAATGCCATCGCGGTGCTGATCATCGCCTGCCCCTGCGCGCTCGGCCTCGCCACGCCGATGTCGATCATGGTCGGCACCGGGCGCGGCGCGCGCGCCGGCGTGCTGATCAAGAATGCCGAGGCGCTCCAGGCGTTCGAGGGCGTCGACACCCTCGTCATCGACAAGACCGGCACGCTGACCCTCGGCCACCCAAGCCTCGTCGCGGTCGAGGCGCTGCCCGGCTTCGGGGAGAATGACCTGCTCGCCCTGGCGGCGGCGGTTGAGGGGCGTTCCGAACATCCCCTCGCCCAGGCAGTGGTGAAGGGCGCGGCCGATCGCGGCCTTGCCCTCGCCCCGGTCGAGGACTTCGCCTCCGAGACCGGCAGCGGCGTCTCGGCCCGTATTTCAGGCCGCAGGGTCGCGATCGGCAACGCAGCGATGATGCAGGCGCTCGGCGCCGATCCGGCCCCGCTCGACGCCAGCGCCGAGGCGCATCGCCGCGCGGGCGCCGGCGTGATGCTGGTGGCGGTCGACGGCAGGCTCGCCGGCCTGCTCGCGGTCGCCGACCCGGTCCGCGACACCGCCCATGACGCCATCGTCGCGCTGAAGGCCGACGGCCTGCGCATCGTCATGCTCACCGGCGACAACCGGACCACGGCCCAGGCCGTCGCCGCGGCGGTCGGCGGCATCGATTCGGTCCATGCCGGCCTCAAGCCCGAGGACAAGGCCCGTATCGTCGGCGAGCTGAAAGCGCAGGGCGCGAAGGTCGCGATGGCCGGCGACGGCGTCAATGACGCCCCCGCGCTCGCCGCCGCCGATGTCGGCATCGCGATGGGCACCGGCACTGATGTCGCGATGGAAAGCGCGGGCATGACATTGACCAAGGGCGATCTCTCGGCGATCGTCCGGGCGCGGAAACTGGCCCGGGCGACGATGCGCAACATCCGGCAGAACCTCTTCTTCTCCTTCGTCTTCAACGGCGTCGGCGTGCCCGTGGCGGCGGGCGTGCTTTACCCGTTCCTCGGCATCACCCTGTCGCCGATGATCGCGGGTGCCGCGATGGCGCTGTCGAGCTTCACCGTCGTCACCAACGCGCTTCGCCTCAACGCGGTGAAGCTGTGAACATCGGCCAGGCCTCGGCGGCGAGCGGCGTCTCGCAGCGGATGATCCGCCACTACGAGAAGATCGGGCTGATCCCGGCCCCGCCGCGCCGCGCCGGCGGCTATCGCGACTATGCCGAGACTGACGTCCACCGCCTGCGCTTCATCGCCAATGCGCGCGATCTCGGCTTCCCGGTCAGCGAAATCGCCGATCTGCTCGGGCTGTGGGGCAATGCGGCCCGCTCGAGCGCCGAGGTCCGCGCGCTCGCCACCGCGCGCGCCGCCGAGCTCGGCCGCAAGGCGGCCGCGCTCGAGGCGATGCGCGCCACGCTCGAGGATCTCGCCGCCCGCTGCCATGGCGACGATCGCCCCGATTGCCCGATCATCGAACGTCTGGCGCGCTGACGCGTTATAGCCCCATGCAGGTCTCACGGATCATCAAGGCGCCCCGCGCCAGGGTCTATGCCGCGTGTCTCGATCCGGTCTCGCTCGCCGCCTGGCGGGTGCCCGACCGGATGACCGCCACGGTGCAGCATTTCGATCCGCGCGTCGGCGGCGGCTATCGCATGACGCTCACCTATCGCGACCCGAGAGGCGGTAAGGGCAAGACGACCCGCGACAGCGACAGCTTCACCGGCCGCTTTGTCGAGCTCGTGCCCGACACGAAGATCGTCGAAGTCGTCGCGTTCGATTCAGCCGATCCGGGCTATGCCGGCGCCATGACGATCACCACCAGCTTCGAGGATCTGGACGAGAGCACGAACGTCACCATCGCGTTCGACGGCCTGCCCCCGGGCATCCGGCCCGAGGACAATGAGACCGGCACCCGGCAATCGCTGGCCAAACTGGCCGCGTTGCTTGAGGGACAGGCTCAGGGCAGCGGTCGATAGACCCTGATCTCGGCACCCGATCCGCCCGCGGCGCGTACCGCGAGGTAGAGCCGGTCGCGCTCCGGCACGAACAGCGCCGTGCGGGCGCCGGGGCGCGTCCCGGTCACGCCGAGCGAGCGATAGCCGCCCGCCCCCGCCCCGAACACCTCGATCGCCCCTGATCCGCAACTCAGCATGATCCGGTGCCGGGGTAGATCGAAGAACACGTCGTCGGCATCGCCGCAGGCCGGCAGGTCGGTGCCGATCGCCCCGCTCTCGACATTCAGCGTCACCAGCCGCGCCGGCCAGCGATAGGCGATCGCCGCGGTCTTCGTCGCCGGGTCGATCGCCATCGGGAAATTGAGCCGGTGCGTCGCGCGCCAGTCGGCCGTCACCGCGCCGGTCGCGAGCGTGCCGGCGATGATGCGCCTTTTGTCCGGAACATTGACCAGCACCCGGTCTCCGATCAGCCTGAACCCTTCGGGATGGCCGGGCAGCATCAACCGCGAAACAACGGCGTGCGTCGCCGGGTCGATCACCGCCAGCGCGCCCGATCCATAGCCGACCACCAGCCGGCCATTGCGCGGATCGACGCGCAGATTGTCGGCATCGTCGCCTAGCGCCAGCACGCCGGCCGGCGCGAGATCGGCACCGCGATAGAAGCGCACCGTCCCGTCTCCGCCGCTCGCCACCGCCAGCTCGCCGCGATCGGCCAGCCAGGCGACGCCTTGCGGCTCCTTCAACCCCGATATCCGGCGAACGACGGCGCCCGTCTTCAGGTCGACCGCATCGACGCTGCCATTGCCCACCTCGGCGACGAACAGCCGGTTCCCGGCAAGGTCGATCGCGAGATGATCGATCCGGCCCGAAACCTCGGGAAGCGGGATCGTCCGTTCCAGCACCAGCGGCGCGGCCGGCGCGGGCGCGCCGCCGCAGGAGGCGGTGCCGGCGAGCAGCAACAGGATCGGCCAGGCGGCTCTCACGCTCAGAAACTCGCCGTCAGGTTGAACGAGAGATAGGTCGTGTCCCCGTCCCGCGGCGCGTTGGGCGCGTCGCGCAGGAACCGCCCCTTGGCGAGCCATTCGCCATCGACCTCGAAGCGCAGCCGCTGCGGCACGATCCAGGTGCGGACCCGCGCGTCGAGCTGCCGGCCGGCGAAGCTGCCCGAGCCGCCCGACGCATCGCGCACGCCCGTCCCGGCGAAGCTGTCCCGCGCCGCCGCGAGCCAGAGCAGGCGATAATTGACCATCAGGTCGATCCTCTTGCCCGGCGCCGCCTCGAGGCGCAGGCCCGGCGTCACCACATTGGTCCGCGCGACCACATTGTAGATCCCGACCGGCCCGAGATCGGCGCGGCGCATCCCGTACAGCGTGTCGAAGCGCGTATAGGTTCCGCCCGGCCGATCCCCCGAGGCGATGTCGAACTGGGCCGACAGGCGCGGCTTCCATCCGCCGCCGAGCGTATAGCCGATCTCCGCCCGGCCGAACCAGGCGCTCACCGGTAGCCGCGCCGCGCCGGGGCTGAGGTCGGCGCTGATCCGGCCTGACTGGTAGATGCCCTCCACCTCGTAATCGACCGCGCCGGCGCAGGGCTCGCTGATCGCCCGCGCGGTCACGCTGTTGAGCGATCGGTTGCGCGTCGGCCGGCCGGGCGCATCGCGCTCGCCGAAATGGATGAAGCCGATCTCGGCCATCGTGGCGCCCGGCCTCCGCCGCCAGGAGGCGACGCCGCCCCACAGCACATGATCGAAATTCTCGCGATCGAGCCTGATCCGGTTGGCGCGCAGCGACGGCAGGTCGTCGGGCAGGCGCGTCAGCGGCAGCACATAGAACAGGCTCGCCTTCACCCGGTGAAGCCCGAGATCGGCGCGCAGGCCCGTATAGCCGTTGGTCGTGTTGCGATAATCGTCGCTCGCGACCAGCCGGCGCGAGCCGATATTGAGCGAGAACCGCCCGCCCTGCAGCGCAAGCGTCGTGCCGGGGCCGAAGGGCCGCGCGATATCGGCCGCGATCCAGGCCTGGACCGGCTCGACCGCGTTGACCTCGTTGGTCGAGAGCGGCGTGCCGTTGTTGGCGAGCCAGGACCGGCTGTCGTGAAGCTCGCCGCCGATCCGGATCGGCCCGGCCTTCCAGGTCGCGGCGAGGATCGTGCGCAGGTCGATCAGCGCATCGCTTGCGTTGAAGCCAGGGCGAACCTGCCCGTCGATCGTCTCGTAGCGCAGCCGCATCGAGCCGGCGACATGAAGGCCATCGGGGGTGGCCTGCGCCCAGGCCGGCGTGGCGGTGAGCAGGAACAACGGCCATGCGCTCCGCCAAAAGCGGACGTCACCCGGACTTGTTCCGGGGGGTATAGTGATAGCAGGCAGAAAATGCATTTATGACCACAGGACTCTTTTTGCCCACCCGGCCTTTCTTGGCACGGTCGTCATGGGCAACGCGGCTTACTGAGTAGATTGTTGGGCGGAAGCTATGCCGGTGGTGTGGTAATCCCGCACGGTTGTTCGACGCTTCGTCACGACAACCGACATGCTATGCCTCTGAGCCGAAACCAGAATTTTTTTGCACCTTCCAGCGCTAACAAGCGCCTGACGCCACGATCGCACTCCTGACACGTTCTGCCACAGACGCTGAGCTACTTTTATTTACAAATAATACAAAATAAGGCTTCGGCGTTACCGACGTGGCTAGTTTTAAGTATTGCTGAAGAGTATTCATATCAATTGCCGATGCCATCCACATTATCCTATTGTCTGCACTGACGGCAACATCATATGCTTGCGGTTTGACAGATTTCCTGCGAGCGATAATAGCATATTCGCCGGGATTAACAAGATGTTCGCACTTCCCACCCGACACCGAGCTACTACCGCTCGCTTTCGTACTTACCGTCGCGACCTTCATATTGGTGCCAGAAGCAGCGCTGCCAGCGGAGGTCTGCGCGGCGGATGTCGCTTTTGCGACAGGTACGGTTCCGGAAGAATTCGCTGCGCACAGAGGCTTTCGGCCGGTCTGACCCGCGTTATTGTTCCAAGCGACGGGGACTTGATCGAGCGCCAGTCCGTAGTTGCTTGGAGCTTCTGAATTCCACTTTGCGGATCCATCGGGGGATATGGCTATTGTGTATTTCCACCGTGTAGATATTGGTTCCGATCCGGGCAGATTGCTTTCGACTTGCTGCCGCCCAATAAAACCGAAAGAGTCGACGATCAGAACTGAAACCCCGGCCAAACGTCCTTTCCAGATTGATGAAGTCGGTGAATCTATTATAAGGTTACCTCGGTTCAAAGATAGGACTGCTGGTGATTCAGTCGCAGTGGCCAAATGCCAATTTAAGCCACCAGCCTTCACGTTATTGCACGTCGATTTGGCCATTCCAAATGTCGTTCCGTTGGAAAGTTCGTTGTCGGGGATATAAAAGGCTAGGCGTGCTCCCGGCTTCCTTACAATCCCTTGGCCATCGATCGCCTCTAGCCCCGCAGCACGCTGAATCTGCTGTCCAAGCATGTCGCTCGCCTGTTTCGATGCAACTGAGATCGCGGCGTCCAGAGCAGCGGAGCCGCCTACCTCAAGCGCGGACTCCAGCGCTGCCTTGTCACGCTGAAGCGAGCTAAGGTCACTTTGAGAATCAATTTGCCAGCTACCGACTGCGGGTTGATTAACTAGCACCAAGCGAATGCTAAAGGGACCGAGAGTTGTTGAGCTGGTTTTAAGTTCAGGATTCAGGGTGAGTGTGTAATCCACAGTCTCCGCAAAATATGAAACCGACCCCTCGCTCCAGGATTTTTGATCATGCTTTCCTATAATCGTTCGAGCGCCAAGCGAGAACGGTAGATAATCAGATTGCGGACCGTTTGCATGTTGCACCTGCAAGCGCCACCATGGAGCACCGTCAGGAACTGGAACGACGGAAATGAAGCCCGCTTGAATAAGCGCCGATAGCTTTTCCTTATCCCCAGGCATTGCGAGAAAACCTGGGTTGCCCATCCCCACGAATAATCGATCGTCAACGGCCTGTCTAATGCCCGTACCCGCTAAGAGCGCATCCTCTTCCTTGGGTGAGTTGGAACTACACCCCGCCAGAACAGTCAGTAGTGCACAAATTATCGTGTTCTGCTTTCCCATGATTTGCCCCCTTCGTCCGCCTCACGGTGGACCTTTTTTCAACTTGGACGAAATCGCAAATTGTACCGGCAAGATCGCCGCCGTAACACCATTTCGGGTAATTATGTGCAATGAGCACATGACGAACAGCGATGGAAGCAAAGATGAGAGGCTGGCAGGTACTCGACCATCCAGAAGGTGAGCGGGAATCCACATGGCAAGAAGCCAAACACTTGCAATCATAGGAGAAGAATCGCTTTAAGCGCGTCCAGATTGTCTCCCTCGACCAGCAGAATACCTCGCATCGGAATTGACCGCTGAAAGCATGACATCGCAACGCGGCGCCTCCCGATGGCGAACGACGCCCTTTTTTTCAAACCAGTCAAGCGTCGGCATCGATGCCTCTTGCTCCGGGGGCTTCTGGGGCTCGACCGCCAAAATGGGCTAGGCCCGACTTGCCAGCTTTCTTCGTAAATTGGACGCATCAATTCCTAACCGACGCGCGAGAGGACGGAGCCCCTCTCTCGCCATTTCTTCGCGCAATCGCTCAAGCTCGGTTTTCGATCGAGGTCCAACTTGTCGAAGAGGCATAACGCGGACGGCAGCCGCGCCGGGGTCCACCCGGCATCGAATCCGGCAGGCGCGGCTCTTGCGGACGGGTGGATGCCGGAACAAGCCTGTCCTGAGCCTGGTCGAAGGGTCCGGCATGACGGTGGAGGATTGCGCGGCAGCCCGATTCCAGTCCTCACCCCGTCACCCCAGCCAGATACAATGCCACCCCGGCCGCGGATGTCGTCGCGAGCGTCGCCAGCGTCCCCGCCTTGAAACGCAGCACCGCCACCGCCGCCGCGGCCGATAGCAGCAACGCCCACCAGTCGATACTCGCAAACACCGGCGCATCGACCCTGACCGGCCCGAGCCGCCACATCGTCACCTGCCTGAACAGGGTGTGGATCGCAAACCAGATGGCGAGGTTGAGGATCACCCCGACCACGGCCGCGGTGATCGCTGACAGGGCCCCCGCCACCGCGGCATTGCCGCGCAGCCGCTCGACAAAGGGCGCGCCGAGGAAGATCCACAGAAAGCACGGCACGAAGGTCACCCAGGTCGCGAGCAGCCCGCCGAGCGTCCCCGCCAGCAGCGGCGGCAGCGTGCCCGGCGACCGGTACGCGCCCATGAAGCCGACGAACTGAAGCACCATGATCAGCGGCCCCGGCGTCGTTTCGGCCATGCCGAGCCCGTCGAGCATCTCGCCCGGTTTCAGCCAGTGATAGGATTGCACCGCCTCCTGCGCGACATAGGCGAGCACGGCATAGGCGCCGCCGAATGTCACCACCGCCATGGTCGAGAAGAAGGTCGCGATCTGGCTGAACACGCTCGCCGGCCCAAGCCAGGCAAGCAGCACCGCCACCGGCGCCAGCCACAGCAGCAGCCACACCGACGCGACCCGGAGCGACTGGCGCACTGAAACCCGGGCATGCGCCGGCAATTCAGCGCCGAGCAGGCTCTCCGCATCCTCGACGATCGCGCCGCTGGCGGCCGAATGCCCGCCGCCGACCCTGAACGCCACCAACCCGCTTCGCCCGCCGATCCAGCCGATCAGCCCGGCCCCAAGCACGATCAGCGGAAAGGGCACGCCGGCGAAGAAGATCAGCACGAATGCCGCCGCCGCGATGCCGAGCATCGCCCGGTTCCTGAGCGCGCGGGCGCCGATCCGCACCACCGCCTGAAGCACGATCGCCAGCACCGCCGCCTTCAGCCCGAAGAACAGGGCCGAGACGATGCCCACTCTGCCATACAGCGCGTAGACCCAGCTCAGCGCCATGATCGAGACCAGGCCGGGCAGCACGAACAGCCCGCCCGCCACGATCCCGCCCCGGGTGCGGTGCATCAGCCAGCCGATATAGGTCGCGAGCTGCTGCGCCTCGGGGCCGGGCAGCAGCATGCAGTAATTGAGCGCGTGGAGGAACCGGTGCTCGCCGATCCAGCGTTTCTCGTCGACCAGGATGCGGTGCATCACCGCGATCTGCCCCGCCGGCCCGCCGAACGAGAGCCCGGCGATCCTGAGCCAGACCCAGAAGGCCTCGCCGAGCGTCACCGCGGACGGCCGGGCGCGGGGCGTAGCGGCGGCGCTGCCGGCGACGCTCATTTGCGCTTCGCCCTTGCCGGGCCGTGCGAAACCCAGTTGTGCGTCTCGTCGGTCGCGTCGCGGCACCAGCGATACAGCGCGTCATAGACCGCCATCCCCGCCTCGAGCTGGGCGAGATCGTCAGCGAACATCCGCGACAGGCCGAGCGACACGGCGAGCAGCCCCGCCGCCTCGGGGGCGAGCTCGGGATGGCCGGTGTCGGCCCCCCGCACGATCGGCGCGAGCCGCGCCAGCCCCTCCAGGCCGCCAAGCCCGAAGTCTTCGAGCATCGCATCAAAGGTGCACAGGTCGCCGCGATGGCTCCAGCGCACCCCCGCGCCCTCCACATCGAACGGCGTCGCCCCCATTCGCTCGGCGACCCCGGCAACCTCGGGTGCTGCGACGAACAGGAACAGCGCGTCGGGATCGATGAAGCGCCTGATCAGCCAGGGGCACGCGATCCGGTCGACCTTCGGCCGCGCCCGGGTGACCCAGAGCGTCCGCCCGTCCGCGTCGCGCGGCGGCACGGCGTCTTCGTCGATCAGCGGCAGGCCCGCTGCAGCCCAAGTCCTGAAGCCGCCCTCGAGCAGTTCGGCGTCGGCCCCCGCCTGCCGCAACCACGCCGCGGCGCCATGGCTTGGCGCATCGCCGTCCCGGCAGACAAGAACCACGCTGCGCCCGGCAAATCCGGGCGCCCATTCAGCCATCCCGGCGAAGGAACGCCGGCGCGCGCCGGGTATCGAGCGGGGGTCGGCAGCGCGCTCGGCATCGCTGCGCAGGTCGATGATCGCGGGGCATCCGGGCGTGCCGATCAGGCGGACGAGCTTGTCGGCTGAGATTGCGTTGATCGCGGGCATAAGGCGTCCTCAGGCTTGAAGGGACGCGATACTTCAGCCTGTCGCCTCATGGGGAGATCGCAAACCCCATGAGGTTTAAAAGCCGCGTTCGGGGGCAGCTGTCAAGATGATGGTGGCCGACAATCCTTTCCCCTGCGCCCTTGCCTTGATGTATCGATTTTGATACACACGCCCCGTGAAGCCGATATCGTTCCTTGGCGACAGCCTCGCGCAGCTGCGGGACTTTCCCGACAATGCACGATCCGAGGCGGGATATCAGCTGAACAAAGTTCAGCTCGGGCATGATCCGGACGATTGGAAGCCGATGAAAACCGTCGGGGCCGGCGTCCGGGAAATCCGGATTCGTGAGGCGTCGGGCGCGTTCCGGATACTATATCTGGCGACGCTGCCCGATCGGGTGTTGGTGCTGCACGCCTTCCGGAAGAAGATGCAGCAAACGCCGCAGAAGGATATTGACCTCGCCGCACGCCGGCTGCGGGAATATGAGGGCTAGATGATGGACGTTCAAACCTTCGACAATGTGTTCGATGCCCTGGCGGATACGCCTGCCGAAGCGGCCAACATGAAGGCGCGTGCCGAGTTGCTGGTGGCGTTGCAGACCCGCATCCGGTCGTGGAAAATGTCGCAGGAGGCAGCTGCGGCACGCCTCGGCATCACCCGGCCCCGGCTCAACGATCTGTTGCGCGGCAAGCTCGGCAAATTCTCGCTCGATGCGCTCGTCAACGTGGCGACCGCCGCAGGCCTGACGCTCGAGATCAGGATAGCCGATGCGGCCTGAGTTCGGTAGCTGGCGGGACGGGATCGTTCGCCAGGGATGGTGATGGCGTCTCGGGCGAAGGCGGGCGAAATGCGCATGGACAACGAGACCGGCACCATCCTTCTCGCGATCTTCCCGCTCTTGTTCATCGCCCTGTGGCTGGCGATGACGGCGATGCTCGGCCTGTTCTCCGGCTGGTTCGCCCTGCAGAACCGCTACCCGGACAAGGACGAGACAGCGCTGCTCACCCTGCGCAGTCAGTCGGGGATGATGGGCAAGCGCGTCGGGATGAACGGCGTCCTGACGCTCGGCGCCTGCCCTTCGGGGCTGCGGATCGGGATCTGGCGCGCGTTCGGCCTGTTCCAGCGGCCGTTCCTGGTGCCGTGGGAAGACATCACCGCCGAACCGAAAACCTTCTTCTTCGTGCCCATGGCCCGACTCGGCTTCGGGCATCCCGAGATCGGCAGCCTCACCCTCGACGCTGGCACCTGGCAAAGCCTGTCAGCCCATTCGCCGGCGAGGGCACGGCGCGGCGACGCTTTCGAACCGGTCTCCAGGGGTCAGGTGGCGCAAGGGCTGCTGCTGCAATGGGCGATCATCTCGGGCGGCTTTACCGCGTTCTTCGCGGTCGCCGCCCTGTTCGAGACCCGCAACGCACCCGTCCCCCCGCTGATCTTCGCCTTCCCCGTCGTCGCCGTCGGCATCGCCCAGCTCGTCCGCTTCGCCCGGATGCGCTTCTGATCAGTGCGCCGTTATTTCTCCGCGCCGTAGAACAGCACCCACACCGAGAAATCCCCGGAGATACCCTCGAAGCCGTGCGGGGTGTGCGCTGCGCAGAACAGCACGTCCCCCGCCCCGACCGCCGTCACCTTGTCCTCGACCCGGTAATGGCCGCTGCCCGACGCGACGAAATAAATCTCGTCGCGGAGATGCGGCACCTGCGGCCCGTCAGTCGGCCGCGCGGCGAAGCGGACTTCGAGATCGCCATCAACGAAGATCTCGGCCGATCGCCCGGGCGTGCGCGGCAGCGCCAGCGCGGACGCGAGCGATACGGGCGGCGGGGTACGATCCATCCGCTGATCCTACACGAGCCCCCTCAATCCATCAAAGATCGAACACTGCCAGCACCAGCACCGCGAGCAGCAATGTCGCGGTGCCGAGGAGGAAGATCTTGTCGGCCAGCCGCTCGAACCGGTCGTGCGGATCGTCGCCGCGCAGCGACAGATAGGAGAAGAGGCAGCTCGCCGCGAAACACACCACCCCGCCCCAGGCGATCTCGTCGGCAAGCGTCTTGCCCGAGGCATTGGCGATATGCAGCCCGGCGATGATCAGCAGCGAGATGCCGAGCAGGTTGGTCGCTGCGTTGAGGATATGGCTCGAGGTGCGCATCGCCGCTCCCTGCCGCGGGCGAGATGAACCGGCGAGGAACGAGGAGACGGCGATCGGCCTGTGATTACTCTCCTCCCGGGAAAGTCGAATTTTTGCCGCTGGCGCCGGGCGAGACTCTGGCGGCCGTGTCTCTTCATGGTGCGGGCATTTTCGCTTATGATCGCCAGGAAGGCCGGTTCCAGTCGGGAGGTATCGAATGCGCAGAGTATTGATGGCGGTCGCACTGTGCGCCGCGCTCGCCCCGATCGGCGGGGTCGTCGCCGAATCCGCCGGTGTTCCGGCACGGATTGCGGCCGCAATAGCCGACCCGACCCGTCCGGCAGCCGACAGGAGCAGCGACGCCAACCGGAAGCCGGCCGAAACCTTGTTGTTTGCCGGCGTGAAGCCGGGGATGGTCGTCGGAGAATTCTATCCCGGCGGCGGCTATTTCACCCGGCTGCTGAGCGATGTCGTCGGGCCGAAGGGCCATGTCTATGGGATCGAGAATTCGGTCTGGCGGAGTTCGTTCAAGGCCGACCAGGCGCTCGCTGCCGACGGCAACCATGCCAATGTTTCGATGGAGGCAGCCGCCTTCGGTACGGTCCGGTTTCCGAAACCGCTCGATCTTGCCTGGGTGACGCAGAATTATCATGACCTCAAGATCGCCGAATATGGCGTCGTCGACACGGCAGCCTTCAATCGCGGCGTGTTCGCATCGCTGAAGCCGGGCGGCATCTTTTTCGTGCTCGACCATGAAGCCCCGGCCGGAACCGATCTCGCCGGGATCGTCAGGTTGCACCGCATCGAGAAGACGCAGGTGATAAGGGAGGTGACCGCGGCCGGCTTCAGGCTCGAGGCCGAGGGGACTTTCCTGCATCGTCCAGGCGACGATCACAGCCTCCCGATCTTCGACAAGAAGGTTCAGGGACTGACCGATCAATATGCCCTGCGATTCGTGAAGCCACGCGCCGCGGCACATCGCCGCCACGCGTCGCGCTAAGGTCTCGCCTTTCGGTGACGAACGTCACCCGAATGCCCCCTCTCAGCCGGGTCTCAGCCGGTCACCGGGGCGTTCACCGCCAGTTGCGCCGCGAAGGCGCGGGCATAGGCCGGCCGGGCCTCGCCGCGCGCGACATAGGCGGCCAGGGTCGGATAGTCGTCCAGGATGCCCGACATTCTCAACCGGAGCAGCACCGACACCATCAGCAGGTCGCCCGCGCTGAACGCGCCGTCGAGCCAGTCGGCATCGCCGAGCCGCGCGGACAGCTGGTCGAGCCGCGCGCGGATGCGGTCGACGACCAGCGGCAGGCGCTCCCGGCTCCAGGGCTTGTCGCCCTCGATGATCCTGACGGTGACGAGATCGAGGATTGGCGGCTCCACCGTGTTGAGCGCGGCGAACATCCAGGCGATGGCGCGCGCCCGGGCGTTCGCCTCTTCGGGCAGCAGGCCCGCATGCCGCTCAGCGATGTGGAAGACGATCGCGCCGGTCTCGAACAGCGCGAGATCGCCTTCCTCATAGGTGGGAATCTGGCCGAAGGGATGGAGAGCGAGATGCGCCGGCTCCTTCATCCCGGCGAAGGAAACCAGGCGAACCTGGTAAGGCTGGCCGGCTTCCTCGAGCGCCCAGCGCACCCTGGTATCGCGCGCCAGCCCCTTGCCGCCGTCGGGCGAGCGTTCAAAGGCGGTGATGGTGCAGGTCATTGCGTCCGTCTCCTTGCTTGATCCACTGGCTCTGGTGCCATTGGTGATGACGAATGAGAGCGCCGGAAATCGGCAGGTGCGCTGAAATCCCCCGACCCTCTGGACAAGTTGGATTTCGCGCAAGAGAACAAAAAGGAAACATTTGGAGAGATTCGCTTGGGCATCATCGCAACCACCGTCGAACTCCTGATCGCCGCCGGCGTGAGCGGCGATGCGCTGGTCGACGCCGTCGCCAGGCTCGATGGCGCCGCCGATCGCCGCTCGGCCGGGGCGAAGCGCCAGGCGCGCTACCGGGCCCGGCGCGCGGCGCGGCGCGACGCGTCACCAGGCGTAACGCGTGACGCCGGTGACGGCAGTGACGCTCCCCCCAATGATATATATTCTACCCCCCCTGAACCCCTATCCTCTAACGAGGATAGCCCCCCTTTGGCCGAAAAGGCGGATCGGCAGCCGTGCCCGTTGCCGGCCCGGCCCGCCCGGCCCCGCCCTCCCGGAACGCCGCGAACCGATGACACGCCGTCATCGCCGCGCTATCGCAACGGCCGAGAAAAACCGGGAGGAAGCCTGATGACCCCATTCCGCGCCGTGACGCCCGCCGTCCGGCTCGCCGCCTGCCTCGCCGCGCTGGCGCCGCTGGCCGCCCAGGCAGCGCCCCCGGCCCGCCAGGTCTGGACACGAAGCTGGGAGGCAGTGCCGTCCGACCTGGTCGCGGCACCCGCCGCTCCCGATCAGCCGGTATCGGCCACCGGCCTCACCTTCCGCATGACGGCGCGCCTCTCGGCCGGCGGCACGGCGATCCGGCTGAACCTGTCCAACGAGCTGTCGAGCGAGCCGCTGACGGTCGGCGCGGTCCATGTCGCGCTGGCCGGCCCGGACGGCGAGGTCGTGCCCGGCAGCGACCATGTCGTGACCTTTGGCGACAATCCGGCGCCCGTCATCCCGGCCGGCGCGCCGCTGCTCAGCGATCCGGTCGCCTTCAGGGCACCACCACTCGCCCGGGTCGTGGTCAGCGTGTTCCTGCCCGGCGACGCATCGCGCCTCACCGCGCACAGCCTCGGCGTCTCGACCACCCGGATCGCGCCGGGCGACCAGAGCGCCGCAGCGGCGCTCCCCGGCGCGCTGACCCGCACCAGCCGCTTCCTGCTGAGCGGCATCGACGTCGCCGGCGGCCCGGCCACCGCGACGATCGTCACGCTCGGCGATTCGATCACTGACGGCGCGGCTTCCTCCAACGACAGCAACCATCGCTGGCCCGACTTCCTCGCCGAGCGGCTGCGCGCCGGCGGCAAGGCCGGGTTCGCGGTCGCCAATGCGGGGCTTTCGGGCAATCGACTGCTCGCCACCGGCGCCGGCCCCGCTGCGCTGGCGCGGCTCGACCGCGACGTGCTGTCGGTTCCCGGCGTTCGCTATGTCGTGATCCTCGAAGGCGTCAACGACATCGGCAACCCGACCGCGCGCAAGGTGCCCCTCCCCACCCCCGAGGAGCTGATCGGCGCGTACCGCCAGATCATCGCGCGGGCGCATGACCGCGGCATCAAGGTGATCGGCGCGACCATCCTGCCCTATAAGGGCGCGGGCTATTATTCGGACGCCGGCAACGCCGTGCGCAGCGCCGTCAACACCTGGATCCGCGCGCCCGGCCATTTCGACGGGGTGATCGATTTCGATCGCATCACGGGCGACAAGGCCGATCCGCTCAGAATGGCGCCCGCCTATGACAGCGGCGACAAGCTCCACCCGGGCGATGACGGCTATCGCGCGATGGCGATGGGGGTGGATCTCGGGTTGTTCAGGTGACGGCGTCGGGCCCGATTGAGTCCCAGGGTCATGGCCGGACGGGTGGGGATCGCTCCCCGGATATCCCGTAACGACATGCTCGCCGCGCTTCCTTCTCTCCCCTTTGCCAGGGAAGCAGGAGGAAGTGGCGGCGAGCTCGTCACGCCGAATATAGGCGGCCTGCGGCGTGGCGTGCCTATTTCTTCTTGCGCTTCGCCTTCTTTCCCTTCGCCTCCTTCTGACCGAGCGCCGACGCCGCGATCGCCTTGATCTGGTCGATCGTCGGCACGATGCGGTCGGCAAGAATGTCCGCGGCGAGCTGCGAGATTCGCTCGGAGGTTTCCTTCAATACCGACTTTGCCGTCGCTTTTTTGGAGCCCGCGCTCTTGACCTTGGGCGTGGCGGTCTTGACGGGCTTGAGCGCGGCTTTCGTCGCTGTCAGTTCGGCATCCGCCTTCGCAACGGCGGGCTTTTTTGCAGGTTTCGGCGCGGCAGCGGCCTTCGGTTTCGCCACTGTACCGGTTTTCGCCGATGGCTTGGCGGCGGGCTTGCTCGGCGATTTGGCCATGACTCTTCCCTCTTTCCGTTCAGCGTGAGAGCAGGCAACGCCTGCTCAGGCGAAAGCTGCGCCTTGCGCGCGCAAATGTCGATTCAGCGTTCACCGGTCCCGCATCGGGCACCGACGGCTGTCGCGCGTTGGCGCGATGCGGGCAGACCGGCGGCAGTCGTCCCCGGGGGCGGTCGTTGATAAACATTCCGCAGCCCTCTACGAAACGCCGGGCCGGTTGCGAAAACATAGGGGACGAACGTGATAAAGAAGATCGCCTCCTTGTTATTGGGCTTTTCTGTTTCGCAACCTGTCGGTGCTCAAGCGGACAAGGCGGCCCCCGCAAATAGCGACCATTGGATGGTCTACGAACGTGCAGCGTCCGACGGCAAGCCGCTGGTAATCGTTGCCAGGACGGGAAACGCCGGGGTTCGGGCACTGCTGCTTAACGGACGAGCCACCGTCGTGATTTGCCGGACCGATCCCACGAACGTGAATGACCAGGGGATGCCACAGGGTACGGAGCGCCTCTACTCCATCGAAGACAAGCTCGATGAGGCGCCGGCGCTACTGGCGGCGGGGGCGCTCCGTGTCGCCAGCGTAACGGGTCAAGGCCAGCGCCGCATGTTCTTTGTGCACCGTGAGCCACTCGATCTGGCGCCGGTTCTCCAGACGGCCCAGGTGCAGGGCTTTTCCTGCGATGCGTCGGAAGTGGACGACCGCCAGGCATTGATCAACCTCGCTACGCCAACGCCCCTCGAAAGCCAGGTGAACGGCGACCGGGAGGTTATTGCTGGTCTGCAGAAGAGCGGTGACGACGGGCACGCATCGAGAAAGACGGACTTCTGGTTTTACGGGCAACGGAGATCGCTCGGCGCGCTTACTGCCAATCTCAACGCCCATGGTTTTTCGGTTGACCATTGGCTTAGCGGTCCGACCGGCGTCGTCCTTTCGCGTGAAATGCCGGTCGACGTGCCGGCGTTCCAAACGCTGACACCCATCATCGTCGGTGCGGCCGAGCAGGCCGGGGTCGATTATGACGGTTGGGAAACGATCGTCGTTTCTCAGGCTTCGACGCAATTGGAGGGCAGGACGGATCATTAACGGTCCGCAACCGGGATGTCCGCCGAAGCCGCCCGCCGGCGTCGACGGCGAGTCTCTCCAAAAAGCCGGCCCCTTGGACGCACGGCACACGGTCAGCAACCCCAGCCGCGCCGCCCGATAATTCTGTCAAAGATAGCGTTTTACATCGCGCACGGGCAGACCTTGCTCGCCGCCTTGGGTCGTGAGATGCTCAGGCTGCGTAGCGAGAGTGATGCCATGCGGAAGAACGCGAAAGCCCGGTTCCTGCCGATCGTCATGCTTCCGGCGATCATGCCGGCCGTGCTGGTGCCGCCGATGCTGCTTCTTCATGTTCCCGACTATGTGCTCGGCATTGCCATGGGCGTGTTCATTGGCCTCGCGGGCGTGGGTATTGCCTGGATGGCAAAGAGCTAAGGCCGCAGCTCGACTGGCGCCTGAGGCTGGCGCCCGCTGGAGCCGCTGGACGGCAGCCGTCGCTCGGGCATCTTTTTTCGACGCGACGTTCGGTTGATGAGATCAAGCCGCTTTGCGCGCCCCTCATTGCCGACGTGCAAGCAACGGCCCATGCTGGAACAATGAGCCGCGCCGTTCACCTGAAGCTGTCTCTCATGACCGGTGTTGCGCTGCTGAGCGGCTGCACGCTGCACCGTCCACCGACGCTGGCCGAGGATGAGGCGCGCGTTTGTCTCGAACGCGGCGGTCACCAGAGCCGGGCACCCTTTGGTCCACCCGTCTGCCAACTACCTTATGCTGACGCGGGCAAGGCATGCAGCGGCAAGGCCGATTGTCGAGGCGAATGCTTGAGCGACGCGCCCGAGCACGCGAATATTGTCGCCATCGGCACGCCGGTCGCGGGGCGATGCGAAGCCGGGACCAACACATTCGGCTGCTACGCAAGGGTGGAGAACGGAAAATTGGCGGAGCGCTACGGCTGCACCGACTAGCATGGACCGTCATCCGTCAAACCTGCGCGTCAGTCCGCACCTTGATAATATGTCGCCGGCAGCGATGGTGTCAGGGGGTATAGACATGCCGACGGGTCGCTCTCATCGGACCGACGCTTCCTCAGGCAGGCGGTAACCGACAGCAGCACCCTCGCCCGATCCCGGGCCTTGTCAGCCTCGCACGCCACCTTCCATGCCGATTTCCAGGGCGACGCGCCACCAGTGACCGCGCCGAACACGCCGCATTCCGCTTCCATGCCGGGCCGCCAGGTCCTGACGAGCTCCTCGATCGCCATGACCGTCTCGACTTCCAGATCCAGGTCGTCGACGACCCTCTTGTCGTGAAGGGTGCCGAGCAGCTGGCCCTCCGCTCCTTTCAGATCAGCATCGGCCCTTCTGAGGGAGCGCATGGCGCTGTTGCCGAAATCACAGGCGCTGGCCTGAGGGCATTCCGGATTGTCGATCGGCGCAGCGCCGGCAACCAGCAAAGACAGCATCAACATCATCATGGCGCGCTCCCGGTCTCAGGGCGTAGCTTTCCGGAGCTCAAGAAATCTCTAACGCACTCCGTTTCGGGAGGAAAAGGCAAGCCACCGGTCGGCCGCCGCCAGCGAACGTCGCCCCCGAAGGCGGCCGGACGGCTGTCGGCAGGAAATACAGCCCCTCGATGGCCGAGCCGATTGCGACCATGGGCTCAAGCCGATAATCCCGGCGTGAAGGAGATTCCTCCATGCCGAAATCAGTCCTTCCCTTTCTCATGTTCCAGGGTGAGGGGTCCGCGGCGCTCGATTTCTACCGCTCGGTCTTCCCCGACGCGAAGGTCGAGCCGGTCGGCAAGCATGATGAGCCCGGCGCCCCTCCCGGCTTGTTACCCTTGACCCGCCTTACCATCGCCGGCCAGACGATCCTGCTCAACGACAGCCCCGTGCGCCATGCCTTCACCTTCACGCCATCCATGTCGCTGTTCGTCGAATGCCGGTCGGAACAGGAGCTGCGCGCGCTCAGCGACGCGTTGAAGCAGGGCGGATCGGAACTGATGCCGGTCGGCAGCTACGGCTTCAGTACGCTGTTCTCCTGGGTCACTGACCGCTTCGGCGTGTCGTGGCAGATCAACGTCGCCTGAGGCATCATTCCACCAGGGCGAGCCGTTCCGCTACGCGCGCTGCTCACACCGAGGCGCAGCATCCGCGGTGTTCGGCTGGTGACAAAATACGCGTGCGAAGGTGGGAGCCGCAAGGAACCCGGCCTGCTGAAGGAAGAAAAGCCGCCCCGCGGCAGCCGACCCGCAAGCAGACATTGATTTCGCCCCGGTTTGATGTGCCAATGCCCCTCATGCTGATAGTCGCCATCGCCGCCCTGATCGCCTCGCCCACGCAGCCGCCGATATTGCGTCCCGAGCCTGCGATCGGCGCTTTTGCCAGCGTGAACTATGCGATTACCTTCATCGCCCCCGTCCGCACCACTTACTGCCCGATTCCGGCCGATTGGTCCGGGTCGGATCACGGCACCGTGATCTTCCTCGAGCCGCCCCGCTTTTGCCGGGGTGTCGGTTATCCCTCGTCGAGCCGGGGGTTCGAACCCGACGCTCCAAGGATCGAGGTCTATTACGGCCTGGACCTGAGCCAGGATGACGCCTCTCCATCCACCCCGCCCGCATGCAACCGAGCCGGCGCCATCATGCTGCTTGGCAGGGCCCGTGCCCTTTGCCGGTCCCCTCATCGACATCGCGTGGTGCTCTGGAGCCGGGCGACCTATTCCACCTACGGCCCCGCTGAGTTGATCCTGACGCTGGTGACGACGCGCCGCCGCCTGAGCGCTGACCTCGGGCGCTTTCGACGCTTTGCCGCGAGCGTGCGGACCTGCAGGCAGGTCGATCGGCGCCTGAAGGGCTCAGCCTCCACCTGGGGCACGGGTCCACGGTGCCCGAAAGGCAATTGGTACTGAACGACCGGTTTCCCGCCAGCGGCCCCCAACGAGAACATCCGCCAACCCACCCCAAACCGCAAGATCGGTCGAGCGCGCGGCGCCCCTGCCCGGCTACCTAGCGCCGCCACGGAGGAATTGACGATGAAGGCGGCGCTTCGACACTATCATGCCCGGATGCAGCGGGTGCTGGACCATATCGACCAGCATCTCGACGGCGATCTGGACCTGGACACGGTCAGCCGGGTCGCCGCCTTCTCGAAATTTCATTTTCACCGGCAGTTCATGGCGACCTTCGGTTTGTCGCTGCACCGCTATGTCCAGCTTGCCCGGCTGAAGCGCGCGTCGCACCGGCTGGCCACGAACGGCGCCGAGAGCGTCACGGAAATAGCGATGGACGCCGGCTATGACGCACCGGACGCCTTCGCCCGCGCCTTTCGGCAACGGTTCGGGCAATCCCCGTCGTCGTTCCGGAAGTCGCCCGACTGGGCGCCGTGGCTTGCGGCCTTCGGGCCTCTCAACACGGCGAGGAGCAAGCTCATGCAGATAACCTACACCCCGGACGACGTGACGATCCGCGACGAGCCGCCGACACCGGTGGCGATCCTGGAGCATCGCGGCGACCGGGCGACGCTCGGCGCGACCATCGAGCGGTTCATTGCCTGGCGCAAGGCCGCCGGCCTGTCGCCCGAGACAAGCCCTACCTTCAACATCTTCCGCTCCGAGCGGATTCCCGCGGTCCCCGCCGAGTACAGCATGGATCTGTGCGTCGGGACCGACCAGCCGATCGGCCCGAACGAGCAAGGTATGAAGGCCGGCATGATCCCGGGCGGACGCTGCGCGGTGCTGCGCGTCGTCCACGACACGCATAATCTGGAGCCCGCCGCGCTCTATCTGTATCGGGAATGGCTTCCGGCCAGCGGCGAGGAAGCACGCGATTTCCCGATCTATTGCCGGCGGTATCTCACCTTCTTCCCGAACGCACCGGTCCATGACGTGGTGGTGGAATTGTTCCTGCCGCTGAAATAGCGCCCTCGGATGGCGGGCTGACCCTTCCGGTCGCAGGAAGCGGCGGGCCGCCATCCACCCCTTCTCGCTGTCCCGATGCCAGCGCGCACCGCCAGAGCCACGGTGCCCCCTCGGCACGTCAGTAACCAAAGCGACGCTCGAACCACGCCGCGGCATCCTCGCCGTAGAGCAGCAGGATGGCGAAACCCTCGGCGCTCAGCTGGACGATCGACAGCGCGATCGCGGCCATGCCGCTCCCGCCGACCGGCACGACCACGCCGATGCCGCGCAGGAAGGCGACGCTCGTCACCAGCCCGAGCACCCAGCGCAGGCCGAGCGCACTACGCGCGGCGCGCGATTTTCCGAAGACGACGAGCAGCATCAGCGACACGGCAAAGCCGATCCCGAGCAGCCGGATCGCCGTGATCCGCAGGGCAAGCGTGTGCGCCGCCTCCGGCGCGAGCCTGAAGCCGAAATCGGTCGTCCGCGCGGCATAAAGGGCGAGCAGCAGCGACATGATGACCGAGAAGCCGAAAAGCATCGCGAACAGGGAAATCGATGGTGGTCGTTGCACGGTCTTCCGTCCCCCGCTGGATTCGGCAGAAAGGAGATATCCGGGCAAGATTAAGACTTTGCGCCGTCGCCTCGCCCTCAGCCCGGAAGCCTCTCGGGCCGCCGGCGGCTACCGCCCGGAGTCAGTCGTCCGCTTTCCTCGCTGGCGGTTCCGAAAGCTGCCATGTAACAGCGCGGTCGAGAGGAGATGGCGGTTGGCAAACCTTGTTCTTACCACCTTCGATTGGGTGCCGGACATGCCGCGCGGCCATGTGCGTGACATAAGGGTGCGTTGGGCGCTGGAAGAGGCCGGCCTGCCCTATCGTGTGGAGTCAGTGCCCTTCCATCATCGCTCAGCCGGGCATTTTGCGCACCAGCCCTTCGGTCAGGTGCCGTGGTTGACTGATGGCGACCTGTCGATCTTCGAAACTGGCGCCATCCTGCTTCATCTCGGCGAGCTGAGCGGCAAGCTAATGCCTGCCGATCCGCGCGGCCGCAGCGACGTGAAGCAATGGCTTTTCGCAGCGCTCGCGTCAGTCGAAGCGGCGAGCCAGCCCTGGTCCTTCTTCAAATTTTCCGGCGACACGGACGAGACGCCGATGCGCGCCTTCTTCGATGGCTTTCTCGAGGCGCGGCTCAAGCATATGGAAGAGGTGCTGGCAGGGCGCGAATGGCTCGCCGGGGCCTTTTCGATTGCCGATATCCTCATGGCCGACGTGCTGCGCCTGGTCGACCGGTTCGAGGGCCTGGCGACCTATGACCATTGCCGCGCCTATGTCGCTCGCGCCACGTCGCGACCGTCCTTCTTGAAGGCCCGTGCCGACCAGATGGCGCATTTCGCCGCAGCGGATTAGCGACGGCCCTGTCCACCATTCCCTTCCCGCTCAGCGGCCCTGGCCTGGGCGGACCTGTTCGCGGCCACCCGGCACTTCACAGCAGCAGCCAGCCGATACCGACGACAGCGACAATCGCGACAACGATCCAGGTCGCGGCCGAGGCGTGCGCGACATGAACCCACAAACCGGATTCCGCCAGCAATTCGCTCTCGGGACTGATGTCGGACGGAGAGAGGCCGGTTTCCCGGCAAAGCGCTGCCGCAAAGCGGTCCCAGACGCCCGGCTGATCCGCCGCGCCGGGTGGGAGCGCCCTCATCAGTGCGGTATAGACATCTCCCACCGTGCTCCACTCATGGGCGTTCGTGTAGTCCAGGCGAACGCCGAACGCCTTTTCCACTTCCAGGATCGCGGCGATTTCATCCCCGTCGCCGCCCAGACCGACACGTTGCGAGGGTGTTTCCATCCGCGGAAGCTAGTCGACAGCCGGCGTGCGTGAAACCTGATTCAGCGATCGGGAATGGATCGGTTCGATTCAACCCCGGGGGAGAGTGTGGAAAGAGCGCGAGCGGGCGGGATGCTGTCCCGGTTCCACCCTGCTCTTTGACATGACCGTTTTATTCAATGGGCGGGCCGCCATTCCCCCAGGCCCGCTGTTCCTTCGCTGGTCCCCGCTGTTCCTCCGCTGTTCCGCCGCTGTTATCCTCGCTGTTCCCCCGCTGTTATCCCGCTGTTATCCCGCTGTTCCCGAATAACAGCGGGATGTGCCATAAAGCGTTGATGACGAACGGAGAAATTTACCGAAAACTCCAACATAACAGCGGCGAAACTGAACGACTACCGGCTGGCGCCGGTAGGTTCGGTTGGAGTGGCTGAAGCCTTTTCAATTGGGG
>NZ_BAAAEH010000061.1:0-112737 GCF_039522915.1 Sphingomonas oligophenolica
CCATCTTGAATCAATACCCAGCGCCCTTGGCAACCCTTCGCGAGTCATCCCCTCAGGGACTTGGTATCAGGCCTTTCGGTAGGTCCAGGCCAGCAGCGGCCGGGCCAGCGCGACGCCCGCCGCCAGGCCACCCAGCGGCTCGATGATCGTAACCGACAGCTCGAAGCTCCCCGCCACAAGGGCAAAGATGATCTGGAACCCGATCCAGACCGCCGCGAGGATCGCGATCTGGATTGATCGGCTATGCGCTCGAGACACCGGGATCGCGCGCGGCACGCCATAAAGCATGAAATAGGCGCCGATCACGGCGAAGACCGCGGCATCAGCCCCTGCGCTGGGGATTATCGAGCCCGGCGTCAGGATCAACCGGGCAAGCGCGCCGCCATAAGCCCCGGCTACGAAGATGGCCCCCAACCCGAATGGCCGAACCGCCTTTTCGACGAAGCGGCCGGCGATGAGCAGGAAGACGAGGTTGAAAGCCCCGGAGAGGAGATCGCGTGCGAGGAAAGCCGAGGCGAGCGGCGACAGCCAGGAAAGGGGCTCGTCCCTCCAGCCGCCGGCCAGAAAGGGCTGCGGCGCGAAGCCGAACAGATAGGCTGCCACGCCGAGGCCAACTACCGCGGTGGCGAGAAGTACGACGAACACCGACAGCGCGACCAGCGCATCAGTGAACCGTCCGCGTGGAAGGTCGATTCCGTTCAGATGAATTCGATCTTCGAAACGAGGTAATAGCGGTCGCCCGACGGCACGGTGACCTCGACCTCGTCATCGACCTTGCGCCCGATCAGCGCGCGGCCGAGCGGCGAATTATAGGAGATGCGCCCGCCCTTTGCGTCAGCCTCGGTCTGGCCGACGATCTGGTAGCGGATCGGCTTCTCATCCTCGTCGAGCAGGGTGACGGTCGCGCCGAACACGACCTTGTCGCCCGACAGGTCGCGCGGATCGATGACCTGGGCGCGGCTGAGCTTGTCCTCGATGTCCGAGATCGAGGCCTCGATCTGGCCCTGGCGCTCCTTGGCGGCGTGATATTCGGCGTTTTCCGAGAGATCGCCGTGCGCACGCGCTTCCTCGATCGCGTCAACGATGGTCGGGCGCTCCGCTTTCAGGCGCTTCAGGTCCGCATTGAGCTTCTCATAGCCCTCCTGCAGCATCGGCATCTTTTCGACGGTAGCCATCCCAGTTCCTTCGTCCCCGAAAATTCCCCTATCGGCCGGCCCGCTTAAGGACCCGCCCGCACGTCTCTCTCATGTGGGGAATTAATTGTGCGAGTGCGAATAATAGGATTGCAATGGCCGAACTTCAAGACTGCGCGTCGCAAGCGCCACAATCGCCTGCGCCGCGGCGACGCTGGCGGGTGCCGTGGTGAAGTACGGAATCTTCTGGGTGAGCGCCGATCCGCGGATCGGCTGCGAGTCCTTGAGGCTCTGCCAGCCTTCGGTCGTGTTGAAGATCAGGTCGATATCGCCGTCCTTGATCCGGTCGACGATATGCGGCCGCCCCTGCGCCACCTTGTTGACCCGCTCGACGGTGACATTGTTGGCGCTGAGATAATCCGCGGTCCCCCCGGTCGCGACGACGGTGAAGCCGTTCGCGGCGAGCAACCGGACGGCGGGAAGGATGACCGGCTTGTCGCTGTCCTTCACGCTGACGAACAAGGTACCCGATTTCGGCAAGATCGTCCCCGCGCCGAGTTGCGCCTTGGCAAAGGCAATGACGAAATCGCCATCGATTCCCATTACTTCGCCGGTCGATTTCATCTCCGGTGAGAGTATCGGATCGACGCCGGGGAAACGGTTGAACGGGAATACCGCTTCCTTCACCGCGACATAATCGATCGCGCGGTCGATCTGCGGCATGTCGGCGAGCTTCTCGCCGGCCATCACCCGTGCCGCGATCTTGGCGACCGGCGCGCCGATCGCCTTGGCGACGAAGGGCACGGTCCGGCTGGCACGCGGATTGACCTCGATCAGATAGACGAGCCCGTCCTTGACCGCGAACTGGATATTCATCAGCCCGACCACCGATAGCGCCTTTGCCAGTGCCTTGGTCTGGCGCTCGATCTCGGCGATGATCCCATCCGACAGGCTGTAGGGTGGGATCGAACAGGCACTGTCGCCCGAGTGCACGCCGGCTTCCTCGATATGCTGGAGCACGCCGGCGACCGTCACGTCGGTGCCGTCGGAGATGGCATCGACATCGACCTCGATCGCGTCGCGCAGATATTGGTCGATCAGCACCGGCGAATCGCCCGAGACCTGAACCGCGGTCTGGATATAATCATCGAGCTGCGCCGGCCCGTCGACAATCTCCATCGCCCGGCCGCCGAGCACATAGCTCGGCCGCATCAGCACCGGGTAGCCGATCCGCTCGGCCACCGCGATCGCCTCGTCGCGGCTGCGCGCGATTCCGTTGGCCGGCTGGCGAAGTCCCAATTTGGTGATGAGGGCGGCAAAGCGCTCGCGATCCTCGGCAAGGTCGATCGCATCCGGGCTCGTGCCGAGGATCGGAATCCCCGCCTGTTCGAGCGCATGCGCGAGGTTGAGCGGTGTCTGCCCGCCGAACTGGACAATCACGCCGACCAGCGTGCCGTTCTGCTGCTCGACATGGAGGATCTCGAGCACATCCTCGGCGGTCAATGGCTCGAAATAGAGCCGGTCGGAGGTGTCGTAATCGGTCGACACCGTCTCCGGATTGCAGTTGACCATGATCGTCTCATAGCCGGCCTCGGCCAGCGCGAAGCAGGCATGGCAGCAGCAATAGTCGAACTCGATCCCCTGCCCGATCCGGTTCGGCCCGCCGCCGAGGATGACGATCTTCTTCCGGTCGGTTGGCTGGCTTTCGCATTCGGGCTCGCCGAAGCTGGGCGCCTCGTAGCTCGAATACATGTACGGCGTCTTTGCCGCGAACTCGGCGGCGCAGGTATCGATCCGCTTGAACACCGGCCGCACGCCGAGCTTGTGGCGCGCCTTGCGCACCTCGTCTTCAGTGATGCCGCCGGTCATCGCCACGACCGCCTCATGGATCAGCCCCGACCCACGCGCGATTCCGCGGTCCATGCCGCCGTGCAGATTGGCCGATTTGAGCGCGAGATAGGCAAGCCTTTTGTCGCTGAAGCCCATGGATTTCAGCCGCCGCATCCCCGCCGCGTCGCGCGGCAGGCCGCCCCGGCACACCTCTTCCTCCGCTGAGATGATCTCGGCGATCCGCTCGAGAAACCAGGGGTCGTAGAAAGTGATCGCGTGGATCTCGGCGACGGTGAAGCCTTCGCGCAGCGCCTGCGCCGCGACCAGCAGCCGGTCAGGCGTCGCGCGCGCCAGTGCCGCCTCGATCACCGCGCGCGGCGCGCCGGCCAGCGCATCGACCTGGTTGAAACCCGAGAGCCCGGTCTCGAGCCCGCGCAGCGCCTTTTGCAGCGACTCATGGATGTTGCGGCCGATCGCCATCACCTCGCCGACCGACTTCATCGCGGTCGACAGGATCGGCTCGGCGCCCTTGAACTTCTCGAAGGCGAAGCGTGGGATCTTGGTGACGATATAGTCGATTGTCGGCTCGAACGAGGCCGGCGTCGCGCCGGTGATGTCGTTGATGATCTCGTCGAGCGTGTAGCCGACCGCGAGCTTCGCCGCGACCTTGGCGATCGGGAAGCCGGTCGCCTTGGAAGCGAGCGCGGAAGACCGCGAGACGCGCGGATTCATCTCGATCACGACGAGGCGGCCATCCTTGGGATTGACCGCGAACTGGACGTTCGAACCGCCTGTTTCAACACCGATTTCACGCAACACCGCGATGCTCGCGTTGCGCATGATCTGATATTCCTTGTCGGTCAGCGTCAGCGCCGGCGCGACGGTGATGGAATCGCCGGTATGGACGCCCATCGGGTCGACATTCTCGATCGAGCAGATGATGATGCAATTGTCGTGGCGGTCGCGCACGACCTCCATCTCATATTCCTTCCAGCCGAGCACCGATTCCTCGATCAGCACTTCAGTGGTCGGCGAGGCGTCGAGCCCCGAGGTGACGATGGCGACGAATTCCTCGCGATTATAAGCAATGCCGCCGCCCGATCCGCCCATGGTGAAGCTTGGCCGGATGATCGTCGGCAGGCCGACATGCTCCAGCGCGACGAACGCCTCGTCGAGCGAATGCGCGATCGCCGAGCGCGGGCTTTCGAGCCCGATCCTGTCCATCGCATCGCGGAATTTCAGCCGGTCCTCGGCCTTGTCGATCGCCTCCGCATCGGCGCCGATCATCTGCACGCCATATTTCGCCAGCGTGCCGTCGTTGAACAGGGCAAGCGCGGTGTTGAGCGCGGTCTGCCCGCCCATCGTGGGCAGGACGGCGTCGGGCCGTTCCTTCTCGATGATCTTGGCAACGATTTCGGGCGTGATCGGCTCGACATAGGTCGCATCAGCCAGCTCGGGATCAGTCATGATCGTCGCCGGGTTCGAATTGACCAGGACGATGCGATACCCTTCCTCGCGCAGGGCCTTGATCGCCTGCGTGCCGGAATAATCGAACTCGCACGCCTGGCCGATGACGATCGGGCCGGCGCCGATGACGAGGATGGAAGAGATGTCAGTGCGTTTTGGCATTATGTGTTGCTTTGATCCTGGCTATTCGCGTCGTCCGCCGGCTCCTTCGGATAGACGTTCGGCTTGTCCACCATCAACTTGTCCACCGCAGCGAAGGCCTCGCTGAAGCCCGCCATCAGCGTCGCCTCCATATCGGGCCTGGCCATCCGGCAGGTCTTGGCGAAATCGGCAAAGGCCTCATGGACCTCCTTGCGCACCTGGGCAGCGCGATCGGCGGGCGGCAGGTCGAAATCGAAGCCCGAACTGACGCTCATCCCGGCGCAATTATTTTGCGGCTTGAACTCGGCCTGGATGCTGCCGCCCGTATTGCTCTCGCTCGGACGGTAGATCAGGTCGATCTCGGGAAGCGCCTTCTCGATCGAGACGAGCCGGTTGCTGTCGTCGCCCGGCTTGTGGCCGACATCGGCGAGATTCCAGCCGGCAACGTTGATCGCGCTGTCCTGCGCGAGCGCGATGGTGGCGCAGGAAAGCAAGCCGGCCGCAGTCAGCACGGCCGGCAGCAGGAAGCGTGTGGACATCACAGGATCATCCCCGTTTCGGCCATGCAGCCCCAGCCCTCATAGTCGAGATCGTAGAGAAGCTCGATCTGCAGGCACAGCAAGGTCAGCGCCTTGATCGACGCCGCATCGGCCTTCTGGTCCCGCGCGAGGAACAAAGCCATCTCGCCATCCTCGGTTTCCTCGCGCTCGAGCACGGTGAAGCCAAGGCTTTCGGCATCGTCGGCAAGCCGGTCGAGGTCAGCGTCACTGCCGCAAAAGCTCACATCGACCGAGCGCAGAAGTTCGGGCTTGTCGCCATTCTCCGCGAGATTGGCGAGGACCTCCTGATCTTCCGCCCATTCCTCCTCGAACCGCTTCGGGTCCACCTCAGGCAAGGTCATGCCGCCACCCCCAGCGATCCGACGAACTTCTCGAACAGATAGAAGCTGTCCTGCGGCCCCGGGCTCGCCTCGGGGTGATATTGCACGCTGAACGCAGGTCGATCGGTCAGCTCGAAGCCTGCGTTCGAACCGTCGAACAGCGAGACATGAGTCTCGCGCGCGGTTTCGGGGAGCGTGCTCGAGACGACCGCGAAGCCATGGTTCATCGAGGTGATCTCGACCGCGCCGTCGCTCAGTCGCTTGACCGGATGGTTGGCGCCGCGATGCCCCTGGAACATCTTGGTGGTCTCGGCGCCCACCGCGAGCCCGAGCAGCTGATGGCCGAGGCAGATACCGAACAAGGGGATGCGGGTTTCGAGCAGCGCCCGGATCACCGGCACGGCATATTCGCCCGTGGCCGCCGGGTCTCCCGGGCCGTTCGACAGGAAGATGCCATCGGGCTTCAGCGCCATCACCTGATCGAAGCTGGCGGTTGCTGGCAGCACGCTGACCTTGGCGCCGGCCTTCACGAGATTGCGGTAGATATTGTGCTTCGCACCATAATCGATCGCGACGACATGCGGGCGACCGTCCTCCTCGAGGTCGTCCTCATACCCGAACCCAAGCCGCCAGACGCCGCCTTCCCAGCCATAATGCGTATCGGTCGTCACCGAGATGGCGAGATCCATCCCCTCGAGTCCGGGCCAGGCCCGCGCCATCTGCAGCAGCAGCGGAATATCGAACATTCCGTCAGCCCGGTGCGAGATCACCCCGTTCGGCGCGCCGCCGCTGCGAATGCGCCGGGTCAGCGCGCGCGTGTCGATTCCCGACAGGCCGATCCGGTCATGCCGCTTCATCCAGTCGTCGAGCCGCTCGACCGAGCGGAAGTTGGACGGGGTGGTCACATCCTCGCGGACGATCATGCCGAGCGCGTGCGGCTCCTCGGCCTCGATGTCATCGGCATTGGCGCCGACATTGCCGATATGCGGGAAGGTGAAGGTGATGATCTGCCCGGCAAAGCTCGGATCAGTCATGATCTCCTGATAGCCGGTCATTGCGGTGTGGAAGCAGACTTCGCCGACCGCCTCCCCTTCCGCGCCGAATCCGCGGCCCCAGGCGATCTCCCCATTGGCCAGTACCAACACGCCCGTCGCTCCTTCGGGCGCGGCAATGGGTTTGGCGTCGGCCATCGTGGCGGGCACTCCTTCAGGTTTCGATGTCGCTAAGCGGTGGTCGCTAGAGCCGCGAGGCGGGAGCGTCAATCTGTTAAAACCCGCGCTACCCGGCTAGGGAGACGGATTACCGAAAAGGACCGACAATGATTCGCGACGACATCAAGGCTGCGCTCATCACCGCGATGAAGGGAGGCGACAAGCAGGGTACTGCCACGCTGCGCCTGATCCAGTCGGCAATCAAGAATCGCGACATCGAGGCACGCACCGGCAAGTCGCCCGACGATGACGACACATTGGTGGTCGAGGTGCTGCAGAAGATGGTCAAGCAGCGCCGCGAATCGATCGAAATGTTCGTGAAGGGCAACCGCCAGGAACTCGCCGATGCCGAAAATGCCGAGGTCGAGGTGATCGAGCGCTTCCTGCCGCAACAGATGAGCGAGGCCGAGACCAGCGCCGCGATCGAGGCGATCAAGGTCGAGCTCGGCGCCTCGGGCATGAAGGACATGGGCCGGGTGATGGCGGAGCTCAAGGCACGCCATGCGCAGACGCTCGACATGAGCAAGGCGAGCGGGCTGGTGAAGGCGGCGCTGAGCTGACTTAATCTCCCCTCCCGCTTGCGGGAGGGGTTGGGGGAGGGCATGTCGGACAAAGGCTACGCCAGACCCACCATGCGTTCGCGCGAATTGCGCGCGAACGCGACAGACGCCGAACGCGCGCTTTGGATGCAGCTGAGGGCGCGAAAGGTCGCTGGCATCCGCTTCAACAGCCAATTCCCGATCGGCCCTTTCATCTGCGATTTCGTCTCCCGAACCGTCAGGCTCGTGATCGAAATCGACGGCGGTCAGCACGATTGGAACGCCGCCGCCGATCTCGCCCGGACAAGATTCATCGAAGCGCGGGGATTTGCCGTACTTCGCTTCTGGAACAATGAAGTGTTGGAGAATATCGAAGGAGTCGTGGCGACTATCGAGCGCGCGCTGGCGGACAGGCCCTCCCCCGGCCCCTCCCGCAAGCGGGAGGGGGGTAGAAGTGTGCGCCCTCGCGACACGCCCCAATGAGCCTCTCCCCCCAATTCCTCGACGAGCTCCGCGCCCGCACCCTGCTCTCGGCGCTGATCGGCCGCACCACCAAGCTGCAAAAGGCCGGCCGCGAATTCCGCGCGTGCTGCCCGTTTCACAACGAGAAGAGCCCAAGCTTCTACGTCAACGACGACAAGGCCTTCTACCATTGCTTCGGCTGCGGCGCGCATGGCGACGCGATCCGCTGGATGACCGATCAGCGCGGCCTGCCCTTCATGGATGCGGTCAAGGAGCTCGTCCAGGCAGCGGGGATGGAAATGCCCGCGATGGACCCGCGCGCCGCTGAAAAGGCGGAACAATCGAAGGGCCTTCATGATGTGATGAAGGCAGCCGCTGACTGGTTCGAAACCCAGCTCGGCGGACTGGACGGCGGCGAAGCGGTAGCCCTGCTCAGGAAACGCGGCGTCTCGGATGCCGCGCGCCGCGATTTCGGCCTCGGCTTCGCACCCGATTCCCGCGGCAAGCTGCGTACGGCGCTGCGCGACTTCGGCGATGCGATGCTGGTCGAGGCCGGCCTGCTCATTTCGGTCGAGGGCAAGGAGCCCTATGACCGGTTCCGTGGCCGGCTGATGATCCCGATCCGCGATCCGCGCGGCCGGACGATCGCGTTCGGCGGCCGCATCATCGGGGATGGCGAGCCCAAATATCTCAACTCCCCGGAGACCCCACTCTTCGACAAGGGCCGCAATCTCTACAATCTCGATCGCGCCGCCCCGGCTTCGCGCAAATCGGGCCGGGTGCTGGTCGTCGAGGGCTATATGGACGTCATCGCCCTCGCCCAGGCCGGTTTTGGCGAAGCAGTCGCCCCGCTCGGCACGGCGCTCACCGAGGCGCAGCTCGAACGGCTCTGGCGCCTTGTCGATGTGCCGATCCTGTGCTTCGATGGCGATTCGGCCGGGCAGAAGGCCGCCATCCGTGCCGCCAATCGCGCGCTGCCGATGCTGGCGCCCGGCCGCAGCCTCGCCTTCGTTACCTTGCCGCAGGGCGTCGATCCCGATGATTTCGTCCGGGCAAAAGGTGCCGGCGCGTTCGAAAGCCTGCTCCGCGAACCCGAGCCGCTGGTCGATCGCCTCTGGGCGCACGAGCTCGCCGCCGAGCCGCTCGACACCCCCGAGCAAAAGGCCGGCCTCAAGCAGCGCTATACCGGCCTCGCCCAGGCGATCGCTGACGGCGATGTCCGCACTCAATATCTCGCGGAGTTCAACCGACGCTTCGAGGCGCTTTATGCCCGCACCCGTCAGCCCTTCGTCCCTTTCCAGCGAGCCAAGCGCAAGCCGGGCCAGCCCTGGAAGGCCCCGGATATCCCCGTCACCGAGGCGGCCAAGGGCGTCCGCGCGAGCGGAATCGACCGCATTCTCGCCAAGGCGGTCCTCGCCGGACTGATCCGCCACCCGGCGGAAATCGCCCGCCACATGGAGGTTTTGGGGTCGCTCAAGCTTGCCGATGATGCACTGGGAAGGCTGTTCGAGGCGGTCGTTGATCTCGCTGTCGAAGATCAGGCGCTTGATAGCGAGGGCTTGCTCACCATATTGGCAAAATCAGGATTCGATATAATTGCCACTGATCTGTTACGGGCCGATCAGCTATCGTGCTCGTTCACGCAGAAAGACGCCGAGCCGGCCCGAGCGCGGGAGGATCTCGACGAGGCGATCGCCATTCTGGTGGCGCGTCCTGAAGTGGACGCTGCGCTGGCGGAAGCAACGACGGCGCTGATGGCGGGTTATACGGATGAAGCCTTTGAACGACAGGTTTCGCTGGTGAAGGAACAACAGGCGTTGGACGCGCGACTTGCAAATCTCGTGCAAGCGAACGAAGACGCCAGAGCTTTTGATGCTGAGGGCAATTAATGACGAAGATGAACGGTGGCGGTGGTGACGAAGGCGGCGAAGTGACCGACGCCCCGCTGATCGACTTGAACGATGCGTCGATCAAGAAGCTGGTCGCCCGCGCCAAAAAGCGTGGCTACATCACCTATGAGCAGCTCAACGAGGCGCTGCCGCAGGACCAGATGTCGTCCGATCAGCTCGAGGACGTCATGTCCGCGCTGAACGAGATGGGCGTCAACATCGTCGAGAACGATGAGGCCGGCGAGGATGGCGAGGAGGCCGAGCAGCCCGAGGACGAGGTCGAGTCGGTCGACGCGTCCGAGGAAAGCGCGCCGCAGCTCGAGACCAAGAAGAAAGAGGTCATCGATCGCACCGACGATCCGGTGCGCATGTATCTGCGCGAGATGGGTGCCGTCGAGCTGCTCAGCCGCGAGGGCGAGATCGCCATCGCCAAGCGAATCGAGGCCGGCCGCGACACGATGATCCTTGGGCTGTGCGAAAGCCCGATCACCTTCAACGCGATCATCGACTGGTCGACCGCGCTCAACGAGGGCACGATGCAGCTGCGCGAGATCCTCGATCTCGACGCAATGCTGTCCAAGGACCCGGCGCCTGAATCGCTGACCGACGACGACGACGCGTCGGGCGAGATTTCGGAAAAGACCGCCGGCCCGTCCTTCAAGGAAGAGGAAGAGCCCGAAGAGGCCCCCGCCGAGGAGGAAGAGGATTCGATGCAGGAGCGGCGCACGCCGCGCGCATCGGACGACGAGGAGGAGGACAACACTCTCAGCCTCGCGCAGATGGAAGAGCAGTTGAAGCCGCAGGCGCTCGAGCGCTTCGCGAGCATCACCTCGCTCTACAAGAAATTCTCCAAGGTCCAGCAGCAACGGCTCGATTCGATGTCGGCCGGTGGCGAGCTGTCCAATGCGGAAGAGCGCAAATATCAGAAGCTGCGCGAGGAGCTCACGGCGGAAGTCGAGAGCGTCCAGTTCCACAATGCCAAGATCGAATATCTCGTCGACCAGCTTTATGCCTTCAACCGGCGCCTCACCGCGCTGGGCGGGCAGATGCTGCGCCTTGCCGAGCGCCACAAGGTGCCGCGCAAGGATTTCCTCGACCGCTATATCGGCCATGAGCTCGACGAGCAGTTCCTGCCCAGCGTCGCCAAGCTGGACAAGAAATGGACTGCCTTCGTCACCAACGAAGGGGATGCGGTCGATCGCATCCGGGTCGAGATTTCCGAGATCAGCCAGGCGACCGGCATGTCGCTCGGTGAGTTCCGCCGGATCGTCAACATGGTCCAGAAGGGCGAGCGCGAGGCGCGAATCGCCAAGAAGGAAATGGTCGAGGCGAATCTGCGGCTCGTGATCTCGATCGCGAAGAAATATACCAATCGCGGCCTTCAGTTCCTGGATCTCATCCAGGAGGGCAATATCGGCCTGATGAAGGCAGTCGATAAGTTCGAATATCGCCGCGGCTACAAATTCTCGACCTATGCCACCTGGTGGATCCGCCAGGCGATCACGCGTTCGATCGCCGACCAGGCGCGCACGATCCGCATCCCGGTGCACATGATCGAGACGATCAACAAGCTGGTGCGGACCAGCCGCCAGTTCCTCCATGAGCAGGGCCGCGAGCCCACGCCCGAGGAAATGGCCGAGCGCCTGTCGATGCCGCTCGAAAAGGTCCGCAAGGTGATGAAGATCGCCAAGGAGCCGATCAGCCTCGAAACGCCGATCGGCGACGAGGAGGATTCGCATCTCGGCGATTTCATCGAAGACAAGAACGCGATCATCCCGGTCGATGCCGCGATCCAGGCCAACCTCAAGGAAACCGTCACCCGGGTGCTGGCGAGCCTCACCCCACGCGAGGAGCGCGTGCTGCGCATGCGCTTCGGCATCGGCATGAACACCGATCACACGCTCGAGGAAGTCGGCCAGCAATTCTCGGTGACGCGCGAGCGCATCCGCCAGATCGAGGCGAAGGCGCTCAGGAAGCTCAAGCACCCGTCGCGCAGCCGCAAGATGCGCAGCTTCCTCGACCAGTAGAATCAATCCTTCCCCGGCCGCCGCCGGGGAAGCTGATCCCATGAATCTGCTCCATTTCGGAGCAGGTTGCGGCAATTGCGCAACCGAAATGGACCGGCCTGATTGTCACGCCGCCCGACTTGCAGTCCCTGTCGGACATGACAGCCCGGGCCGAGCAATCCGACACCATTCCCGCAGCACTCCAGGGCGACCATGTCGTCACCTCGTCCGATCTCGTCCGCCATTTCGGCGTGTGGCAGGAGCGTGCGGCCCGGACACCGGTCTATATCCTGCACCGCGGGCGCCCGCGCTTCGTCATGACCTCGATCGACGTGATGAATGCGCTGTGCGCGCCGCATCTGCCCGGCGCCACGCCGGCGGCCATCGATGCGGCCGCGCTGCTCGATGGCATCCGGGACATGGTGATCGTTGCTGATGCCGGCCTCGACATCATCGCCGCGAGTCGCGCCGCGCGCGCGCGCTTCGGGTCGCGTGCGGCGATCGGCGCTTCGCTTCTCGCCCTCTGTCGCCAGCCCGACCCAGGCCTTTATGAAGCGGCCATTTTCCGCGTCATGCAGTCGGGCATGAGCGAGACGATCGACCTGCCTGACCTTCGCTATCCGGCACGCCGGCTGACGATCATGATCGAACCGCATGCCACCGGAATCGCGCTGTTCGTGCAGGATGCGACCGCTGCATCGGAACTCCGCGCCGCTGAGGCACGCTGCCACGCCGCTGCCGAATCGCTGGCGGTCCTCGACGGCGTGGCCACCGCCCGCATCAGCCCGCGCGGCTTTCTCGAACAGCCCGATGCGGGGCTCGCGGCGCTTGTCCGCCGCACGCCCGACTCGCTCGCCGGGCTGCGGTTCGAAGCCCTGATCGACTCGTCCGCGCGCGCCGCCATGATCGAGGCGATCGACGGGGTGATCGCTGATGGCACCCCCCGCTCCCTTTCGTCGATGTTGCTCGCCAACCACACGACGCCGATCCCGATCAAGGTCGGCCTCGCGGCATACCGGCCGCACCTCGCTGTGGACGGGGTTACGGCGACGCTGGTGATTCAAGGTTGAGACACACTTAACTCGCTCTACACCAGGTCTTTACGCCCTTCGGATACTGCATGCGGCACAAGAAGACGTTGAGCCGGCTTGTCGGCGCATCAACACAACATCCGGAGCATCATGGCTTTCGATTCGGCACAAGAACGACGCATAGGCGGAAGCTGGGGGACGATCGCTGCGCTGGCTGCGGCCGACGGCAGCGCCACCCACCCAATGCCACGACTGCTTGCCGCGCCGTACGTCGCGGTGCGCGACCTGGCCGACTCGGTCCATGCGCTCTGCGCGCTCCATGGCCGCCATCCCGGCGTGATCGATCATGCCCTCGAACATAGCGGACAATCAGCCGCGCAGGATTGGCTCGAAGAGGCGGCCGCCGCCTTCACCGAGGAACGCGCCTATCTCGCTCAGCTCACTGCCGCCTCCGGCCCCCTGCCCTCGACCCCGGGCCAGGCTGAATCCGAGGCGGCGATCTCGGCACAGCGCCACGCGCTCGACATGCTCGCCCAGTCCGACCGGACCGGTTGCGCGACCGGCGCGGCGATTGCCCTGGTGCTCGATTGGACCTCGATCCGCGACACCCTCGATGTCGCAGCGCGCCGCTTCGGTATCGAACCGTCCCGCTCGATCCTGCCTGACGGTTTCGAGACCGCGTCCCTTGTCTCGGCGCTCGCCGATACGCCGGCGATCGAACGCGCCATGGCCTTCGGCGCCCAGCAGCTCCTCGCCCAGCACCGCGGCCTGTGGGATCTGCTCGAAGCCCGCGCGAGCGCCCGCAACCACCAATAGCGATCCCGGCGCTTGCGCGACACGTGAGACGGGGCGCTTGCGCGATACCTGAGACGGGGCGCTTGCGCGCCGGGGCAAAATCCTTCTATCCCAAACCCGATATTCGAAACGGGATTGGACCGGAATGAAACGCTTCGAGGGCACGCAAAGCTATGTCGCGACTGACGACCTGAAAGTCGCGGTCAACGCCGCCGTTACGCTGCGCCGTCCGCTGCTGGTCAAGGGCGAGCCCGGCACCGGCAAGACCGTACTCGCTTATGAGATCGCCAAGGCGGTCGGCGCGCCGCTGATCGAGTGGAACATCAAGTCGACCACCAAGGCACAGCAGGGCCTGTACGAATATGACGCGGTCGCCCGGTTGCGCGACGGCCAGCTCGGCGACGAGCGCGTCCACGACATTTCCAACTATATCCGCCGCGGCAAGCTCTGGGAGGCGTTCACCGCGCCCGAAGTTCCCGTCCTGCTGATCGACGAGATCGACAAGGCCGATATCGAATTCCCCAACGATCTCCTCCAGGAACTCGATCGCATGGAATTCCATGTCTACGAGACGAAGGAGACGGTGCGCGCCGCCGAGCGGCCGATCGTCGTGATCACTTCAAACAACGAAAAGGAGCTTCCCGACGCGTTCCTGCGCCGCTGCTTCTTCCATTATATCAAGTTCCCCGATCGCGAGACGATGCAGGCGATCGTCGACGTCCATTTCCCGGGCATCCAGAAGATCCTCGTCAACAAGGCGATGGATATCTTCTACGATGTCCGTGACGTGCCGGGCCTGAAGAAGAAGCCCTCGACCAGCGAGCTGCTCGACTGGCTCAAGCTGCTGCTCCACGAGGACATGCCGCTCGAGGTGCTGCAGAACCGCGACCCCACCAAGGCGATCCCGCCGCTCCACGGCGCACTGCTCAAGAACGAGCAGGATGTGATGCTGTTCGAGCGACTCGCCTTCATGGCCAAGCGGCAGGCCAACAAGGGCTAGGGAGCCGTTCCTGCCGCCCTGAATTCACGCGCCAGGACCATGAAACATCGTTAATAAAAAATTAACCAATCCCCAATACCCTTGCTTTGGGGGGGTACCGTCAATGGTGCCCGTGTATGCGTTATATCCTCTTCGCCATCGCGCTCGCGGCTTCGGCTTTCGGCATGGCCCCCGCGCGTGCGAGTTCCCTGCTCGACTATGTCGGCGAATGCGTTCCCTTCGCCCGTGCCGCGTCCGGCATCCAGATCTATGGCGACGCCTGGACCTGGTGGGACCAGGCCGAGGGCAGATACCGGCGCGGTGACGTGCCGAAGGCCGGCGCGGTGATGGTCTTCGCGAAGACGTCACGCCTGCCGCTCGGCCATGTCGCTGTGATCAGCCGGGTCGTCACATCGCGTGTCGTCATGGTCACCCATGCCAATTGGTCTCGCTTCGACGGCGAACGGGGCCATGCCGAACAGGACGTGACGCTGACCGACGTCTCCCGGGACAACGACTGGAGCCAGGTCATGGTCTGGTACCGCGATCGCGACGGGCTCGGCTCGACGACCTATCCGGTCTATGGGTTCATCTACGGCACGCCCGCCACGAAGCGGGTGCCGAAGGCCCGCCCCGCCGCCGAGCTTACCGGCCGCAATCCTGACTATGTCGGCGCGTTGATCGACGTCTACGCCCGCTGACGCTTGAACCCTCGACGCGCCGTGCCATGCTCTCGCGACGCGCATCGGGGGGCATGCAATGAAGAAGCGGGAAAATTACGGGATCGACGCACCGGGCGTGGCCCGGAACCTCGTCGTCGCGGCTGTCATTCTGCTGGGAATCCTCGTCGGCGCCCGTCTCTTCGGCAGCGCCCCGTGGCTCGCGCCGCTGCTGCCGACAATCCGGGCCACCGGCATCATCTGCCTGGCGATGTCGCTGTGGATGGTAAGTTCGAGCCTGTGGTTCAAGCACATCGTCATGCGGCACCTGCTCGACGCCCATAGCTGGCGCGGCGACGAACAGGTCCTCGATGTCGGCTGCGGTCGCGGGCTCGTCGCGGTCGGCGCGGCGCGGCGGCTCGGCCCGGGCGGCAGGGTCCATGGCCTCGATCTCTGGCAAGCCCGCGATCTCAGCAACAATGTTCCCGACAATGCGATGGCCAATGCCGAAGCAGCCGGGGTCGCTGACCGCCTCGTGATCGACACAGGCGATATGCGCGCCATGCCTTATGCGGACGGCCAGTTCGACGTGATCGTCTCGATGACCGCGATCCACAATATCGACGACCGCGACGGCCGGACCCGGGCAATCGCCGAGATCTGGCGTGTCACGAAACCCGGCGGACAGATCCTGATCTACGACATCCGCCACACCCGCGCTTATGCCGGCCAGTTGAAGGCGCTTGGCGCGGCCGATCTTCGGATGAGCGGGCCGATCCTGCTCTGGGGCGTGTTCGGCCGGCGTTTCTCGGCGATGAAACCGGCCTGATGCGCCGCCCGTGCTTGCGGCATCCTGAATCGTCCTACAGACTGAAGCGACCAATGGGAGGCGCGTGGTGGCGAAGCATCCGTTTTTGTTGATCGGGGCGCCTGCCAAAAGGCTCCTCGTGATCACGCTCCTGGCGATCGCCATCCCGGCCTCGGCACAGGTCAGTCCCGATGACGGCGCGTGGAAGGTCAAGGGCGACTTCGCCATGGTCACGACCGGCGGCATCGCGGTTCCGGTCAAGGCCGGGAGCGTCTCGCTGAGCCAGACCGGCGAGGCATCGCAAAAGGGCAAAGGCGTCGACAATATCGCGCAATATGAATCCGAGGACCGGAAGGTCTTCGCCACCATCTATATCTTCTACGCGACCTACGCTGATACCGCGCTTGCGACCTGGGCGACCGACCGCGCGATCCACGAACGCTTCGGGCCCAACCTCATTCTGGTCAGCGACACCATTGTGGCGGCGGGAGGCGTGCCACAGGCGGCGACCCGCCGCCTCTATGACAAGGCCGAACTCGAGCCCGGGAAGCCGATGGTCACCGCCGCCGGCTTCGTGCGGGCCGGCAGATGGATGATCGCCGTGCGCGTGAGCGGCCCGGCCGGACGCCGTCCCGAAGTGGAGGGTGCGTTCGACGCCCTGCTGTCGGGCATGCGATTCGACGGCAAGGACAGGCCGATGCCCGCCGCCCCGCTCAAGCTTGCCGCCACGTGCCCGGCATCGGACGAAAAGCCGGCGCGCTTTCTCGGCGACAAGGCTTCCGGCAGCAACGCCCTGTTCTCGTCACTGACGGGTGGCTCCATCACCGTGAAGGATGTGGCCAAGGGCACCGTGACCGAACAGGCGCCGCCGCTCGCCTTCCCACACAATGGCACGTCGACCTTGTGCATTCGCGGCAAGATAGCCGCAGGCGGAGCGCAGTGGGACGTGCTGGCACCAGCCAGTGCCGATGACGGCCAGATCGCCCTTGTCCTGCTCGACGATGCCGGCGGCACCGTTGCCGTCGAGCCGTTGCTGTTGCTGGACAAGGACATGGGCAAGGGTTTTGTCGTGAAGCGGTACGGGATCGGTGTCGTCGACGTGCTGGGCAGTTTCGACAAGATGCCCAACCTTGCCCAGCTCGGCGCGATCGTGAGCGGCACTGACAGGCGCGGTGCGATGATCCGATCGAGCACAGTCTTCACACCGGACGGAAAGTCGACCATCAACATTGACCCCGATATGCTGAAATGATCCCGAAGGCAGCGCGATGTTCCTGAACTTCCTCGATGAGCTCCGCGCCGCCGGCATTCCGGCAAGCATGAAGGAGCATCTCCTCCTGCTCGAGGCGCTCGACCGCGACGTGATCGAGCGGACGCCCGAGGATTTCTATTATCTCTCCCGCGCCGTGTACGTGAAGGACGAAGGCCTGCTCGACCGGTTCGACCAGGTCTTCGCCAAGGTCTTCAAGGGAATCTCCACGACCTTTGGCACGCAGAACGCCGAGATCCCCGAGGAATGGCTCCGCGCGGTCGCGGAGAAATATCTGTCGCCCGAGGAGATGGAAGCAATCAAATCGCTCGGCTCCTGGGAAGAGATCATGGAGACGCTCAAGAAGCGGATCGAGGAGCAACAGGGCCGCCACCAGGGCGGCAACAAATGGGTCGGGACCGGCGGCACCAGTCCTTACGGCAATTCGGGCTATAACCCGGAAGGGGTACGGATCGGCGGCGAGAGCAAGCACAAGCGGGCGTTGAAGGTCTGGGACCAGCGCGACTTCAAGAATCTCGACAACACGAAGGAACTCGGCACCCGCAACATCAAGATCGCGCTGCGCCGCCTGCGCCGCTTCGCGCGCGAAGGCGCCGCCGACGAGCTCGACATCGACGCGACGATCGACGGCACCGCGCGCCAGGGCTGGCTCGACGTGGTGATGCGCCCCGAGCGGCATAATGCGGTGAAGCTGCTGCTGTTCCTCGATGTCGGCGGCTCGATGGATCCCTGGGTGAAGCTCTGCGAGGAACTGTTCTCGGCCGCGACCACTGAATTCAAGAATCTCGAATTCTTCTACTTCCACAATTGCCCCTATGAAGGCGTGTGGAAGGACAATCGCCGCCGCTTCACCGAGCGCACGCCGATGTGGGATATCCTCCACAAATTCGGCCATGATTACAAGCTGGTGTTCGTCGGCGACGCCTCGATGAGCCCGTACGAGATCACCCATCCCGGCGGTTCTGTCGAGCATTTCAACGAGGAATCGGGTGCGGTGTGGATGCACCGGCTGACCACAACCTATCCGGCAGCGGTCTGGCTCAATCCCGTGCCCGAGCAGCAATGGGGCTATTCGCAGTCGGTCAGGATCATCCGCGAGTTGATGAACGACCGCATGTACCCGCTGACATTGGCCGGCCTCGACGATGCGATGCGCGAGCTCACGCGGAAGCGGTAATGCGCCTGCCCGGCCCGATCGAACGCCAATGGCGCCGATGGTTCGGTCGCTACGAGATCGATGATCCGCGGCCCATCGCCGAGGGAGCGCCCTACACCTACTTCCTGCCTGGCGAAAATGAGCTGCTGGCGCTCGCGCCCGGCGACCTGGCGAAGATCGTCTTTCGCTCGATTCCCCCGGGACGGATATGGCAAGCGGAAAGGATGTGGGTGGCCATCACCTCAGTGGATCGCGATTGGTTGACCGGGACCCTCGACAATCATCCCTCTGACATGCCGCAACTCGAGGCCGGCGATGTCGTGAAATTCAGGCGCTCGGACGTCATCGACATCATCTGGGACGAGGCGCGGATGACGCCGCCGCCGCCGGCAGCGCAGCGACGTGAATATTGGGAGCGCTGTCTGGTCGACCGATGCGTGGTCGATGACGGGGTCAAGGTCGACTATATTTACCGCGAGGAGCCCGACATGGCTGACCCGGACGATAGCTATCCGGACAGCGGATGGCGTATCAGGGGTGACGATCGCAACGCCACTGATGCTGAGCTCGACGACAGGAAGGCAGAATATATCGCGCTCGGCGTCGTCCTGAATCGCGATGATGGCTGGCTGCACCTGATCGATGCGCCGGTCGGGGCAAGGTTCAGGCGTAACTGGGAAACCGGGCTATTCGAAGCCTGCGCTGATTGAAGGCATCGCATGTCAGCGCACGGCGAGCGGTGCCCGGGTCTTTTTTTTAACCTGCGACGCGATCCGGCCCACCTTATGGCTCGCCGCGCGATTGGCGGGTACGGGCGCACGGCATGATTTGACTTTGGTCAAGGCGACTCCGCTTTGCGACGGCAAAATCGTCCATGTCAGCGACAAGGATGATCGACATGCCGAGTTTGACCACGGACGCTTTCCTCTACCTGGTGCTCTTCGCGATGATTTCGTTCATCGTCGGATGCGGGCTCATCAGCTTCATTGAGCGCAATACGGGTCGGCCCACCAAGCGCGATTGACGGGCGTCTCGGCCGGCGGCCATGGCGATGCAGACCGCCGCCGCGCCGTCACCTCGCTGGCCCGTCTTGTCGGACGAGTCAGCGCAACGCAGCCCGACCGGAGGCGCCGGGCTATGGCGCAACCGCCCCGACCGGCATCAGTACAGCAGATAGGGTTGCCGCACTTCGGTCCAGGCGCTTTCATCGACACCGGCAGCGCGATCGAGATCGGCCGGGATCGCCGCCCCGTCATCGGCCCATAGGCGCAAGCCCGGCCCGCCATTGATCACGTCGATCGCGAGCTTGCCGAACTCATATTCATACGGAAAATCGCGCCACAGCGGATAATCCGGATAAAGCTGCCGGATCGCCTTGAAGGCAAGCGCCTGGACCCGCCAGGGCCGGAACGCGGCATGGTCATAGGCCGGCCCCTCGGCATGGATCTGCACGCCATTGCAGAGCTGGCCGACATGCTTGTGGAAGGTCGGCTGGAACCAGATGTCGCGCAGCACGCACCCGGCGAGCCACTCCGGCGCCAGCGTCCGCATCGCCGCCATCACCGCGCGCGCATCGATATCGGGTGCGCCGAACAGTTCGAGCGGCCGCGTCGTGCCGCGCCCCTCGGAAAGCGTCGTGCCCTCGAGCATCACCGTGCCGGCATAATCGCGCGCCATGGCCAGATTGGGTGCGTTCGGGCTCGGGTTGATCCACACCCGGTCGCTCGGCCAGCCGAACCCCGGCGCGGCCTCGGGCTCCCAGCCCTGCATCTCGATCACGCAGTACTCGACGTCGAGCCCGCGCGTGGCGATGAACCAGCGCCCGAGCTCGCCCAAAGTCATCCCGTGCCGCATCGGCATCGGGCCGGCGCCGACGAAACTCTCCCAGCCTGGCAGCAAGGTCAGCCCCTCGATCGGCCGCCCGGCGGGATTGGGCCGGTCGAGCACCCAGACCGCCTTGCCATGCTCGGCGGCAGCTTCGAGCACATAGAGCAAGGTGGTGATGAAGGTGTAGATGCGGCAGCCCAGATCCTGCATGTCGACCAGCATCACGTCGAATGTGCCCATCGACTGGCCGGTGGGCCGCCGTACCTCGCCATAAAGGCTGAACACCGGCATGCCGTAGGTCGGATCGGTGAAGTCGGGCGACTCCATCATATTGTCCTGCAGGTCGCCGCGCACCCCGTGCTGCGGCCCGAAGACGGCGCTGACGTTCAGCCCGCTCGCCACCAGCGCGTCGAGCGAATGCGTGAGGTCAGCGGTGACCGAGGCAGGATGCGCGAGCAACGCGACCCGCTTGCCCTCCAAAGGTTTGCGCAAGACAGGGTCGGCGAGCAGGCGATCGATACCGAATTTCATGCCCCGCTGGGTGCCGCGAGGCGGGCGGTAAAGCAATCCCGGTTGTGGAAATCGGGCGGGCCCGGCGCATGCGCGAGCGCCCAATAGGATTTGGTGCCGTCCTTGGCCTCGATGATGGCGGAGAGGCCGAGTTGCCACTCCCGTCGATACGGCAAGGCCATCAAATAGGCGGAACACCACAAGGCGACTCCATCCGGCCTATCGAAGCAACCAACGCTGCCGACCGTTTCCAAGCCGATCCACATGCCCGCGCGATAATCCTCGAAACCATATGCCGCCCATTGCCCCGACGGTGCGAAATTGAGTTCGGTATATTCCAGCTTTCCGGGCGACCCAACGAACGCCTCGAAACAGGTATGTTCCCACAGGCGATCCGCGCGCCCGATCTCTGTTGGCTCTGGCCAGAGCACATCCTCAAGCGCGCCGCGCACATGATATCTTAGTTCGAGGCTGCCATTCGCTTTCCATACTTCAACCGAAATCGAACGAACCGCCCGGCTCGGAAAATCGGGGTGCGGAATGAGTTCAAACCGCTGCTTCGCGGACGAAGGAAGGCGGCGCCCCTTCACGTCTCCTGCGAAGCCCAATACGCCCTGAACAATTCCCCCACGCGAACGCCGTCGATCGTCATTTCCTCGACCGCTGAATGCGTGATCGTCACGCCCGCCAGGTTGGCGTCGCTGATCGACACGCCCGCCAGATTGGCGTCGCTGATCGAAGCCCCGACCAGCGTGACGTTCCGAAAGGCCGCTGACGACAAATCGACATCCTCGAAAGAGGAGCCGGCGAGGTTGCAATCGAGCGCCTCGAGCGGCGCGCGTGTCTGATGCAATTTCATGGCGTGACCCCGATTGGCTGCCCGATCTGGCTATGCCCAATCAGGCAGGATTCCAACCACGACACGCACCGAATCCGCAGCGGCTGGAAAAATCGCTCGACATGGCCTATGTGCGCCGCTTCCCATGGCAACAATCCTCCCCACCCCGCCGAAAATCGGCATGGTTTCGCTCGGCTGTCCCAAGAACCTGGTCGACAGCGAACGCATCCTCACCAAGCTCCGCTCGGACGGCTATGCCATGTCCCCGGATTACGCCGGTGCCGATGTCGTGCTCGTCAACACCTGCGGCTTCCTCGACTCGGCCAAGGAGGAGAGCCTCGAGGCGATCGGCGAGGCGATCGCCGAGAATGGCCGGGTCATCGTCACCGGCTGCATGGGCAAGGAAGCGGACGTCATCCGCGCCCGCTTCCCCAATGTCCTCGCCGTCACCGGCGCGCACCAATATGAGGAAGTGGTCGGCGCGGTCCATGAGGCGGCGCCGATGCCGCCCAGCGCCTTCCTCAACCTCGTTCCCGATGCCGGGCTGAAGCTCACCCCGCGCCACTACAGCTATCTGAAGATCTCGGAGGGCTGCAACCATCGCTGCGCCTTCTGCATCATCCCGTCGCTCCGCGGCGATCTCGTCAGCCGCCGCCCAGACGCGATCCTGCGCGAAGCCGAAAAACTCATCGAAGCGGGCACCAAAGAACTGCTCGTCATCAGCCAGGACACTTCGGCATACGGCGTCGATATCCGCCACCAGCCGCGTATGTGGCACGGCCAGGAGGTCCGCGCCCATATGACCGACCTCTCGCGCGAACTCGGCAAGCTCGGCGCCTGGGTGCGGCTGCACTATGTCTACCCCTATCCGCATGTCGACCAGGTCATCCCGCTGATGGCCGAGGGGCTCGTCCTCCCCTATCTCGACATTCCGTTCCAGCACGCCTCGCGCGCGGTGCTCAAGGCGATGAAGCGCCCCGCCAACGAAGCGAAGATCCTCGAACGCATCCGCAACTGGCGGACGATCGAACCCGATATCGCGATCCGCTCTACCTTCGTCGTCGGCTTCCCCGGCGAGACCGAGGATGATTTCCGCTATCTGATGGACTGGCTCGAAGAAGCCCAACTCGACCGCGTCGGCGCCTTCCGCTTCGAGCCCGTCGAGGGCGCCGCGGCGAACGACCTGCCCAACCCGGTGCCGGAGGAGATCAAGGAAGAGCGCTACGCCCGGCTGATGGAGTTGACCGCGCGCATCTCGGCCGACAAGCTCCAGGCGAAGATCGGCCGCACCCTCGACGTGATCATCGATGCGGTCGACCCCGAAAGCGGCGGCGCCACCGGCCGCTCCAAGGCCGACGCACCCGAGATCGACGGCGAGGTCCATCTCCGCGACGCCCGCCATCTCGCCCAGGGCGACATTGTCAGCGTCGCAATCGAGGATGCCGACGAGCACGACCTGTTCGGCGTGCCCGCCTGAGCCTCCCCCGCGCCTCCGCATTGACTGTGTGTTGATGCTATAATACACCAAATAGAGTTCAAGCAAGGAGGCGGCAATGAGCAGGTCGGTGCTTCTGGCGGCAGCATTGGCCATCCCGCTCGCTGCCTGCGGGCGCGGCCAGGTCGACAGGATTTCCTATTCAGTCGAGGTTGACGGCGCGCGGGGCACGGCGGCCTTCACCTGCAAGGACAGCTCGAGCGGCAAATGCGTCTTCCGCTTCGACGATCCCGGCGCGCAGCCGCAATCGCTCACCGTGACGAAGGGCGAGGTCGCGACCGTCACCAGCATCGGCGCCGGCAGCACCTATTGCATGACGACCGGCGCGCGCGGCGCGGCCTGCAAGGCTGAATCCCTGCAGGCCGGCACCCAGACGATCCGCCGCGAGAAACACGGCACGTCCTAACCGGCGGTCTTGCGGCCTCCCAGGGCCATCACCGCACCCACGGCGCTCGCGACGAACGTCCCGCCGAAGAAGGCCGTCAAGGCGGTGGTCATGACACCCGCCTCGCCGATGACCGGGCGGAAAATCTCGCCCGAGGCAATGCCGCCGATCGCACCGAGGATCCCGTAAGCGAGATCCCACCAGGGCTCGGGATCCGGCACGGGGTGCGGCCCACGCCACCAGCCCGGCCATTTCGTCCCGCACCAGCCCATCATTGCCAGAAATGCATATCCCATGAAGATAACCTCCCCTCGGACACCGCAATCGACTCCGGGCTTGTTACCCGGCGTCATGGCGGGGAGCATCCTCTCATTTACTCCATATTCAAGGGATTATGGAACCGATTTGAATGTTATTTGAGCTTAACTTCATGAATCAGGACAATTACTTCTGCAGCGCGACCAGGCCTTCTCTAACCACGCGCCGGCAGCGCATAGGCCACGACTGAGTCGCCGATCGGCGTCTCCATGAAGTGATGCCCGCCCGCCATGATCACCAGATATTCCCGGCCGCCCTGCTGATAGACGATCGGAGTCGCCTGCCCACCCGCCGGCAGCACGTCGGACCAGAGAGTCTTGCCTGTCTTGAGGTCGATCGCCCGGATCAGGTCGTCAGTCGCGGCGGCCACGAAGATCAGTCCGCTCGCCGTCACCACGGAGCCACCATTGTTCGGCGTCCCGATATGGAAGGGCAACCCCGACGGTATCGAGAACGGCCCGTTCTTGCGCGCCGTCCCGAGCGGGCGATCCCACAGGGTCTTGCCGCTATGGATATCGATCGCCCGGATGCCGCCATAAGGCGGCTGCTTGCACAGCAGCCCGGTATATTTCATCCGCCACCCCGCATTGACGCTGATCGCATAGGGTGAATCGGCCTGCGGATCGCCGGCGCCCTCGGCGCCCGGCGTCGGCCCGCCATTCTGCTCGCGGGTGAACCATTTCAGCTTGTTGGCCTCGGCACGCGGCACCAGCCTGACATAATTGGGCATGTCGTTGTAATTGGCGACGATCACCCCGCGCACCGGGTCGACCGCGATCCCGCCCCAGTCGCTGCCGCCATTATAGCCGGGATATTCGACTGAATGGCGGTCGGTCTCGGGGGGCGTGAAGAAGCCCTTGTAGCTCGCACGGCGGAACTGGATCCGGCACAGCATCTGGTCGATCGGCGACATGCCCCACATGTCGCGTTCGGTGAGCGGCGGCTTGCGGAGAGTCTGCCAGAGCGAGACGATCTGGGTCGGCGCGCGCTGCCCCGGCTCGACCCCGCCGCCCGGCGCCTTGATCACCCCGATCGGCGTGAGCGGCCGGCCGGTGCGGCGGTCGAGCACATAAAGATCGCCCTGCTTCGACGGCAGCACCAGCGCGGGCGTGCCCTGATAGTCGATCAGCGTCGCCTGGCTGCCGAAGTCATAATCCCACACGTCCTTCTTCACTGCCTGGAAATGCCAGCGCGGCTTGCCGGTCGTCACGTCGAGCGCGACCAGCGAGGTTGCGAACGCATCCTCCTGCGGGCGGCGCTTCGAGCTCCAATAATCGACCGCTGCATTGCCCATCGGCAGATAGACCAGGCCGAGCTGCTCGTCGCCCGAGCTCGCCGTCCACATATTGGGCGTGCCCCGCGCCCATTCCTGTCCTGGCGGCGGCGCGCCGTTCCAGTCGGGGTGCATCATGTCCCAGGCCCAGCGCAGCTTGCCTGAGACGACGTCGAAGCCCTGGATCACGCCTGAGGGCGCCCAGCGCTCCTGCCCGTCGAGCACCTGATGCCCGACCACGGCGATGCCGCGCACCACCGTCGGTGGCGAATTGATCGAGACCAGCCCGGGATAGACCTTGCCCATGCCGATCTTGGCGTCGACCTGGCCGTTGGTGCCGAAATCGGCGCAGGGCTTGCCGGTCAGCGCATCGACCTCAATCAACCGGGCATCGAGCGTGCCTTCGAGGATGCGCTGGGCGCAGGCGCTTCCCACCGCTGCCCCCGGCACCGCATAATAGACAACGCCGCGGCAGGCAGCGGTGTAGGGAATCCATTTGTCCGGCACCTGCGGATCGAACCGCCATTTCTGCCTGCCTGTCCCCGCATCGAGCGCCAGCATGATGTTCTTGGCCGAGCAGAGATAAAGCGTGTCGCCGATCTTCAGTGGGGTCGTCTCGGCGCCGTACATCTTGGCCGCGTCCGGCGTGGCCGGCATGTCGCCGGTATGCGCGATCCATGCCCGCTTCAGCCCGCTGACATTGGCCGGCGTAATCTCGGCCAGCGGCGAGAAGCGCCGGGCGCTGTAGGTGCCGCCATAAGCCGGCCAGTCAGCGCCGGTCGCCTGCCCGGAAGGATCGCCCATGCCAGGCGCCTGCGGCGCTGGCAGCGCTGCGATGGCGGTTGAATCGACCGAGCCGAGGGCGACGAACAACAGCGCGGTCGCAATCAGCACCCCCGCCATTGATCCGAGCGCCAGCTTCCATCGGTTCGCCGCCGTCGACAGGGTCGGCATCACGGCGATCACCACGATCAGCAGGACGATCGGCGCGACGATGCGCGGCACCAGTGCCCAGGCGTTGGTCCCGGCTTCGAAGAAAGCCCATAGGATCGTCAGCGCGACGACGGCGAGATAGATCCAGGCCCCGAGCAGGCGCTGACGGATCAAGAGCACGCCCGACGCAAGCATTGCCGCGCCGGTCAGCACATAATAGATGGAGCCGCCCAAAGCCGCGAGCCACGCCCCGCCAACCGCGAGGACCAGGCCGATCAGCCCCACCACCGAGCCGACGATGAACGCCGCCCAACTGCGATTTCGGCCCATCTCGCCTCTCCCTGTTCTATCTGTCGGCTAAGCCCGATCATGCAACCGGCCAGCATCGCTGATGTTCCCATGACAAAACCGTCATGAACCAGGCGGCGAAGCGGCTTGCCTCGCCCGGGGGGTTGCATCATCTACTATGTAACCCCCAGGCCTTCGGGATATTCAATGACGTCGCTCCGCTCAGCTCTCTCCTTCGCCGCCGCCATCGCCTGCATCGCATCGGCTCCCGCTCTCGCCCAGGCCCTCACCCCGGCCGAAACCGCCCAGATCGACAGGATCGTCGCGAAAAACCTCGCCTCCAGCGGCGTTCCCTCCGCATCGGTCGCCATCGTGCGCGGCGGGCAGATCGTCTTCGCCCGCGCCTATGGCAGGCAATCGGAAACCACGCCCGTGGCGCGCGACGACGCGCCCTATCAGATCGCCTCGATCTCAAAGCAGTTCGCCGCCGCCGCGATCCTGCTGCTCCAGCATGACGGCAAGCTGAGCCTCGACGACACGGTCTCGAAATACATCCCCGATATCACCGCCGGCGACACGATCAGCATCCGCCAGCTGCTCAGCCATACCGCTGGCCTGCAGGATTACTGGCCGCAGGATTACAGCTTCAAGGCGATGGCGACGCCCGTCTCGCCCCAGGGAATCATCGATCGCTGGGCGAAGAAGCCGCTCGATTTCACCCCCGGCACTCAGTGGCAATATTCGAACACCGGCTATGTCGTCGCCGGCCTGATCGTCGAGAAGATATCCGGCCAGCCGCTGCTCGATTTCCTGAAGGCCCGCATCTTCACGCCGCTGGGCATCACTGCCTATGATCAGGATCGCGCGATCGGCCCCGGCTTCCCGCAAGGCTATGGCCGCGCCGCGCTCGGCCCGGTTCGCCCCGTCACCCCCGCCGCGCCCGGCTGGCTGTTCGCCGCCGGCGAGCTGTCGATGAGCGCGCGCGATCTCGCCAAATGGGATGTCGCCCGGATCGATCGCACGATCCTCACCCCCGAAGACTGGAAGCTGCAGGAAACCCCGGTGAAGCTCGCTGACGGGTCGTCAAACGGCTATGGCCTCGGCGTCTCGACCGGCGCCACCGGCGGCCGCCGCTATGTCGAGCATAGCGGCGAGGCGGTCGGCTTTCTCTCCGAGAATATCGTCTTTCCCGACGAGAAGGCAGCGATCGTCGTCCTGACCAACAGCTGGTCGGGCAATGCCACCGGCGCGATCGAGCAGGCGATCGCCAAAGCCGTCCTGCCCCCGCCCCCGGCCGACGCCGCCGACACCGCTGCGCTGGCCCGGGCCCGCGCGATGCTCGATCAGCTCCGCACCGGCGCCCTCGACCGTTCGCTGATGACCGAGGACAGCAATTATTATTTCACTGACCTCACCCTCGGCGACTATAAATCGAGCCTGGCGCCGCTCGGCAAGCCTGTCTCCTTCGTGCAGACCGGCAAGACGCGGCTGCGCGGCGGCTTCGTCAACCGCAACTACAAGGTGCACCTCGGCAAAAAGGATTTCGTCATCACCACTTATGCCGAACCCGGCGACAAGGGCCGCTACGAGCAATTCCTCGTCGCGCCGGCGGTGTCCTGATGTCGGCGCGGGACCTGCTCCAGCCCGATCGCGGCCAGGCCGCGCGCACGATCGAGATCGTGGCGGCGACGGGCTTCGCCGCCTGGCTCAACGCCCAGCCGCCCCGTGCCCGGGCGGCGGTCGCGGCACAGAAGATGAGCGGCAAGCCGGGCAGCAGCGCCATCCTGCCGGGCGACAGCGACGATTGGTCGGTCGCCCTCGCTGTTGACGACGGTGCGCTCGGCGTGTGGGACCTTGCCCGGCTCGCCGAAACGCTTCCCGAAGGCGCCTACCGGCTCTCGGGCGCCGAGGCCGGCGCGGCGATGCTCGGCTGGGTGCTCGGCCAATATCGCTTCGATCGCTACCGCAAGCCCGAAGGCGAAGGGCCGCGCATCCTGCTCTCCGGCGAACCGGCGCGGATCGCCGACGCCCTGAAGATCGCGTCAGCCACCGCCAGGGTGCGCGACCTCGTCAATATCGGCGCCTCCGATCTCGGCCCCGCTGAACTCGAGGCTGAGGCGAGGATGCTGGCCGACGCCCATCACGGCGTGCTGACCGTCACCAAGGGCGACGCGCTCGCCAAGGGCTATCCGATGATCCACACCGTCGGCCAGGCGGCGGCGAAGGGCCGCGAGCCGCGGCTGATCGAGCTCGAATGGGGCGATCCGAAACATCCCCGCATCGCCATCATCGGCAAGGGCGTGTGCTTCGATTCGGGCGGGCTCGATATCAAGCCGAGCTCGGGCATGCGGCTGATGAAGAAGGATATGGGCGGCGCGGCGCATGCGCTCGCGCTTGCCGGGCTGGTGATGGCCGCGCGATTGAAGGTCAGGCTCCATTTGCTGATCCCGGCGGTCGAGAATTCGGTCGCGGGCAATGCCTTCCGCCCCGGCGACGTGCTCGCCACCCGCAAGGGGCTGACGGTCGAGAACACCAATACCGATGCCGAAGGCCGGCTGATCCTCGGCGACGCGCTCACCAGGGCCGGCGAGGACAAGCCCGAATTGATCCTCGATTTCGCCACCCTCACCGGCGCGGCGCGGACGGCGCTCGGCCCCGATCTCCCCGCCACCTTCGTCAATGACGAACCGCTCGCCGAGGCCCTCCTCGCCGCTGCCCGGGAGGTCGACGATCCCCTCTGGCGGATGCCCTTGTGGGATGGCTATGACGAGATGCTCAAATCCGACATTGCCGACATGGTCAACGCGCCCGATAGCGGTTTCGCTGGCGCGGTCACGGCCGCCCTGTTCCTGCGCCGCTTCGTTCCCGACGGCACGCCCTGGGCGCATCTCGACACCTTCGCCTGGCGCCCCGCCGCCAGGCCCGGCCGTCCCAAGGGCGGCGATGCGCTCGGCCTCAGGGCGGCATGGGCAATGCTGAAGGCGCGGTACTGCTGACCGGCATTCGCCGGATCACCGCCCGCGAGCCGGGCATCCTCCCTTCCCGGGCGAAGGCCGGGGACAATAGGAAATACAGGTAGTTCACGCGAAGGCGCGAAGAGAAGGAGGGCCGTCTCCCTCCAGCGATACATCTTCGCGCCTTCGCGTCTTCGCGTGAACATCTTCGTCTTCGGGGCTGATGTGCGGAGAACCGTCCAGCGCGATCCCAGCTCCGCGACGCGCTCCGCGTCAGGTGATCACGCCGCTGCGCCTGAGCGGGTTCTGCCGTTCAAGCGCGATGCGCTTGGCGATCTCGCGGTTCAGTTCGGTCGGATGCTCGGCGAAGGCGCGCGGGGTCATGCCGGTGAAATATTTGATTTCGCGGATCACATGCGACTGGTCGTAGAAACCGTCGACCAGCATCTCCTCGAGATCGGGATCGCCATGCGTCATCGCCACCGCCGCGCGCAGCGCCCGGTATTTGCGCGCCAGCTCCTTGGGCGGGGAACCGAAATAGCGGTTGCAGCCGCGCTGGACCTGCCGCAGCGACAGGCCGGTCAGCGCGACCAGGTCGTTGAGATCGGGCGCAGTCGACTCGGCGAGCCATGCGTTCACCTGGCTCACGAACGCCTGATAGCCTGGCTTCTGCCGGTTCATCAGCGTGACCAGCATCGTCTCGAAGATCGCGACCCGCGCATCGAAATCCTGCGTCGCGCGCAGTTTCTCACTGGTCTCGATGACGATGTCGCCGAACAGATCCTTCGCGTCGAACAACCGGTTCGCCGCCGCCGAGGCATCCATCGGCACCAACGCCGCCCAGCCATGCGGCATCAGCCCGACGCCGATCGCCTCGGCCGTGCCGTCGCAGCTCAGGTTCGAACATCCCGTGGTCGGGCCCAGGATATAGATGTCCGGCATTGCCTGCTCGGTACCGTCGACAAAGCGATAGCGGGCGTTGCGGCCTGCAGAATGAAGCGAAACTGCGCATAATCGGCGCGGTCGACCGCCTCGAAGCGATCGTCGCTTTGCTGGAAATGATAGAAAAACGAGAAATGATCGGCCAGCCCGGCGCTGGGCTGGCGGAAATCCATCTTCAGATTCGACATGCGCGGCAACCCAGTCGATGACGTTTCTTATCCTGTTCCGCTACGGAATATTGCCTTTCATCACAAGCACGGCACCCGAAGCCGGCCCGATGCCGCGGACGGCCGCCGCGGCGCAGGCGCTTTCGTGCGATGAACGGCGGTCGGGCGGTCGCGCAGCACCGCAAGGGCCGGCGGGCGGCGGTGAAGGGTCGGGTTAACCGGCGCGGCAATCCCGCTAGCCGCCTATCTTGCAATAGCGCTCGACATCAGCCTGCGCCCATTGCTCCTGCGCGGCGAAGGGGCACCGTTCAGGCGCGGGCGGAACCGGGGGAATGACGGCAACCTCGAAATCGACATCGGCGGTCGAACAGCTCAGATGCAGATTGTTGCGCAGCGGCGTTGACGACGTGCCGGTCACGACTCCGGTCCCCACCTCGAGCCTCAGCTTGCCGTCCCAGGTGAAGGTGAGGTTGAACTTTACCGGCTTGTCGTAGGGGACGAGCCCAAGCGGGGTTTCCTTGCCATCGGCGGAGAGGGAAACGAGGAAAGACGCGGGATTGTCCGGATACAGCGTGGCGACGATACCGTTGCAATGGCATCCGGAATCGGCGAGCCCGAGGTCGTTGAACGCAATTGTCGCCGTCGGATTCCACTGGCCGGGCCCCGGCGCCTTGTGGATCGTCATCGCGCCGGTGAACTGCGTTGCCGCCCTGGGCACATCGATATCGCGCTCGTCATAGGTCCCCTGCGGCGCGTGGCATTGCCACGACTGCGCCGTCGCGGCCGAGCAGGTGCCTGACAGCAGCGCACCCAGGGCGAGCAGCGGAATGGCTCGACGGAGCAGCGGGCGGACGCGCGCCGTCGCGAAGACTGTACTTCCCCTCATTCCCGCTCCCTTCGTACGCGGCTGCGATACCGGTCGGGGGTAAAGCTCTCGTGAAGGTCCTTCGCGCGGAAACTATCTCGACCGGGACGGAAACAGTGTCCGACGATGACCCCGCGTCGCGCGCAAGAGCTGCGCGCTGTGAGTATCGTGTCTCACCACAGGGGTGCATTCCAAGATGGAGTCGGCGCGTGCAATTCGTGCACTGTCACCGTAATCCCGTAATCCCCGTAATCCCCACCGTAATCCCCGCTGTTGAATGGAAGTCACGCGATCAGGCGCTTCAGCTTTTCGAGCGCGATCGCGTCAGATTCCTGATGGTCGATGGTGCCTGCGAACGCGCCCTTGGCGGTCATCAGGTAGATCGCGGCAGTGTGGTCGATGGTGTAGTCGCCGCCCGGCTGCGGCACCTTGGCCGAATAGACGCCGTAGCCCTTCTTGATCTGCTCGAGCTGGGCGTCGGTGCCGGTCAGGCCGAGGATCGGCGTGCCGAACAGCGCTGCATAGTTTCCAAGGTCAGCGGGCTTGTCGTGGCCCGGATCGACCGAGACGAAGACGATGGCGAACTTCATGGCCTGTGCGCCGAGTTGCTTTCTCAGTCGCGCCATGCGGGCGAGGCTGGTCGGGCACACGTCGGGACAGCGAGTATAGCCGAAGAAGATCGCGTAGGGCTTCCCCGCGAGCGTCTTCTCGGTGACGGTCGAACCATCGGGCGCGGTCAGCGTGAACGGTCCGCCGAAGGCATGGGCGTAGTCGCCTGCCGGATCGCCCAGGCCGGTTCCACGATTGAAGACGCTGATCGCGATCACGACCGCGACGAGCAGCAGGACGAGCCACAGGATTCGGCGCGGCGACCCGCTGCCCGTCTCCTCGAGATGCTCGCTCGCCTCGGGTTCAATGTCCTCCATGGCCAGCCTCCCCCGCTTCGCTCGAACTGACCGGCTGCACCAGGAATTCCACACGGACATTGCCGGCATGCTGGAAGCGCAAAGTGGCGGGGATGCGCTCGCCCCGGCGGAGGGGATGCACGAGCCCCATGAACATGATGTGGAGGCCCCCGGGCTTGAGCTCGACCGCACCGTGCGCGGGAATGGGGATGCCGTCCGTCACCTGGCGCATGCGCATGATGCCGCCATCCATGCTCATGGTGTGAAGCTGAACCTGGGCGGCGACGGGGCTCGTCGCCGCCAGCAGGCGATCGTCGCGCGCGCCGCGGTTCGCGATCGTCGTGAAGCCGCCGCCGACGGTCTGGCCGACAGCAGTTTCGCGGGCCCACGGATGAGCGATCGCTAGCGGGCCGAGCTTGTATTCGTGAGCGGCAAGCGGGGCGGCGATGAGGATGGCGAGCGCGAATGGCGCGAGGGAAGCTGGTTTCATGAACTGGACTCCGTGTTGGAAGGCGCGGCGGCATCGGGCCGCGCGAGCGCGTCGATCGCCCGCGGCGCTGTGGCGAAGCGGCATTGCCCGGCGGGCGTCGGCGCCTCCGCCAGCCGGTTCGGCAACAGGGTGTCGGTCTCCGGAGCGGCCTCGCCGATCCACAGCAGCGAACACAGGAAGATCGCGCGCCAGGTCATTCGGCGCTGTCGGCGCAGCCACCGGACGAAAGGCGGCGCCTCAAGCACCGCACTCATGGCCGCCACCCGCCGAGCGCGCGGTCGATGAGCTTTGCCACTTCGCGGCGCTCGTCGAGTCCGAGACATTGACCGACAGGATGCCGCTGCCCCCGGAACCGCAGCCACAAGGTCAGATCGAGCGGCGAGCGCTCGATCGCCTCGAGCCTCACCCAATAGGCTGGCATTGTCGCGCGACGTTCAAGGCCTCGCGCGTCGATCGCGAGATGGACGATCTGCCCGTCGGCGATCGTCAGCGTCTCGGCCGGGACGTGGCTGCGCCGGAAGGCGAAGAGCGCGCCGCCCAGTGCCGTCAGGTCGAGTAGCGCGAAGATTGCCACTGGCCAGGCGCCAAGCAGCACGAAGCGCAAGGACATCAGGCCGAGCGCGGTGCCGAAGCCGAGGAGGATGAGATTGGTTCGTTCCGGCATGAACGAACGGTTGGAAACCATGTCGAGTCTGAAGCTGCGCGGCGCGAAACGGGCATCGGTGACCCGCTCGAGATGAGCCGACGCTGCCTCCCGGTCGCCATGACCGGCAAGCTGATATGCCATGAAAATGCTGTCCTGATCGAGCGCGCGGGCACGAGGCCCCGCACGCTGGCGTTCACATCAGTGGCGAAGGATCAGGCGCGGGCGGGCGGGCCGCGCAGCGGCGGTCGCAGATGGTCGGTCGAAGAAAGCGCCTGCGGTCGCACCGCGCGCATACCCATCGCCATGACGAACAGGACGGCGATGGCGAGCAGGAAAGGGTCGGCGCCGGCAAGCGAGGGCGCATTGAGGCCGGCAAAGGCGCAAGGGCTCTCGGCCTTGCCGCCCTTGTGACCGTCATGCGGCGCCGGCAGGCCGGGGATCGTCATCGTCAAGGCCGCCGGCCCCATGCCGGTGCAAATCTGGATGACGATGCCGTGGCTGGTTGCGGCGGGCATGAAGCCCGAGGGAATCATAACCTTGGCGAACAGCACGCAGGCGACCAGCACGAACGCTAGCCGCTTATGCTGCCTGACAAGGTTGCGGACTGCTCCCATGGCGGCGTCATTAGATCCTCCGCAATCGAAAGTCATCTCCGATTGAGGGGCCAGACATATTACGGCGACAATGCACTTTTAGCGCTCTTGCGCCCCCGCTTGCCCGGCGCAAGCGATCGCCCGGCGTCCCGTTCAAGCCCCGCGAGAAAAGCAGCGTCGCCAATCGGCCGCCCGATCGTCTCGGCGCGGCGCAGGCGCCCCGCCATCTCCTCTTCCTCGCCCGCGGCGATCAGCGCCGCGAAATCGGGATAGCGCGTGCCACCGGCGCGGCGTCGGTCAGGCCATCGTCGCGACCGAGCTGGGCATGGATGCTCGACCAGGGCCAGTCGACCGCCCGCTCCATCAGGCCCGCCCGCACGGGATTGAGCGCGACATAGCGTAGCGCCGCGCCGAGATGCGCCTCGTCCATCGCGACGCAGCCGAACCGGCCCTGCCAGAAATGGCCGGTGCGCTTCAGCCGGGCGTGGATTCGGCCGGCATAACGCCGGTGCGCCACCGCCAGCGCCCGCCTGAGCCCGTCGGCATCGCCCGGCACCAGGATCAGATGAACAGGATTGGGCATCAGCACCCACGGCCAGACCGCGACCCCCGCCGCCGCGCAATGCTCGGCCAGCAGGTCGCGGTACAGCGCATGATCGCCATCCTCGAAAAAGGTCTGCGCACGGCCATTGCCGCGCTGGGTCACGTGGTGCGGTGCCCGGGAAAGACTGCGCGTGCCAGCCGTGCCACGATGGCGGACATAGCATGACGCGATGGGCTCGCGCAATTCGTGCACTGTCACCGTAATCACATGATCAGAGGTATAAGAGACGAGCTCCGGCGCATGCACGAACTCACGAATCTATTAATACAAGCACCCAAAAAATGAAAAATATTATAGAAAATCTATGGTCAATTACGCTTAGAAAAAATACCACAGCAAGCGTTATCGAAACTAAAATAAATCGTATTCCACGATGTACTTTTTTTAACATATTTAGCGTAAACAGAAAATATGATATTAGCGCAGCAAATAGTGCCAGAGATGTATAAAAATCCGCATTCAAGTTGTTAATGGTTATAGTTCTAGAGATCAGAAATGCAATAATCATGAAAGAACACGTTCCGATCCAGAACTTCTTCATTCTTGACGACATATGCCTTCTCTCGTTTGTGAGAAATCCGCTCCATAGGTGTAGTCGGTCTGGTTGCCGATCGCGTCTCTGATCCAGTTGGGGCTATTGCAGGTGGCCGTGTTGGCACAGGTGGTGTCGTACCCCGCGGCCGTCACGATATCTGCCAGGCCCGATCCGCTCTTCGCCACGGTACGCGTCTCGGTAACGTTGCCACGGGCATCATAGGTATATTGGGTGTAATTGCCCTCGGGCGCCGTCACCCGCGTGAGGCGACCGCTCGTGTCATATTGCTTGCTGACTGTCTTGCTCAACGGGTTGGTTATCGACAGCATGCGTTGCGAGGCGATATCGAATGTATAGACCGTGGAGTGCCCGCCCGGATCGGTCACGGTCGTCGTTCGCACGCCGGCGGAGTCGGCATAGCCATAGGTCGTGGTGCCGACCGGATTGGTCACGCTCGCCGCGCGGTTCGACGTGTCATAGATGATCGTAACGTCTTCCGCGGTCCTGCCCGGATGGGTGATCCCCACCACGCCGGCCAGACTGAAACGATATTTCGTCAGGCGGCTCATCTGGTCGGTAATCTGAACGGTGCCGTCGATACTCTGATCGTCATAAGTCTGCGATCGCACGGTCGTCGAACCGGATACGGTATTCTTCATCGAAACGCCGAGGAATTGGCCCGGGAACTCGTCGGTGTCGCCTTCGCGATTAAAGTCGAGCTCATAGCCGTCGTTGCTCACCACTTTCGACAGCGCATAGCTTGCGACGTACTGGGTGCAGGTCGAAGGATCGTCGAGGAGGTGAGTCTTGCAGCGGACGAACTGCTGATATGTATAAGTCAGCGTCCGACCCGACGGATAAACGATATCGGCCACGCCACCCTGCGCGCCATTCGTCCCCCACTGATTCTTGAAATGATAAACGACGCCGCTTGATGTCGTGTAGGAATAGATCGTGGTGGTCGCGTTGTAAGTCAGCGTCGCTCCACTTCCTTCCGTGGACCTATAAGTCGTTCCGGAAACCGTGAAGCGATCGGACTCAGTCCCAAAGCTGATCGTGACGGTGCTGCCGCTGATATAGAAGCGAGCGGTGACACTATCGGCAAAGGCCGATCCTCGAAACACATTGTAATAGGATATGGATGGGGAGCCGGCGGCACCGGCGGTCAGGGCCGGACCGTCCACGTTGACCGTGCCCAGGAACAGATCGACGCCATTGGGATCGACCGACTGGCGCACGGGCGCCGGAGGTATCGTCTGCGCCATTGCCGGCAAGGCAAAGCCGGTCCCGACGATGGCAGTGGATGCAAGAAAGGCGCGCGCGAACATCGTTCGTCCTCCCATGAAAAATGAATATGGATTGGAGTCGGTGAGGCGGCCGCTACGGCGCGCCGGTCACCTTGATGTTTCGCCGGTTGTCGGCCGTGTCGAACGTATAGTTCGCCACCACATTGTTGTTCACCGTGCCGCTATGCTGCACAAGGATGAGCCTGCCCTTGGCATCATAGGTGTAGGTGATCGTTTCCGACGCGCTGGCGATGCCGGCCGCTGCGATCAGCGCGCCGATCACCACAAGCTCCATGATTCGCTTCCGTGGCATGTGCGATTTCCCCACCGTTTGGCCGAGCCCGGCCCGAGAACAAACAAAGAACATGCGAAATCCAACATTGCAACCCCCCGGTTGAGGTCAGGCAGTCACCTGACCGCAATGGCCGGATATGCAGACGTGTAACGCTGTCGAAACGTCGAAAGAGAAGTCGCTCGAAGAAGCGACTCGGTTGAGCCTCTCCGGAGTAGATGAAAGACAGGGGTTCGAGGCAAGGCGGAAATCACCGGAACATCCAAAATGGCGATATCTCAAATCATTACGCGGCCGGATCCACCCGATGGCACGGTGGTGCATCCGTTGCGTGTTTTTGACGGCGGCGATGGGGAGCACGCTGGATCAGAGTGCCATCTGCCAGCAGCCGGTCTCGATATCCATCGCAGCCTTGACCTGCGACCGAGACCGAGGATTTCGGTGCCAGTTTGCCTACCCTCCAAATGCGGTCGATCAACCTATTGATTTATAATAATAAATCTGCACACACCTCCCCACCCAAAAATGTCAGCAACCCTCATGACATTCTGACTCCGCCCACCGCGATTCAACCCCAACCCAACCCGCGCTACCCCGGCGCCATGATCTACAGCCCAGACTTCGCCGATCAGGCCCGCGCCATGTGCCGCCTCGGCGCCACCGACGAAGAGCTCGCCGAGCATTTCGGGGTGTGCGTCCGCACCATCTATCGCTGGCGCAACACGCATGAGGAATTCGCCGAGGCGGTCGTCGCCGGCAAGGAGCACGCCGATGCCCGGGTCGAACGCGCGCTCTATTCCCGCGCCGTCGGATGCTCCGTCCAGCGCACCAAAGTCTTCAAGCATGCCGGCGACCCCGATCCGGTCTACGCGACCTGCACTGAGCATCTCCCGCCCGATCCGGTCGCCGCGCTGAACTGGCTCCGCGTCCGCCAGCCGAAGAAATGGGGCGGCCAGGCGGAAGACAAGGACGAGCCCGGCATCATCGAAATGTTCGAACGCGCGCTCGCCCGCGTTAACGACCCCGAGTCACCCTTTCGAGCGGAGCCATGCCAGACGCAGCCCGAAGCTGCTCAACCGGAGCCGGAACCGGGCGCCGCAACAAAGCCCGAGGCCGATCCGGAGCCCATATCGGAACCGCCCCCCGCGCCAGACCCGGCTTCGAACCCAGGACGCCCCCCGAAGTCCCCGCCGCCGCCGCTGCCTGTGCCGCTGCCGGTCCCGGAGGAGCCTCCCCGCGCCATCTTCCACATCCCGGTCTACGCCCCGATCACGCCGGGTCCCCCGGAGTGGCTGGTCCCGCCCGCCGCCCGTCGGCCCAAGATCAGATGATGGAGGTCAGCCCTGCTTCCCCTGTCCTTGCATCATGGCGGGCACAGACGCCTGCTGTCGCGATCACGCCGGTCTCGCCGGAGCCCCGCCTGACAGGTCGCGAGATCCCCGATCGTTCAGCCCAGCGCCGCCGCCTCGATGATCGGCACGAACTTCGCCGCGGTCAGGCTGGCGCCTCCGACCAGCGCGCCGTCGACATCACCCGCGCCGAGCAGCTCGGCCGCATTGTCCCCCGTCACCGATCCGCCATAGAGGATGCGAATGCGCTCGGCCTCGTTCCCCACCAGCGCCCGCAACTCTTCGCGGATCGCGCCGTGCATCGCCGCCACGTCGCCGACGGTCGGCGTCCGCCCCGTCCCGATCGCCCAGACCGGCTCATAGGCGATCGAGAGCCACCCGGCCGCGGCGCCCCCGGGCAGCGAGGCGGCGAGCTGGCCCGTCACCACCTGAACGGCCTGCCCCGCGTCGCGCTCGGCCAGCGTCTCGCCGACGCACAGGATCGCGCTCAGCCCGCCCCGGTGCAGCGCCTCGGCCTTGGCGCGGACCTCGGCGTCGGTCTCATGGCAATCGGCGCGGCGCTCGCTGTGCCCGACGATCGAGAAGCGACCCCCGGCATCACGCACCATCCCCACCGAGATACAGCCGGTATGCGCGCCCTTCTCCGCCGGATGCACGTCCTCGGCGCCGATCGCGAGGCCGGCCGTGCGCGCCGCCGCCGCCATGATCAGCGTCGCCGGCACCGCGATCGCGACGTCAAGCCCCGGCGCCGCCGCGGCCGCTGCCGCGATTCCGTCCAGCTCGGCCAGCGCGGCGAGATCGCCATTCATCTTCCAGTTGCCAGCAACCAGCCTGCGTCGTGCCAAAAGCCTTCTCCTTCCTGCCCCAGTCCTTATTGCCGGCCAGCCGATAACGTGCCGCCGGAATCGCACAAGCTTGAAGGAGCGCATCGCTCCCCGTAAAGCGGCTTCGATCCATCTTCCCCGCGTCTCCATCAGATCGGCTCGTTTCGACCATGCTCAGCTTCATCCGCCGTATCATCAACTCGAAGGCCGGCCTCATCGTCACCTTCATCGTGCTCGGCCTGGTCGCTGTCATGTTCGGGCTGGGCGATGTGAGCGGCCTTCGCAACGGCAATCTCGGCAAGGATTCGGTCGCGAGCGTCGGCAGGGAGGACGTTCCCGCGGCCGATCTGCGCCAGCGCGTCCAGAATGCCTGGCAGAATGCGCGCCAGCAGCAGCCGACTCTCGACATGGTCCAGTTCGTCGCCGCCGGCGGCGTGGACAACACCCTCGAAGGGATCATCAACACCAACGCGCTGAGCCAATATGCCAGGATGCAGGGGATGGTCGCCTCGACCAGGCTGGTCGATGGCCGGATTGCGAGCATTCCGTCGGTGCAGGGTGTCGATGGCAAGTTCAGCCAGACTGCCTATGACCAGCTCCTCGCCAGCCAGCATCTCAGCGACAAGCAGATTCACGAGGAAGTCGCCCGCGACACGCTGACCCAGCACCTGCTCGACCCGACCTTCGGCGCAACCCAGGTTCCGCTCGGCGTGGCCCAGCCCTACGCCTCGCTGCTGCTCGAGAAGCGCAACGGGGAGATCGGCTTCATCGACACCCCCGCGATGGGCAAGGGCGCGGCCCCGAGCGACGCCGAGCTCGCCACTTTCTACAAGCGCAATATCGCGCGCTACACCGTGCCCGAGCGGCGCCTGATCCGCTATGCGATCGTCACGCCGGATCAGATGAAGGCGGCCGTCACGCCGACTGACGCCGAGATCGCCCAGGCCTATCAGGCCAGCCGCGCGAAATACGCACCGACCGAGAAGCGCGACCTCGTCCAGGTCGTCATCGCCGACCAGGCCGCCGCCAACGCGCTCGCCGCCAAGGTGAAGGCCGGCACGCCGATCGACGCCGCCACGCGCGCCATTGGCCTCGAACCGAACGTGCTGAAGGCAGTCGAGAAGAGCACCTATGCAGCGCAGAGCTCGCCCGAGATCGCCAACGCGGCGTTCAGCGCCGCGAAGGGCGCCGTCATCGGCCCGGTCCGCTCGGCGCTCGGCTATACGGTCGTCCGCGTCGACGGCATCCAGCAGATCGCCGGCAAATCGCTCGAGCAGGCCAGGCCCGAGCTGGTCACCGCGCTGACCGCGCAGAAGACGCTGATCGCGATGAGCAACGCGCATGACAAGATCGACGACGCGATCGGCAACCGCGCGACCTTCGACGAGCTCGTCCGTGATCAGAAGCTCGAGGCGAAACTGTCGCCGCCCCTGCTGTCGAACGGCGTCAACCCGGACGATCCCAATTCGAAGCCCGATCCGGCCTTCGCTCAGGTGCTCGCCGCCGCCTTCGGCGCCGAAAAGGGCGACGAACCGCAGATCGTTCCGTTCGGCCAGGGCGGCAACAGCTTCGCGATCGTGTCGCTCTCCGACATCGTCCCCGCGGCGCCCCGCAAGCTTGCCGACATCCATGACAAGGTGGCGAGCGATTTCGTCATCGACCGGGCACAGCGCGCCGCGCGCCAGACGGCGATCGACGTCGTCGCGCGGGTCAACAAGGGCATGCCGCTTGCCCAGTCGCTCGCCGCGACCAGGCTGCAGCTTCCCCCCTCCAAGCCGATTCCGGACGTGACACGCCTGCAGCTCGCCAATGTGCCGCGCGGCACGCCGCCGCCACCACCGCTGGTGATGCTGTTCAGCATGAAGGAGAAGACCGCGAGGATGCTCGAGGCGCCCAACAAGGCCGGCTGGTATATCGTCTATCTCAACCATATCGAGCGCGGCGATGCCAGCAAGCAGCCCGGTCTGATCGATCAGACGCGCAGCGATCTCGGCAAGGCGATGGGCCAGGAATATGCCGCGCAGTTCGGCGAGGCGGTGCGCCGCGTGGTCGGGGTCAAGAAGAACGCCAAGGCGATCGCCGACATGAAGGCTGCGCTGACCGGCCAGGGCGGCTCCAATTAGTCGGGAGACCGCCGGGACCCCGTTCGCGGCCGCCCTCACCGCGCTCGCCGCGGGGCGGCCGGCCCTGGTGTGGCGCCGCCAGATCGCCGATACGGAAACGCCGGTCGCCGCGGCGCTCAAGCTGATCGAGCCCGGGCGCGGCGATTATCTGCTCGAATCGGTCGAGGGCGGCGAGACGCGCGGGCGGCACAGCATGATCGGCCTCGCGCCCGATCTCGTCTTCCGCGCCGAAGGTCCCCACGCGGAAATCAACCGCCACTGGCTGACTGACCGCGCCGCCTTCGAGCCCTGTGCAGCGCCGACGCTCCAGGCGCTGCGCGATCTCGTCGCCACCTGCCGGATGGAGGTTCCAGCCGAACTGCCCCCGGCGATCGCCTGCCTGGTCGGCTATTTCGGCTATGAGACGGTCGGGCTGGTCGAGCGCCTCGCTCGCCCGGCAAGCGACCCGCTCGATCTGCCCGACATGATGTTCGTGCGCCCGACGGTCGTGCTGATCTTCGATCGTCTCGCCGACGCCCTGTTTCTCGTCGCGCCCGTCTGGCCGGATCCGGCGCGCACGCCGAAGGCGATCGTCGCCGCGGCGCAGAACCGGATCGACGCGGTCGCCGCGCGCCTCGCAAGCGCGGCGCTGCCGCCGCCCGTCCGCGATACCGACGCCGCCGACATCGTGCTCGCCCCGGCACTGCCCGAGGGGCGCTACGCGGCGATGATCGCCCGCGCGAAGGAGTATATCTTCGCCGGCGACATCTTCCAGGTCGTCCTCGCCCAGCGCTTCACCGCGCCCTTCACCCTGCCCGCCTTCGAGCTCTACCGCGCGCTCCGCCGGATCAATCCCTCGCCCTTCCTCTATCATCTCGATCTGCCCGGCTTCGCGATCACCGGGTCGAGCCCCGAAATCCTGGTGCGCGTCCGCCACGGCGAGGTCACGATCCGCCCGATCGCCGGCACCCGGCCGCGCGGGAAGACCGCGGCCGAGGACGAAGCCAATCGCGAAAGCCTGCTCGCCGATCCCAAGGAGCGCGCCGAGCATCTCATGCTGCTCGATCTCGGCCGCAACGATGTCGGCCGCGTCGCCGAGGCGGGAAGCGTCCGCGTCACCGCCAGTTACACGACTGAATTCTACAGCCATGTGATGCACATCGTCTCGAACGTGGTCGGCCGGCTCGCCTCGGGCCATGACGCGCTCGACGCGCTGTTCGCCGGCTTCCCGGCCGGCACCGTCAGCGGCGCCCCCAAGGTCCGCGCCTGCGAGATCATCGCCGAGCTCGAGCCCGAGGTGCGCGGCGCCTATGCCGGCGCGGTCGGCTATTTCTCGCCCGACGGCTCGATGGACAGTTGCATCGTGCTCCGTACTGCGGTGGTGAAGGACGGCGTCATGCACGTCCAGGCCGGCGCGGGCATCGTCGCCGACAGCGAGCCCGCCTATGAGCAGCGCGAATGCGAGGCGAAAGCCGGTGCCCTGCTCGCCGCCGCACGCGAAGCGATCGCGCGGGCGGCGGATGCGGGGTTCGGTCAGTAGGGTCAGGGAATGGCGCTGTCCTCGCGCTTCTTCTCGGCCTTTTCGGCGGCATATTGCTGGAGCATCTGCGCGGTGCACCCGGTCTGGCCGCCCGAGCCGACCGGCGAACAGGTGTCCGGCAGCCCGCCCGCGCGGCGCCCGACCTCGTCCAGCGTCGCTGCGCGATTGACCCAGCTCTGGCTCGCGGCATCCTTCTTGGGCGGGTTCCGCAGTGCCTTGGGGATTCGGTACGGATCGACGATGGTCGTGCAGACCAGCACCTCGTCACCAACCGGCGCAGGGCATTTCTCATTGGCGGTCAGCTGAACGTTGCGAATCCGCGCCGGCGGCTTGCCGGTCTCAGCCTGCTTGACCTCGGAGGCCGATTGGCCGTCGGCGGGGGCCGTCTGAGCGATCGCCACCGCGGGCAATGACATCAGGGCGGCGACGGCGATGATGCGAAGCATGAAAATCTCCTTGAGGCCTCAAAAAATGTGCCCGCCGCGATTGCTCCATCCTGAATGAAGCGCCACGTCGTCCGAATATAGGCATAACCACGGCACGCCGCTATGGCGTGCCGGCCAAATCCCAAAAACAGGCCCCGAAACAGGACATCGCCGGTGAGATCGAGACCGCTTCTCGCCTGCACCGCCATCGCGCTTTTGTCGATGGCGAGCAGCGCCACCACTCGCCCGGCCGCGCAGCCGGCATCGGCGTGCCGTGCCGAAACGTTCGAAGGCACGCCTTTCACCCTCTGCACGGCCGACCGCGCCCGGCATGACATCATCCTGGTGGATCGCGGAACAAGCGGCGCGCCGCTGCGCGACTTCACTGCCCTGCCCGACCGGCTCGGCAAGGACCTCCCACGCGTCGCCTTTGCGATGAATGCCGGGATGTTCGGCGTCACCGGCCTGCCGATCGGTCTTTATGTCGAAAATGGCCGGCGCGCGGTACGGCTCAACCGGAGAACCGGGTTCGGCAATTTCTACACGCCTCCGCCGAACGGCGTGTTCTTCGGCGATGGCAAGGGCTGGCACATCGTGACAACCGCCCGTTTCGCCGCACGCGGGCCTGCATCACCGGATTTCGCGACTCAGTCAGGCCCGATGCTGGTGATCGACGGCGCGATCAATCCCGGCTTCGATGCGAACGGCGCCTCGCTCAACATCCGCAACGGCGTCGGCATCGCGGCGAACGGCGAGGCGTTGTTCGCGATCAGCGATGCGCCCGTCTCGTTCGGCCGCTTCGCGCGGCTGTTTCGCAAGCTCGGCTGCGCCGACGCGCTCTATTTCGACGGCTCGATTTCCCGCCTCTGGGATCCGGTGGCGGGACGGATGGATAGGGGCGCGAAAATCGGGCCGATTGTGGTCGTGCTGCAAAAGCGGTAGCGGCCCCGCTCATGATCCTCGTCATCGACAATTACGACAGCTTCACCTGGAACCTCGTCCATTATCTGATGGAGCTCGGCGCTGAGGTGAAGGTCGTCCGCAACGACACGCTCACCGCGCGCGACGCCATCGCGAGCAATGCCCAAGCGTTCCTGATCTCGCCCGGGCCCTGCACGCCCAATGAGGCCGGCATCAGCCTCGATCTCGTCGCTGCCTGTGCTCAGGCCGGAAAGCCCCTGCTTGGCGTCTGCCTCGGCCATCAGGCGATCGGCCAGCATTTCGGCGGCCATGTCGTGCGCGGCGGTCTGATGCATGGCAAGACCTCGCCGGTCAGCCATGACGGCACCGGCCTGTTCGAGGGCCTGCCCTCGCCCTTCACCGCGACCCGCTATCATTCGCTGATCGTCGAGGACATTCCCGCCGAGCTGATCGTCAACGCAACCGCCGACGACGGCTCGGTGATGGGCTTCCGCCACAGGACGCTGCCGATCCACGGCGTCCAGTTCCACCCCGAGAGCATCGCGACCGAGCACGGCCATGCGCTGCTCGCCAATTTCGTGCGGCTTGCCGGCATCGATGTGAAGGCGCCGGCGTGACCACCCTTGCCCTCCTTCCCGATCCCTCGACCCCGCTTTCCCATGAAAGCGCAGCCCAGGCCTTCGCCGACATCCTCGATGCAAAGACCTCCGAAGAGGCAGTCGCCGAATTCCTCATCGCGCTCAGCGACCGCGGCGAGACCAGCATCGAGATCGCCGAGGCCGCCCGGGCCCTGCGCGCCCGACTCATCCCGATCGAAGCGCCTCACGGCGCGATCGATGTCTGCGGCACCGGCGGCGACGGCCACCATACCCTGAACGTCTCGACCGCGGTCTCGATCGTCGTCGCTGCCTGCGGCGTCCCCGTCGCCAAGCATGGCAACCGCGCCGCCTCGTCCAAGGCCGGCGCCGCCGACACGCTCGAGGCGCTCGGCCTCGATATGGAGCGCGCCGGGCTCAATGCCGAAGGTTCGCTCCGCGATATCGGCATTGCCTTTCTGTTTGCCGCCAACCACCACCCGGCGATGAAGCGCATCACGCCGATCCGCCGCCGGATCGGCCGCCGCACCATTTTCAACCTGATGGGCCCGCTCGCCAACCCGGCGCATGTCACGCGCCAGCTGATCGGCATCGCGCGTCCCGATTATGCCGCGCCCTATGCCGAGGCGCTTGAGCAGCTCGGCACTGAGGCGGCCCTCGTCGTCTCGGGCGAGGAAGGTCTGGACGAAGTCTCGGGCGCCGGCCCCACCGTCGCAATCAGCGTCGGCACCCTTTCGATGCCCGCGCGCATCGCCCCGGAGGACGCCGGCCTGGCGCGCCACGCCATCGCGGCGATCCGCGGCGGCGACCCGGCCTATAACGCCGCCGCGCTCCACCGGCTCCTCGAAGGGGAGCATGGCGCCTATCGCGACGCCGTCCTGCTCAACGCGGCCGCCGCGCTGATGGTCGCGGCGCGCGCCACTGATCTTGTCGAGGGCGCAGCGCAAGCCGCCGAAGCGCTCGACTCCGGCGCCGCGAAGGCGCTGCTGAACCGCTGGATCGCCTACCCATGACCGACATCCTCGACCGCATCCTCGAAACCAAGCGCGCCGAGGTCGCCGCGCGCAAGGCGACGATGCCGCTCGCCGAGCTCGACGCAGCGGCTGAACGCCAGAGCCCGCCCCGCGGCTTCCGCGCCGCGCTCGACGCCCGCGCCGCAATCGGCCATGCGCTGATCGCCGAGATCAAGAAGGCGAGCCCTTCCAAGGGCCTTATCCGCGCCGATTTCGATCCGCCCGCCCATGCCCGCGCCTATCAGGCCGGTGGCGCGACCTGTCTGTCGGTGCTCACCGACGAGCCCTGGTTCCAGGGCGCTGACAGCTATCTCACCGCAGCGCGCGACGCCTGCACCCTGCCGGTGCTGCGCAAGGATTTCATGGTCGATCCCTGGCAGGTCCCCGAATCGCGCGCGATCGGCGCTGACGCGATCCTGCTGATCATGGCGGCGCTCGACGACAGCCTGCTCGCCGAGATCGAGGCAAGCGCGATCGACTGCAACATGGATGTGCTGGTGGAAGTCCATGACGCGCGCGAGCTCGAGCGCGCGATGAAGCTCAAATCGCGGCTGATCGGGGTCAACAACCGGAACTTGCGCGATTTCACGGTCGATTTCGAGAACAGCTACCGGCTGGCCGACAAGGCGCCGAAGGACTGCACCTTCGTCGCCGAAAGCGGCCTCACCATCCGTGCCGATCTCGACCACATGGCCGAGCATGGCATCCATTGCTTCCTGGTCGGCGAGGCGCTGATGCGCCAGCACGATATCGAGGCGGCGACTCGGGCGCTGGTGGGATGAGCCGCCTCACCCATCTCGACGACGCCGGCGCGGCGCATATGGTCGATGTCTCGGGCAAGGCGACGACCGCGCGGGAGGCGGTCGCCACCGGTCGCATCATCATGTCGCCCGAAGCCGCCACCGCAATCCGCACAGGCACCGTGCTGAAAGGCGATGTCCTTGCCGTCGCCCGCGTCGCCGGCATCATGGCTGCCAAGAAGACCGCCGAACTCATCCCGCTCTGCCACCCCTTGCCGCTCACCCGCGTCGCGATCGACCTGACAGTGGACGAAACCGGCGTAACCGCCACCGCGACCGCCGCCACCGACGCGAAGACAGGCGTCGAGATGGAAGCTCTCACCGCCGTCTCGGTCGCGCTGTTGACGATCTACGACATGGCCAAGGCGATCGACAAAGCCATGGCGATCACCGGCATCCGCCTGCTCACCAAGACCGGCGGCAAATCGGGCGACTGGAAAGCCTGAGCCCTCAGCGCACCAGGCGATAGCTCACAAATGCGATCGACTTGCTGTCGGGCGACCAGGACGGCACGTTCATCGTCCCCTGGCCGCCGAACAGCCGGGTCAGCACCCGCGGCGGCGCGCTGCCGTCGGTCGGCATGATCCGCAGCATCACGTTGCGGTTGGGCGGGTGGTCGCCGAGATCGACATCGAGCCCGAACGACACGAACGCGATCCACTTCCCGTCGGGCGAGATATGCGGGAACCAGTCGCGATAATTGGCGTCGCGCGTCACCTGCTCGGGATTGCTCCCGTCCGCCAGCGCCCGCCAAATCTGCATTGCCCCGGTCCGGGTCGAGTTGAAATAGAGGAAACGCCCGTCCGGCGTATATTCAGGGCCGTCATCGACCCCCGGCCCCTTGATCAGCGGCCGTTCCACCCCGTCGGCGATGTCATGGGCATAGATGTCATACTCATTGGTCGCCGAGCGCACGAAGACATAGGCGATCGTCTTCCCGTCCGGCGACCAGCCATGCCAATAGGATCGCGCATCGGCATGGCTTACCAGCAGCCGCGGCGCTGCCGATCCGGCCAGCGGCAGGAGATGAATCCGCGACAGATTGTCGGGCTCGGACTGATCGGAGATGATCAGTTCGCGCCCGTCCGGCGACAGGCCATGATCATTGTTGTTCTTCCGGTTAGGCCCGGTGTCGATGGCGACCGGCTCGCCGCCCGCCACCGGAATCCGGTAGATCAGTCCACCGCTGTTATAGACCAGGGCAGTGCCGTCGCGGGTCCAGTTCGGCGCTTCGATCTTGCCGTCGAAATGGCGTACGACCCGCCGATAGACGTCATCGACGCCGACCGGCATCACCTCGAGCGTGCTTTCGACCTTTGCCGGATACCCCGTGTCCGGCACGACGGCGAGCACCGGCACCGTCAGCGCAACATGGCTGAAGACCGCTGTCTCCGTCACCTTGTCGTCATGCGCGGAGACTGCGAGGCCAACATAACAGGAGCCCGGCAGTGCAATCCTGAAATTGCCGCCCGCGTGGTGCAGCGCCCCATCAGCGCCCGTCACCGAGAAATAGACATAGTCTCCCTCGCGCTCGAGCCGGATGCCGTGCGGCGCCCGCACATTGGACGAGATTTCCCGTGTCGGTCCGTCCTGGACCTCGCGATATTGCAGCGCGGTCGCGCCGTTGCCGTGCACCATCACGTCGGCGAAGGGCGATCCGGGAGTCAGGTTCTGACGGATCATCATCCCGGCCTTGCGGTGCGGATCGCCGCCGGTGCCGATCCAGTCGATATCGGCGGCGACATGCAGATCGCCCGAGCGTCGGGTCCAGACGAAATGGAACGCATCCTTCCCGCCCCAGATATTCGCACCGCCGCCGGTCACCCGATAGGTCGCGGCCGCCGCGTCGAACGTCGCCGTACCGGCCAGCGCCGGCGCACCGATATCGGCCTGGTGCCCGAAGAGGCCGAGTGACTGGCGATGTGGCGCGCCCGGCTGTCGCGCGCCGGTGCCACCGCCCAATGCGAATATCATCAGCATGCACGCGACGATCCGGCCCGGCTGCATTTCAGTCCCCCTTCCCTTGCGCGTCACGGATCGGCATGCCGTCCGGGACGGTTTTGCGTGGCACGAATGGTAACGCTACCGGGATCGCAAGGCGAGCGCTTTGGTATCGACAAGCGCTCGGAGCGAGGAGCCTGTGATGTCGGGAAGTCCGCTGCCATCTTCATCCTCCACCGCCGCGCAGGCACTGCTCCGCGCGCTGTTCGAAACCACCGTTGACGCTGTCTCCGCCGAGCGATGCCTGCCACCCGCAATCCCCCGCGAGACCACCAGCGGCCGGACGCTGATCATCGCGATCGGCAAGGCGGCAGCCGCAATGGCTTCGGTCGCTGCCAGTCAGATCAATGGCCCGCTATCGGGACTGGTGATAACCCGCCACGGCCATTCCGGCCCGCCGCACAGTCTGCCGGCCAATTTCGAGATCATCGAGGCGGGCCATCCAGTGCCCGACACCGAAAGCCTGGCTGCGGCCCGCCATGCGCTCGAACTGGTCGGAGGGCTGGGGGCGCAAGACCGGTTGCTGGCGCTTGTCTCGGGCGGGGGATCAGCCCTGTTCGCGCTGCCGGTGCCAGGTGTTTCTCTCGGGGACAAGCAGGTAGTTACCAGGGCGTTGCTGCGCTCGGGCGCGACGATCGCCGAGATCAACAGCGTCCGCAAGCATCTGTCGCTGGTGAAGGGCGGCCGGCTCGCCGTCGCCGCGGCACCGGCGCAGGTCACAACCTTGATCATCTCCGATGTCCCCGGCGACGACCCCTCCTTCGTCGCGAGCGGCCCGACTGTCGCCGATCACACCAGCCTCGGCATGGCGCGCGAGATCCTCGCCCGCAACGGCATCGATGTGCCGGCCAGCGTGATCGCGGCACTCCGCAACCCGGAGAATGAGACGCCGCCACCGGATTCGCCGGGCCTCGCCGGCAGCGAGGTGCGGATCGTCGCAAGGGCGGCCGATGCACTGGCAGCGGCGCGGCGGCTCGCGGAAGAGCAGGGCTATGCGGTCACCGATCTCGGCGATCGTCTCGAGGCCGAGGCGAAGCAGCTCGGCGCCGACCACGCAGCACTCGCCCTGCGCTTGTCGGCGGACGGCCAGCCGCGCGTGATCCTGTCGGGCGGTGAGACCATCGTCCGGGTCACCAATCCCCACGGTCGCGGGGGCCGCAATCTCGAATATCTGCTCGGCCTCGCCATCGCGCTCGACGGCGCACCGCGCATCCACGCCATCGCCTGCGATACTGACGGCATCGACGGCACCGAGGACAATGCCGGCGCGATCGTCACGCCCAGCACGCTGTCGCGCGCCCGGGCGCTCGGGCTGGACGCGCGCCGGATGCTGTGTTCGAACCTGGCCTATGATTTCTTCGACGCGCTCGGCGACCTCGTCATCACGGGGCCGACACGGACCAACGTCAATGATCTGCGTGCGATCCTGATCGCGCCTGAAGGGATGCCTGACCTGACATAATAAAAGGGGGGGATGCGCGATGACATGGTCGCAGGACTATCATCCATATGATGCCTGGCTTTCGGTCGGGCTGGCCGCGGCGCCGCTGCTTGTCCTGCTCGGCTGTATCGGCCTGCTGCGGATGCGCGCCTATGTCGCCGCCCTGCTCGGCCTGCTCGCCGCCTTGCTGATCGCGACCCTGGCGTTCGGCATGCCGGCCAGCCTGGCGATCCGGGCCGCCGGCTTTGGCGCTGCCTATGGCCTGCTGCCGATCGGCTGGATCGTCCTCAACATCATCTTCCTCTTCCAGATGACCAATGAGCGCGGGCAGTTCCAGATCCTGCGCGAGTCGATCGCCGCGGTGACCGAGGACAGTCGGTTGCAGCTCCTGCTGATCGCCTTTTGCCTTGGTGCCTTTTTCGAAGGCGCGGCCGGGTTCGGCGCGCCGGTGGCGGTGACCGGCGCGATGCTGATCGGGCTCGGCTTCACGCGGCTCCAGGCATCGGGGCTTTCGCTGATCGCGAATACCGCGCCGGTCGCGTTCGGCGCACTCGGCACGCCGCTGGTCACGCTCGCCGGGGTGACCGGCTTGCCGCTCGCGGACCTGTCAGCGACGGTCGGGCGCGAGATGCTGCCCTTCTGCCTGATCGTGCCCTTCTGGCTGCTGGTCGCCTATTGCGGCTGGCGGCGGACGCTCGCCGTGTGGCCGGCCGCAGTCATGGTCTCGGTCACCTTCGGCACCAGCCAGTTGCTGATCTCCAATCTGCACGGGCCGTGGCTCGCCGCGATCGGACCGGCGATGATCTCGGTTGTCGCCCTGGTCGCGTTCCTGCGTTTCTGGCGACCGGCGGTCATCATGCACGTCGGCCAAGCGACATTGTCCAGGGGCGACGAGCGCGTGCCGATCATCAACGCGGCGCATGTCACCGAGCATGAGGACACGATCGCCCTCGCTCCCGGCACACCCGATAGCGGCGCCATGCGCAAGGCGTGGATGCCCTGGCTGATCCTGATGGGGGTCGTCTTCCTCTGGGGCATGCCGGCGGTGAAGGCGGCGCTCGACGCGGTGTACAAGCGCGCGATCCATTTCCCCGGGCTCGACATGGCGATCCTGCGCGTGCCCCCCGTCGTCGCGACCGCTACGGCGGAGCCCGCGATTTACACCTTCAATCCGCTGTCGGCGACCGGATCGGCGATCCTGCTCGCCGGCGTGCTGAGCGCCGTGCTACTCGGGCTCGGCCCGATCGGGATCGCGAAAAGCTATGGCCGCGCCTTCATGATGGTGATCCCCTCCCTCTCGACGATCGCCGCGATGCTCGCGCTCGGCAACGTCACGCGCTTCGCCGGGCTCGATGCGACGATGGGGCTCGCCTTTGCCGCGACTGGCGTGATGTATCCGTTCTTCGGCACGATGCTCGGCTGGCTCGGTGTGGCGGTGACGGGATCCGACACGGCCTCGAACGTACTGTTCGGCGGCTTGCAGAAAGTCACGTCGGAACAACTCCACCTTTCCCCGGTCCTGATGGCGGGCGCGAACAGCGCGGGCGGGGTGATGGGCAAGATGATCGACGCGCAGAGCATCGTCGTCGCCTCGACCGCAACCCAATGGTTCGGGCAGGAAGGGCGAATCCTGCGTTATGTCTTCCTGCACAGCTTCGTGCTGGCGTCACTGGTCGGGCTGGTGGTGATGTTGATAGCCTATGTTCCACCCTTTACGCTGCTGGTACCGCGTTGAGGTCGGAAAGAACATGCCAGGCGGCGCGTTTCGGGACTAAGCCGTTGATCTCTGTCTATTGCTCAAAGCGGGAGTCGGTGCGTAGGTGATGAGTGCGAACCAGTCTTCAGGACTTTCCAAGGGCATCCATGCCTGATCCAAGCCGTTTCGATTCTGATCTGTCAGAACAGCGCTTTCAGCTGCTGGTCAACGCCGTCACCGATTACGCGATCTATATGCTCGATCGCGGCGGGCATGTCGTAAGCTGGAATCCCGGCGCCCGGCGTTTCAAGGGCTATGAGGCGGATGAGATCATCGGCCAGCATTACTCCCGCTTCTTCCGTGAGGAGGATCGGGCGGCGGGGATGCCCGAACGCGCCCTTCGGGCCGCCGAAGTCGAAGGGCGGTTCGAAGCGGAGGGCTGGCGGATCAGGAAGGACGGCACGCGCTTCTGGGCGAGCGCCGTCATCGATCCGATCCGCGACGAAGCCGGAGAGCTGATCGGCTTCGCCAAGATCACCCGGGACATCACCGAGAAAAAGGCAGCCGAGCGACGGCTCTACGAAAGCGAGCAGCGGTTCCGCCTGCTCGTGCAGGGAGTCACTGACTACGCCATCTACATGCTCGACACCGATGGCAGGGTCACCAACTGGAATGCCGGCGCCCAGGCGATCAAGGGCTATTCATTCGAGGAAATCGTCGGCGAGCATTTCTCGCGCTTCTACACCCCCGAGGATCGCGCCGCGGGAGTGCCGGCACGCGCGCTCGCGACGGCGCTTGCCGAGGGCAAATATGAAGCCGAAGCCATCCGGGTCCGCAAGGACGGCACCCGGTTCTGGGCGCATGTCGTGATCGACCCCATCCGTGACGATTCAGGCCGCCATATCGGCTTTGCCAAGATCACCCGGGACGTCACCGAGCGCCGCAATGTCGAGGAAGAGCTCGATCAGGCCCGCGCCGCGCTGGTCCAGTCGCAGAAGCTGCAGGCCTTGGGCGAGCTGACCGGTGGTATCGCCCATGATTTCAACAATCTGATAACCGTGATCCGCGGCTCGGCTGAATTGCTCCGGCGCGGCGGCCTCGACGAGAAAAAACGGGCTCAATATCTGAATGCGATCATCGAGACCGCGGATCATGCGACGACCCTGACCAGCCACCTGCTTGCCTTTGGGCGCCGTCAGCCGCTCAAACCCGAAGTGATCGATCTCAATGTGCGGCTCGATGCTCTTGCCGAGGTTCTCTCGAGGACGCTGGGGGGTGGAGTCGAAGTGAAGCTCGACCTTGCCCCGACGCTCGGACTCGTCGATGTCGATTCCACCCAACTCGAAACCGCGCTGCTCAACGCGGCGATCAATGCGCGCGATGCGATGCCCAATGGCGGCACGCTGACGCTGTCGACGCACAATATCGCCGACGAGAGCGGCGACATGGTCTGCGTCGCCCTGTCCGATACCGGGTCGGGGATGCCGAAAGAGGTTCTTGACCGGGCGTTCGAGCCTTTCTTCACCACCAAGGCGGTCGGCAAGGGCACCGGGCTCGGATTGTCCCAGATTCATGGCTTCGCCGCACAGGCAGGCGGCAGGGTCGAGATCGACTCGGTTTCCGGAAAAGGCACGACAATCCGGATTCTCCTGCCGCACTCTCACAAGTCGATCGCAGCGAGGTCGACATTCGCAAACCAGGCGGTGGACGGCGCCGGCAAGACCGTGCTGCTGGTCGAGGACAACGAACAGGTGCGAAATTTCGCCCATATCCTGCTCACTGAACTCAACTATCGGGTGATCGACGCCGAGTCCGCCGAGCAGGCGCTCGCTGTGCTCGACGCCGAACCGGTCGACCTGGTCTTTTCGGACGTGGTGATGCCGGGGCAAAGCGGAGTCGAGCTTGGGCGGCTCGTGCGGGAAAGATTTCCGGCCCTCCCTGTGCTGCTCGCGAGCGGCTACAGCGAAGAAATCGCCAAAGGGGGTGCCGGCGATTTCGATATCCTGCCGAAACCCTATGGCGCCGACAGCCTGGCGGCGGCGCTTGCGAGGGTGGTCAACGATACGGTTCGCCAACCTGCCTGACGGATCGCGGCGCGAAGACCGGTGGCTCCCCGCGTTCCGAAGGGCTAGGGCATGATGATGCGCTCGGGCACAGCCTCTCCTCTTCTCCCCGTCACAGAGGCGCGCGCGCGTCTCTTCGCCCTTGCCGTGCCGGTCGCCGCCGAAACGCTGCCGCTGCGCGACGCTGCCGGGCGCTGGGCGGCCGCGGACATCGTCGCGCTCCGCACCCAGCCTTCAGCCGATCTTTCGGCGATGGACGGCTATGCGATCCGTTTCGCCGATCTCCCGGGGCCGCTCACCCTGATCGGCGAGAGCGCGGCTGGCCGTCCCTTTCCCGGCACGGTCGGCGCCGGCGAGACTGTCCGCATCTTCACCGGCGCCGCGATGCCGGCAGGCGCCGATACCGTGCTGGTCCAGGAAGAGGCGGCGCGCGAGGGCGACCGGGTGACACTCACTGGTGAAGGGCCGCGCACCCTGGGCCGCAACATCCGCCGCAAGGGGCTCGATTTCTCGCATGGCGACACGCTGGTCGCAAAAGGCGAGCGCCTCACGCCCGCGCGGATCGCAGTGGCGGCCACCGGAGGGCTCGGTGCGCTCCCCGTCAATCGCCGCCTCCGCGTTGCGATCGTGGCGACCGGCGACGAACTCGTCGCACCCGGCATCGCGCTTGGCGGCGACTCACTGCCCGAATCCAACGGCGCGATGCTCGCCGCAATGCTCGCCGACCTGCCCGTGGAGATTCTCGACCTCGGCATCCTGCCCGACCGGTTCGATGTGACGGTGGCCGCCTTCAGGCGCGTCGACGCGGATATCCTCGTCACCACCGGTGGCGCGTCGGTGGGCGACCATGATCTCGTCCGGCCCGCGCTCGAGGCGGCAGGCGGCAGCCTCGATTTCTGGCGGATCGCGCTGCGCCCCGGCAAGCCGATGATGGCCGGGCGGCTGAACCAGGCAGTCGTGCTCGGGCTGCCCGGCAACCCGGTCTCGGCCTTCGTTACCGCCACCCTGTTCCTCAGGCCGCTGATCGCGGCCATGTCGGGTGCCCTTGATCCCCTGCCGCGCTTCGCCACCGCGATCCTCGGCCAGGATCTTCCCGCAAACGACCACCGCGAGGATTATCTCCGCGCCGAAACCCGCGATGGCCTGGTTTTCGTGGCGGGCCTGCAGGACAGTTCGATGCTCCTCACCCTCGCCCGCGCGGACTGCCTGATCGTTCGCCCGGCCAACGCACCCGCCATCATGGCGGGCGATCCGGTGGAGATCCTCGTCATCGCCTGACAATGGGTTGGCGCTTGACAGACTGTTGGAACATTGCGTAAACGTTCCCAGTCTGTTCCCGACGGAGGATCTGGGATGCTAACGCGCAAGCAACACGAGCTGATCTGCTTCATCAATGATCGCCTCGCCGAAACCGGGGTCTCCCCCTCGTTCGAGGAAATGAAGGAAGCGCTCGATCTCAAGTCCAAATCGGGCGTCCACCGCCTGATCAGCGCGCTCGAGGAACGCAAGTTCATCCGCCGCCTGCCCAACCGCGCCCGGGCGCTCGAAGTGCTGCGCGTGCCCGAGCGGCCCGAAACCGCGAAAAAATCCGCCGCCACCGCCCCGGCGGGCCCAGCACTGGCGGGTAATGTCCGCAAGCTTCCCGAGCCGGCCAATGACGTGATCGAGATCCCGCTGCACGGCCGGATCGCGGCCGGCGTGCCGATCGAGGCGTTCGAGGGCCATTCGATGCTCGCGGTGCCCGCAGCCCTGCTCGGCGGCGGCGAGCATTATGCGCTCGAGGTGTCGGGGGATTCGATGGTCGAGGCCGGCATCCTTGACGGTGATTACGCGCTGATCCGGCGCACCGATGTCGCCCGCGACGGCGAGATCGTCGTTGCCCTGATCGAAGACAGCGAGGCGACGCTCAAATATTTCCGGCGCGAAGGCGCGATGATCCGCCTAGACCCAGCCAATCGTGCCTATGATCCGCAGCGTTATGCGCCCGATCAGGTCCGTGTGCAGGGCAAGCTTGCCGGGTTGCTCAGGCGCTATTGAGCCGGGAGCGCCCGACGCACCCAGCAATTGATCGCGAAACGCGAATCCTCGAACCGGCCCGACGGACAGGCGACGGGACGCACTTCGTGGCGCGCGAACGAGGCGAAGGCCAGCAGGGCGTTTTGTTCGGGCGCGATGTCGGCGGAGCGATTGCTGGCCGGGTTGAACGCATGGAGACGCAGCTCGCCGCCTGAATAGGCTTTCGGCTCGGTGTGGAAATAATAGACCGCGCTCAGCACCCGGTCGCTCTTGCGCGCCGGGCTGGTTTCGGTGTCGACATGCGGGCGGTAGAAGTCGCCGTCATTATAGGCGATCAGTGAAAGCTGCACCGTCTCCGGCGCGAACGGCGCCATGCCGAGGTCGCTGGCCAGGGCCGGGACGGCATCCAGCACCCTTCGCCTGAACGCTTCCACCCAAGCCTGCTCGGGCAGCCGCGCGGTCAAGGAGCTGCGGATATTCGCCCTGAGTTGCGCGCTGTCGACGAGCGACGGCGCAAAACAGGCGCGATGTGCCAGCGACCAGTCCAGGATCGCGCGATGCTCGGCCACAGGGAGGAAGGCGCGCCGCAGGATGTGCGGCGCGGGCTGGTCAAGGAGGCTGGGCTGGACGCTCATTGCGGGCTTATCGCGCCATGCCGGTGAGTCCGCAACGACGCTGGCGGCACGGCGGAGGCGAGCCAGGGGTGCTCATCGCCCGGGTGCCTGACCGTCACGACCCGGCTATTCCCCAGCGCGATCGCGATGCCGCCGGTTTGCGCCAGCGTGGCGCGGTCGAGTTTCAGCCAGCGTGGGCGGCATGCGACGGGCAGGCGGCGTTCGCTGATGACGATGTCGGCGCCGCCGCATGCCGCGACCAATTCCGCCGTCGGCACCAGATAGGCGCTGCGCGTGGCAAGCACCCGCCAGGTGCGACCGCCCGCCGGGCGCTCGACGAGACACAGGTCGCGGCTGCAGCGCGCATTGGGCTGATCGGAGAGCAGCAGCAGATTCTCGTCGGCGCCGCCATTCTCGGCCAGCATATCGGCGGTGTAATCGCCGACCCGGTCGCGCAGCAGCGCGAGGCCACCGCTCGCGGTGCGGAGCGCGACATGGCGGCCGTCGCCCGTCACGAGCAGGTCGGGTGTCGGCGTCAGCAGCGCCCAGATCGCACCGATCGCGAGCGGCACCGCGCCAAGCCGCCGCCAGCGAGTCCGCCACAGCGCGATCCACAGCCCGCCGATCACCATCAGGCCATAAGCCCCGCCCGGCATCGCCGGCAGCGCGGCGACCGAGCCGGGCATGCTGGCGGTCTTGTGCGCAATCCACAGCAGCAGATCGAGCGAACGCCCGGTCAGCCACCAGAAAGGCGTGCCGAGACCAACTGAATCGAACAACAGCGCCAGTGCCTCGAACGGCATCGTCACGAAGGTCGTCAGCGGGATCGCGACGATATTGGCGACTGAGCCGTAAATCCCCGCCTTGTGGAAATGAAACAACGAGATCGGCAACAGCGCAAGCTCGACGACGATGCCGGTCAGCAGCAACGAGGTCAGGTCGCGACCGAGCTTGCGCAGCCGCCCCTCCTCGCGCGGCGCGAACCAGGCCTTGATCCGCGGATGCTCGTGCAGCGCGATGATCGAGGCGACCGCCGCAAAGGAAAGCTGGAAGCTCGGGCCGGCGAGCGATTCAGGATAGAGGAGCAGCACGACGAAGGCGCCCGCCGCGACCAGCCTCAGCGTCAGCGCTTCGCGGCCCATCGCGAGCGCGACCAGCACGAGCAGCGCCGCAACGCAGGAGCGGATTGTCGGCACCTCGGCGCCGGTCAGCAGGGTATAGCCGATCGCCGCCAGCGCGCCCGCGCCGGCCGCGATCAGCGGGAGGCGGAACCGCAGCGCGAGCCAGGGGCTGAGCGCAAGCAGGCGAAGCACCAGGAACATCACCGCCGCGACCACGGCCGTGATATGCAAGCCGCTGACCGAGAGGAGATGGGCGAGCCCCGATCGGCGCATTGCATCATTGTCGGCTTCGGGGATTGCGCCCTGATCGCCGGTCGCGAGCGCCGCGGCGATGGCACCCGCCCCGCCGGGGACGCTTTCCTGGATGTGCCGCGACAGCCGCTCCCGCAGCCCGTTGCCGTTCGCCACGCCCGGCGCGACGATCGTGACCGGCCCGAAGCCCCGCCCCGTCCCGCCGATGCCATCGAACCAGGCGACGCGGCCATAATCATAAGCGCCGGGCACCGCCGGCTCGGGTGGCGGCATCAGCCGCGCCCCGAGCCGAATCGTCGCCCCGCGCGAGAGCCCCGGCGGCATATCGGCATCGGCAAGGTTGACGCGGAGATGCGGTGGAAGCTCCACGGGGCGCAGCTCACTGCCCTGTGCCGGGTCGTAACGGCCCTCGTGCCCGCGCGAACCGCACCGGCGACCCTTGCACGGCCGCGGCGGTGTCGCGATCACCCGTATGGGCGCGAGCCGCAACCTGACGAGCCCGCGTGGCGGCAACGGTTCGACGCGCTCGACGCGTGCCTCGAACGTCACGATCGCCGGCCGCGCGAGGATTGCCGCGCTGGCTCTCTCGGCACGCCACCAGATCAGCGCGATGCCCGCCGCGACCAGCAGCGCGGCGAGGGCGACGGTACGGCCCGCCCTGCCATGGCGTCCGACGGCCATGGCCAGAAACGCCAAACCGAGTGAACCAAGCAGCGCGGCTCGCCACCAGGTCGAATCGGGCAGGATGAACCACATTGTGATGCCGCCGCCCAGGGCGACCGGTATCCACAGGGGTAGCTGGTCCCGCTCGGCCTCGAACCAGCGTTCCAGCGCCGCCTTGCCCCGGCGAAGCCCGTCGAAGCCCGCGATTTGGAGGCGCTGAAGTCGCGTGCTAGGGGCCTCGGCGGCTATACTGGCCATCGATTTTCAAGTCTGGGAGCAAGCGCGTTTGGGCGCAAGGTCTGAAACCGCGGCGGCCGATACCGGCACGCCCGACACGCCCGCAGTGGTGACGCGCTTCGCGCCGTCGCCAACGGGCTATCTGCACATCGGCGGTGCGCGCACCGCCTTGTTCAACTGGCTGTTCGCGCGCCATCATGGCGGCAAGTTCCTGCTGCGAATCGAGGATACCGACCGTGCGCGGTCGACCCAGCCCGCAATCGACGCGATCCTGAGCTCGATGCAGTGGCTCGGCCTCGATTGGGACGGCGAGGCCGTCTTCCAGTTCGAGCGTGCCAGGCGCCACGCCGAGGTCGCCTATCAGATGGTCGAACAGGGCAATGCCTATCGCTGCTACGCGACGCCCGAGGAACTGACGGCCCTGCGCGAAAGCCAGAAGGCGGCCGGCAAGCCGATGCGCTATGACGGGCGCTGGCGCGATCGCGACCCCGCCGAGGCGCCCGAGGGCGCGCCCTTCGTCGTCAGGCTCAAGGCGCCGAAGGAAGGCGCGACCACGATCGAGGATCGGGTCCAGGGCAGCATCACCGTCCAGAATGCCGAGCTCGACGATCTCGTCCTGCTCCGCTCGGACGGCACGCCGACCTATATGCTCGCAGTGGTGGTGGACGATCACGACATGGGCGTGACTCACGTCATCCGCGGCGACGATCACCTCAACAACGCGTTCCGCCAGCTGCCCATCATCAGGGCGATGGGGTGGCCCGAGCCAATCTACGCTCATGTGCCGATGATTCATGGCCATGACGGTGGCAAGCTTTCCAAACGCCACGGTGCGGTCGGTGTCGAATATTATCGCGACGAGCTTGGCATCCTGCCCGAGGCACTGAGCAATTACCTGCTCCGGCTTGGCTGGGGGCATGGCGATGACGAGATCATCAGCCGCGAGCAGGCGACCGCCTGGTTCGACCTCGCTGATGTCGGAAAATCACCATCCAGGTTCGATTTGAAGAAATTGGAGAACCTGAACGGCCATTATATCCGGAGCGCCGACAATGCGCGTCTGGCTGATCTGGTCGCCCCGCGACTCGGTTTCGAACTAACGGCACAGCAACGTGAAATGCTTCAGCGCAGCATGGAATCGCTGAAGCCCCGCGCCGCGAATCTCAACGATCTTGTGTCCGGAGCGGCCTTTCTTTTTCGCACTCGCCCACTGGAAATGGACGGCGATGCAGCATCGTTGCTCTCGGGTGACGCGCCGGCGCTGCTCGGGCGCCTGCACGCTGCCCTTGACGCGGTTGGCAACTGGGATGCAGAGGCGCTCGAAGATGCGGTTCGCCGGGTAGCGGACGATGCAGGAGTGAAGCTTGGCCAGGTCGCGCAACCGTTGCGGGCAGCGCTGACCGGGCGCAAGACTTCGCCCGGGATTTTCGATGTGCTCGAGCTGCTCGGGCGCGACGAAAGCCTGGGACGCATCGCCGACCGGATGATCGCCTGAGAGTTCGAGAAAGGACATATTGATGAGCGACGCCGCGACGCCCCGGATCAATATCGGGAATCACGATTATGCCGTGCTGGCCGGCAGCGTCGGGCCTGAGGTCATCGATATCCGCAAGCTCTATGCCGATACCGGCATGTTTACCTATGACCCAGGCTTCACCTCGACCGCGAGCTGCGAATCAGCGCTCACCTATATCGATGGCGACGAAGGCGTGCTGCTCCACCGCGGCTATCCGATCGGGCAGCTGGCCAAGGAATCGAGCTTCATGGAGGTCTCCTACCTCCTGCTGAACGGCGAGCTGCCGGACAGGAGCGAGCTTGATCATTTCACTTACACCATCACCCGCCATACGATGCTGCACGAGCAGCTCGCGACCTTCTATCGCGGCTTCCGGCGCGATGCGCACCCGATGGCGATCATGTGCGGCGTGGTCGGCGCACTTTCGGCCTTCTATCATGATTCAGCTGACATCACCGATCCGCACCAGCGCATGGTCGCGAGCCACCGGCTGATCGCCAAGATGCCGACGATTGCGGCGATGGCCTATAAATATTCGATCGGTCAGCCCTTCCTCTACCCGAAGAACGACCTCAGCTACACCGGCAACTTCCTGCGCATGACGTTCGGCGTGCCGGCCGAGGAATATGAGGTGAACCCGATCGTCGAAAAGGCGATGGACCGGATCTTCATCCTCCACGCCGATCACGAGCAGAATGCCTCGACCTCGACCGTCCGGCTGGCGGGCTCGTCTGGCGCCAATCCCTTCGCCTGCATCGCGGCCGGCATTGCCTGCCTGTGGGGCCCGGCGCATGGTGGCGCCAATGAGGCTGCCCTCAACATGCTGCGCGAGATCGGCACGGTCGATCGCATCCCGCATTATATCGATCGGGCGAAGGACAAGAACGACCCGTTCCGCCTGATGGGCTTCGGCCATCGCGTCTACAAGAATTACGATCCTCGTGCGACGGTGATGCAGGAAACCGTGCGCGAGGTGCTCAGCGCGCTCGGCGTCAGCGATCCGGTGTTCGACGTGGCGCTCCGGCTCGAGGAGCTTGCGCTCAACGATCCCTATTTCATCGAGAAGAAGCTGTTCCCGAATGTCGATTTCTATTCGGGCGTGATCCTGTCCGCGATCGGCTTCCCGACGACGATGTTCACCGCCCTGTTCGCGCTCGCCCGCACCGTCGGCTGGGTCGCGCAGTGGAACGAGATGATCTCGGACCCCGCCCAGAAGATCGGCCGCCCGCGCCAGCTTTATACCGGCCCGGTTCAGCGCGATTACGTGCCCGTGGACAAGCGCTCGTGAAAACCGTGACCACCATCATCGGCGTGCTCGCGCTGCTGATGGGATTGCTCTGGATCGGCCAGGGAACCGGCTACATACATTGGCCGGCATCGAGCTTCATGCTCGATCAGCGCATCTGGGCGCTGTGGGGCACGCTGCTCGCGGTGGTCGGGATCGTGGTGATCAGGATTGGGCGGCGCTAATCCTACTCCCCATGGGGGCATGAGCGGCCCAACGCTCTCTCCCCTTTAGGGAGAGGGATCTCCATAGGGCAGCGTAAACACGAACCGAGCGCCCTGCCCCGGTGCGCTATCCACCGTCACGTCGCCGCCCATCGCCCGCGCCAGCCGCCGCGCGATATACAGCCCAAGCCCGCTACCACCCGGCTCGTGCGGATCGACGCGTTCGAACTTCTCGAAGATGCGCTCCTGATCCTCGAGCGCGATGCCCTTGCCCTGATCGGCGACGATGATCGCCGCCATGGCGTCCTCGCGCTCGGAGCGGATCCACACCATGCCGTCGGCCGGCGAATAGCGCACTGCGTTGCCGATGAGGTTGACCAGCACCTGGAGCGCGCGGCGGAACTCGCCGGTCGCCGGCAGCACGTCCTCGACGCCCGGTTTGTCGATCCGTACCTGCGCCTCCGACGCGCGGACCGCGAGCAGCCCGGCGGCCCGGCGCGCGACATCGGCGAGATCGACCGGTTCCTTCGCCACGACGAAATCCGGCCGCTCGATTGACTGGAGATCGACGAGATCGTCGACCAGCCCCATCAGATGCCGGCCCGCACTCGCGATATCGGCCGCGTAATCGGCATAATCCTGGCGGAGCGGCCCTTCGGACTGGGCGTTGATGCTGTCGGCATTGGCGATGATCCGGCCGAGCGGAGTGCGCAGCGCCTGGTCGAGGCGGACGGCGAAAGCTTCAGACACACCTTCCTGCGACGTGTCTGGCTGCACCTGCGCTCCCCAGGGCGTATCGTCGATCATGTGCACGGCGCCGATAAAGCCCGCGAACGCGCCGCTCGCGTCGGTCCGCGGCGTCGCCGACAGGCGAACGGCGCGTCCCGTCGGGCGGAGCGTTGCGCGCTGGTCGTCAAAGCTCTGATGCATTGCGATTCCGCCGAGGATCGGGAAGGCGCCTTCGCGATCCTCGCCAAGCGAGAATAGCTTGGTCAGCGGCTGGCCGAGCATCAAGCCTGCATCGAACCCGTATTTCGCACCCGCGCTGATCGACAGGAACGTGATCCGGAGCGCCGAGTCGCTCTCCCAGGTCCAGTCGCCCGAGCTGCGCAGGAAATCACTGTCGCGCTCGCCCTGCGATGCCTCGGGATACCAGGCGGCGCGGGTGCGCCAGCCGGTGATGGTGAGGCGCACGCCATCGATCCCGGGCTCGGCACGGACCCATAATTCCACGTCGTCATCGCCATCGGCCGCGACCACGCCGCGCGACACCAGGATGCCGAGACGCTGTGCAAGCCGGGTCAGCGTCGCAATCTGCGGGATGGCGATCGGCTGGCCGATGCCGCCGCCCGCACGCGCGTTGAGATCGTGAAGCCGCTGGTCGGCATCGATGAGCCGGCCGCCGCGATCGACCAGGCCGCGCACCGGCGGCAGCATCGGGTCAGTCACGTTCATGTATTCGCTCCGCGGCCGAGCGCGAGCATCGCAGCGCGATAATCGGGATGAAGCAGCAACTGCGCCAGCGCGGCGCGCGCCTCGGCAGGCGGGGTCGCGGCGACATCCTCGAGCGTCTCGGCAAAGATATCGAGGTTGCGGCGAGGGTCCGCTTCACTCAGCGCAAGCCCGATTCGCGCGATCGACGCTCGATCGATCTCGAGCGCGCGCAGCACCAGCCAGAGCCGATCACCGTCGGGATCGAGCACGATCTCGCGCGCATCGGCATGATCGAGCCCGATGGCGTGCGCGATCAGGGCAATGAACAACGCCGGCCGATGATCAGCCAGCGCCTCCGCCAACAACGGTGCAAGCTCGTCGGCATGGGCGTCGAGCGCGGCGGCCAGCCGCATTGCCGCAGCTTCGAGCCGATCGCTCTCATCATGCGCCGCAACGCTGCGCAATGCGGCGTCGACAAGCGCGCGATCGAGCGCCGGCAGCGCCGCGCCGGCCGTTGCGGCGAATCGTTCCCGCAGGGCTGCGGCAACCCACCAGACCAGCCGGTGATGAAGCTCGGCAGGGAGATCGGTCCGGCTCGGCGGCGCATCGGCTTCGCCTCGCCTGCGGCTCTCGGCGGCAATCAGCGCCATCGCCGCTGCACTGACCACGGTATCGGGATGCTGGATCAGGCGCGCGAGCATGCTGGCACGGTCGATGTCCTCGGGTGCCTCGACCGGCAAAGCCCCGACCAGTATATCCTGGCGAACGCGTCCAAGCAGCTCACGCATCAGTTCGGCATCCCGAACAAGCCCGGCTGAGACCAGCCGCTCGAGAACAGGGGCGCCGCCTGCATCGAGCGCAGCCGAGAGCTCGCGCGCGTCGCGAGTAGCGAGCAGGCGCGCGGCATGCCGGGTAACCGCAGTTTCGACTGCGCCGACGAGCGCCGCGAGGGTGCGGCCGAGCGCGGCACGCGTCCGCTCATCGAGTCGCGCTTCGTCAGCGAGAAAGAAATCGTCGATCGCAACGACAAGCCTGTGATCGGCGCGCAGATCCGCGGCCGCCGCGCGAGCGAGCAGCTGGCTGACCCCCCTGTGGGTGCCATCATCCATGTCGCCGTCATTGCTCGACATGCGCCTCGGCTTAGGGATTTGTCGTTAAGACGAGCCTAAGGCTTTTCGCGAAACGTCTCAATGGCCGCGCTCAATGTCGCCACCGCATAAAGCCCCGCGGCAATCAGCGCGACCAGCGACTGGCCCCAGGCGAGAAGGGGCAGCATGACGATCGGATAGGCCAGCGGGCTCGCCCACCAACGACGCCGCGCCGGCGGGCTGCCGGCACGCTCGGCAAGCGCAGCCGCGATGATCGCTGAAACCGCCGCGATCCAGCCCGCCGCCGAGCCGTGGCCGAGCAGCATCACCGCGAAAATCGGCGTCGCCAGTATGCCGCCGTGCTGGATCCGGACCTGAATTGCCTCGTCGCGGAGCGACGCGACGGTTCCCCCGAGCGAGAAGCCGATCATCGCGACGATCGCCAGCAACAGCCCGGAGATCGGCCAGCCGAGATAAAGCGCCGCGAATCCCGCCAGCCCAAGCGTCGCGGCCGCCGCGCCGACCCCGCCGCTCGGCACGCTTCGGGCAATCAGGAGCGGCAGCGCGAGGCGCGCGAGCGGCGCGAGCACGAACCGGTCGGCCCAGGGCGCCGGCTTCGGGACGAGCGCGGCGAGGATCGCCTTGCCCTTTTCCGCCAGCCGCTGCGAATCGCGTTCAATGCCATGCCCCTCGGCGGAAGCGGCGGCAGGTAGCCACAACTGTTCGGCGCTCGCCTGCGCCGCAACGCGCAGCAGCGTCGACTGGAAATCATAATCCTTCGGCATGGTCGCGACTTCCGCGATTCGCTTGGGATCGAGCAGGGCGAGGCCGGCCCAGACAGTCTGCGCCCCAACCCGCTCGAATCGGTTGGGGCCATCGCCGGCGCCGGTGACCAGCAAAACGTCGCCGGCCATCCCGAGCATCGAGGTCATCACTTCGTTAGTCGTCATCAGGCCGTCGGCGACGACCAGCACACGCGACAGCGGATGCAGCTTTTCAGCTGCCTCACCGGCGGTGCGGACCGCGTCCACTGAAACGCCGCGCCGACCGATCCGATTGATCGCGCCGAGAAGCTCCGGGGTGAGGCGGGCAATAACGAGGACGATCTGCGCCGCGCCGGCCGCGACCAGCAGCCGCGCCTGGAACTCGATCAGCGTCAGCCCGCCAAACGGCAGAGTCGCCGCAAGGACTCCCGAGCGATCGTCGGCATCCTCCGTCGCGAAAATCAACCCCGCCAGCATGCTGGGCTGTTAGGCGGTCGAACCGCCAATGGCAAAGGATGGGTTGGGGGTCGAGTTGATGGCGCTCTTCAGAGCCGCTCGACTGCCCGGCGAAGCTTGCGCAGCACGTCGATATTCCGCAGCTCGGCTTCTGCCGCTTCGGTAGCGATCGCCATCAGCCGGATCGCGCCGAAACTCGCCGCCAGGCCCTTGAGTCGCAGCGCCGAGACGCGCCACTCCTGTGCGTCGCGCGCACGCTCGAGGCCGTCCAGCCCCCGGTGCACGCCGTCAAGAAACGCCTCACGCAGTTCAGCGATCAGCTGGGGCTCATCGCCCACCGCCGCCGCCAGAGTCGCATCGATTGCACCGGGATCATAGGCCATGTCGCATTTTTACAGGGGAGCACTTAAGACAAGGTTTCGCTATTCGCTTCCCGAACACATAAATAATGGTAAACAGCTGGCATGAGCGGGAGTTCGCGTATCCTGGATTTACGAGCGGGTAGCGGCCCCGCCGAGCCCAAGGAGTGTGCCGCTACGCCTGAGCCCATCGCCGTCGAACAACCCGAAATTGCGGATGCCGACGAGGACATACCGCAATCCGGGGGCCGGTGGATCGTTCCGACCGCTGCGATCATCCTGTCGCTCGGCTGGGTCGCGGCAATGGTCTGGCTCGCCTGGCCGACGCTACCCGCAATCGAGCCTGTCGCGCTGACAGGTTTCATCGCCGCGCTTTGCGTTCCACCCGCCCTGATCTGTATCCTGCTCCTGCTCGGCCTGCGCACCAGCACTGCCGAGGCGCGGCGTTTCGGCAAGACCGCGCGGGCCATGCGCGCCGAAGCGGCGAGCCTGGAGCGGACGGTCGCCGTTCTGTCGCATGAGATCGACCTCAACCGGCAAAGACTTGCGGAGCAGACCAGCGCACTGATGAAGGTTGGTGACCATGCCGTTACCAAACTCGCACAGGTGGGCACCGACATCACGCATCAGGTAGGGATCGCCGACCAGCGTGCCCAAACCCTCGCCGCGGCGGCAACCCGGGCGCAGACAAGCCTGAATATCCTGCTTGCCACCTTGCCGAAGGCGCATGACGAAACCGCCGAGATGGCCAAGCTGCTCGAGCAGACCGGCATGACGGCGGGCGAACATGTCAGCGCGCTCGACGCGCAACTCGTCGCGCTCGCCGAACGCGGTCGCGACGCGGACGCCGTCGCCAGCGGCGCGGCGCAAAAGCTCGCCGCACATATTACCCGGATGGAATCGACCAGCGAGACCGCGGGTGCCCGCCTCGAGTCAGTGACGGGCGAAATGTCGTCAGCGGTCGACGCGCTGCTCGATCGCACCGCCGAGGCGGTCGACGAAGCGCGCAAGGGCATTGCCGCCCAGGGCGAGGCGATGCTTGCCATGCTGGGCACCAACCAGGCCGCTCTCGATCGAGCGGGCCGTGACAGCGCCGAGGCGCTTGCCGCCCGAATCACCTCGATCGAGGAGATCATCGACCGAATCGCCGCGCGACTCGACGAGCAGCGCGCCGCCGGCGAAACGATCATCACTGAGCTCGACGGCGGGATTGCCCGAGTCTCCGGCCGGCTCGACGCACTTCACGCACAAGGCGTGGATCGCACCGAAGCCCTCACCACCTCGATCAGCGCGCTCGGCGGATCCGCCGATGCGATGACCGAGTCGCTGAGGGCAGGCGATGTGATGGCCACCGCTGCGATCGCCAGCACTGAAAGGCTGCTGACCGCGCTCGACGCAGCATCTCGCGAAATCGACGAGACCTTGCCCGGGGCGCTCGCACGGCTCGACGCGCGGATCGCCGACAGCCGCAACCTGGTGGGCGAGGTCAAGCCCGAGCTCCTCGCCCTCGTCACCGCTGCCGAGAGCACGCATGACGCAGTCGAGGCGATCGCTCAGGTCATTTCGGCCCAGCGCGCCTCTCTCGACAAGCTTTCGGGCAAGCTGCTCGAGACGCTCAACAGCAGCCGCACCAAGGCTGACGCACTGGGCGAGGCGGTCGAGGAAACGATCGGCCGCACCCACCGCTTTTCGGACGAAGCCGCGCCGCGCCTCGTCGATGCCCTGCTCCGGGTCCGCGACACGGCGAGCGCGACGGCCGACCGCGCCCGCGAAACCCTGGCCGCTGTCATCCCCGAGGCTGCCCACGCGCTCGAAACGGCGAGCGCCGAGGCGATGCAGCGCGCTTCTTCCAGGGCCGTCGAGCACCAGATCGCCTTGCTGGTCGAAGCAGGTGAAGCAGCTGCCGAGGCTGCGTCGCGCGCGTCTGAGCGCCTGACGCGCCAGATGTTCGCGATCGCCGATACGACCGCAATCGTCGAAAGCCGCATCGAGGAAGCGCGAGCCGAACGCGAGAATTCCGACAAGGACACTTTCTCGCGGCGCGTGTCGCTGCTGATCGAATCGCTCAACTCAGCCTCGATCGACATCGCCAAGTCGCTCTCGACCGAAGTATCGGACAGTGCATGGTCGGCCTATCTGAAGGGCGATCGCGGCGCCTTCACGCGTCGCGCGGTGCGGCTGCTCGATTCGGGCGAGGCGCGCGAGATCGTGCGGCTCTATGACGACGATCCCGCCTTCCGCGAGCAGGTCAATCGCTACATCCATGATTTCGAGGCGATGCTGCGCGCAATCCTCGCGCAACGCGATGGATCGACGCTCGGCGTAACCTTGCTGTCCTCGGATATGGGCAAGCTCTATGTCGCGCTCGCCCAGGCAATCGAGCGGCTGCGCACCTAGGACGCTATTCCCCGGTATATCAGCCGACGCGGCGGCCGAAGGTGGGCCGACGCTCGACCAGCGGGTTTGCTTCGCGCTCGAGGATCGCCAGTGTGCTCTCGAACAACGGGCCAAGTGCGACGACATGCTCGAGGGCCTCCTCAGGGGTGTCGCGCGTCTCGACGCAGCCGCGTGCGATCGACTCGATGACCTCGGCGAGCGCGCCGAGCGGCTCGGCACCGAACTGGCGGGCCTCACCCTTCAGCGTATGCGCGGGAAGCACCATGGCGGCCGCATTCAGCGCACGCATCGCGGCCACGATCTGGGCGACCGACTTGACTCCGTCTTCGCGGAAATAGCCGAGGATGCGAACGAAACCGGCACCAAGCTCGCTACGAGCCCGGGTGAACACGGTCCAGTCGACCAGACTGCGATCCTCAACTGACACTGACATCTCCCCCCTCCGGGCTGCTAAAGACCGCGAGGATAGTCCAGCTCATAGCTTGGGAGAGTAAAGGATGGGTTGACGACCGGGTGCTGATCGCTTCGTTGCATACCTCTCAACACATTGAAGCGGCTTGAAATATGCTCTCCGCTTCAGATGGTGGCTCACCGATCGAAAGGATTTTTCGGGGCGCGCAGGGTCAGGCGAACCGGCACCGCACCGAAACCGAGATCGCGCCTGATGCCGTTGATCAGATAGCGCTGATAGCTGGTCGGCAACTGGTCGACGCGAGTCCCGAACAGCACGAAGCCCGGCGGCCGCGTCTTTGCCTGGGTCAGATAGCGTAGCTTGATCCGCTTGCCGCCGGGTGCGGGCGGCGGATTGGCCTCGATCGCCTTTTCGAACCAGCGGTTGAGCTCGCCGGTGCCGATCCGGCGCGACCACGCCTCGCGCGTTTCGAACGCGACCTTGAGCAAGGTATCGATCCCCTTCCCCGTCGCCGCTGAAACGGTGAGTACCGGCATTCCCTTGATCTGGCTCAGCCCGTCTTCAAGCGCCGTGCGGATGCCGTTGAACAGCGAGCTGGCGTTCTCGGCCACATCCCATTTGTTGATCGCGACGATCAGCGCCCGCCCCTCCTGAAGAGCGGCATCGGCGATGCGCAGATCCTGCGATTCGAGCCCGCGCGTCGCGTCGAGCAGCAGCACGACGACCTCGGCGAAGTCGATCGCGTGGAGCGCATCGGCGACTGACAATTTCTCGAGCTTGTCCTGCACATTGGCGCGCTTGCGCATGCCGGCGGTATCGATCAGCCGAACCGCGCGGCGCTCGCCGTCAGGGTCTTGCCAGGTCCAGTCGACCGCAATCGAATCGCGGGTGATGCCCGCCTCGGGGCCGGTAATCAGCCGCTCCTCGCCGAGCATCCGGTTGATCAAGGTCGATTTGCCGGCATTGGGGCGCCCGATGATCGCGAGCTTCAGCGGTGCGTCCGGGTTGTAGCCGTCCTCGTCGACATTCTCATCGACCGGCGCTTCGCCATCATCCTCATGCTCGATATGCGGGAGCAGCGCCTCGAACAGCTCGACAAGCCCCTCGCCATGCTCGGCGGAGAGCGCGACCGGATCGCCGAAACCGAGCGACAGCGATTCGAGAATGCCCGATTCGCCCGCCTTGCCCTCGGCCTTGTTGGCGACGAGGATCACCGGCGTCTTCGAACCGCGCAGCCACCGTGCAATCTCTTCGTCGAGCGGGACGAGCCCGACCCGCGCGTCGATCATGAACAAGGCGACATCCGCCTGGGCGACCGCCGCTTCGGTCTGCGCACGCATCCGGCCGGGCAGCGAAGCGGCGTCCTCATCTTCATAGCCGGCGGTATCGATCACCCGGAATTCCAGGCCGACGAGCGACGCATCGCCCTCGCGGCGATCGCGAGTCACACCGGGTCGATCATCGACCAGCGCGAGTTTCTTGCCGACAAGGCGGTTGAACAGGGTCGATTTGCCGACGTTCGGCCGGCCGATAATCGCGACCACGGGGAGATTGGACATGGCGCGCCTTACCGCGCTTGCGCCCTTTCGTCACCCCGCCGTCGCGGCGGGGTGACAAAGAGGCCAACCGGGCTTCGGGCCGAGCTCAGCGCCAGGCCGAGATCCGGCCCTTCTGATCGAGCACATAGAGGGTCGAATTGGCAACGACCGGCGGCAGGGTGAACGCCTTGCTGGCGTTGATCACGGTGCCCACTTCGCCCGTCTCGGGCGAGGCGGAGGTGATCTCACCGCGCGAGTTGGTCAGCATGAGCCGGTTGCCCGCCAGCACCGGTCCGAACCAGGTGATCGGGTTCTTGTGGCTCTTCTCGTTCTTGTAATGGCGGAGCTGCTGGATCCAGCGCACCTTGCCGGTCGCGCGGGCAAGGCAGACCAGGCGGGCATCGTCGGTCACGAGAAACAGCCATTCGCCGGCGACCCAGGGGGTGGAAATGCCGGCGAAATTCTGTTCCCAGATGCGCGTGCCCGAGACGATCTCGAGCGCGACGGTACGGCCGCCCTGCCCGACCGCGAACACCAGGCCGCGATCGATCACCGGATCGGCGTCGATATCGGCGAGGGACGAAACCGAGGTCGAGATGCTCGAGCGCGACAGCGCATCCTGCCAGAGAGTCCGGCCATTTTCATAGCGATAGGCGTTGAGCTCGCCTGAGGAGAAGCCGGCGACGATCGTCCCCTGGCTTGCCGCCGGCGCCGCAACGCCGAACACGCCCTGGGTTTCGAGCGAACCTGACTGAGTCCAGACCACCGAGCCGTCAGTCTCCGACAGCGCGAACAGCTGGTTGTCCTGGCTCAGGACATAGAGATTGCCATCCGAGATCGACGGCGCGCCGCGCAACGGGCCGCCCGGCTTGGCGCGCCAGAGCTCGGCACCGGTCGTGGCGTTCAGGGCCACCACATCGCCAAGCCCGTCAGCGGCATAGACCTTGCCGTCATCATAGCTCACGCCGCCGCCGAAGCGGGCGCTGCGCGTCTTCTTGCTGTCCTTGGCGATCGTGGTCGACCAGAGCTTGTTGCCGCTGTCCGACGCAAAGGCATGGACGGTCGCATCGACGTCCATCGCGAACAGCTTGCCGTCAGCGATAACCGGTGAAGCGGCGAGGCGCTGGCGGTTCGATCCGCCATTGATCTGGGCGCTCCAGCTTCGCGACAGCGTGCTGCCAAGCGCAAGCTGGCCGTTTGATTTGGAGGCGCTCCCGCCGGGCTGAGCCCAGCTGTCATTCGCGGTTGGCGGCGGCAGCAGCACCTGCACATCGGCAAGCGACTTGTCCGACGTCACCTCGCTCTCGGAAACCAGGATCGGCACGCGATCGCCCAATGTCGGGGTCTTTTTGTGGCCGCCCTTGAAAACACCGCAAGCGCTCAGCGCGAGGAGCGCCGCGATCGCGAGCGACACCCGGTTCTTGTACATCATTGCGCTTTCTTTTCCTCAGGGTGATCGGGGGCTTGGGCGCCCAGGGTTTCAGCGATCTTGACCACACGTTGACGGATTGATTCAGGCACCGTCTCGTCGCGCGCCATCTGGCCGAAGATTCCCGCTGCCCGATCGGGCTTGTTCATTCGCAGATAGGCGGCGCCGACCAGCTCGCCGGCGCTGCCGAACCAGGCCCCGCCCTGCACCGCCAGGGGGCGCAGCCGGTCGACAACGACCTGGGGCTTGAGCGTATCGAATTCAGCGGATGTCTGCCTGATCAGGGCCAGGTCACGGAAAGGCTGGCCGAGCGACGCATCACCGGCGATCTCGCTGAACTTCGCGGCGGCACCCTTCAGGTCATTCTTCTGGAGAAGCAGGTCCGCCTGGGTGAATCGCGCCATGGCGCGGTAGCCGGCGATCTTCGAGGCAGCGAGCGCATCGAGCGGCGCCTTGGCCGCGGTGAGATTCTGCGCGACCAGATCGTCATAGACCAGCTGGAGCTTCTCGCCCTGTTCGCCGGCGACCTCGGTCTGGTGATAACGCCAGTAAAGCACGCCGCCGAAGATGGCGAGCGCAAGCACGATCGCCGCCAGCAGCCAGCGGCCATAGCGAGTCCAGATCGAGGCAAGCTGGTCGCGGCGGAGTTCCTCATCGACCTCCCGCAGGAATGCTTCGTCGGTATTCGGCGTAACGGCCAATTGGTGCTCCATCGGGGCAAGGCGGGAAAGGCGCGGACCTTAGCGATGGTCGCGGGCAAACGGAAGGGATCAATCCTTGGGCGCGTAGGTCTGCTCGGACCCCGGAAAACGGCGTGATCGGACGTCAGCGGCATAGGTCTCAACCGCGGCGGAAATACGGCCGGCGAGATCGTCGAAACGCTTCACGAAGCGCGGCGTGCGCTCGAACATCCCGAGCATGTCCTCCGCGACCAGCACCTGGCCGTCGCATTCGGCGGAGGCGCCGATGCCGATCGTCGGGCAAACCACCTTCTGCGTGATCTCGATCGCGATCGGCTCGACCACGCCTTCGACGACGATCGCGAAGGCGCCGGCCTCGGCCACCGCCACGGCGTCGGCGACGATCTTGTCAGCCTCGACCTTGCTGCGGCCGCGCGCGCCATAACCGCCCAGGATATTCACCGCCTGGGGGGTGAGCCCGACATGGCCCATCACCGGGATGCCGCGTTCGGACAGGAAGCGGACCGTCGGCGCCATCGCCTCGCCGCCTTCCATCTTCACCGCCGCCGCACCGGTCTGCTTCAGTATCCACGCCGCGTTTTCGAACGCCTTTTCCGGCGATGCCTCATAGCTGCCGAACGGCATGTCGATCACGACCACCGAATGATAGCTGCCGCGCACCACCGCGGCGCCGTGCGCCGCCATCATGTCGAGCGTCACCGGCACGGTCGAGGGAAGTCCGTAGATGACCTGGCCGAGGCTGTCCCCGACCAGGAGGATGTCGCAATGCGGATCGAGCAGCTGCGCGGTCCTGACTGTGTACGCAGTCAGCATCACGAGCGGCGTGCCGCCCTTCGCCTTGCGAATCGCGGGGATCGTCAGCCGCTTCATCGGCGCCGGCGTTGGGTTCGCCCGGCTGGTCGAGGTGTCGATCGTGTAGGTCGTTGACATGGGGTGCTGTTAGCGCCGCAGCGCGCCCCGCGCCAGCGCTGGAGAGCATCCGGGCTAAGGTCATGTAGATAAAAATTGACTCTATGTTATATATTTTTTACATGATGTTGCATGAAGCTGACGTCGGAGGTGGAAATGGCGTTCCGTGAAAAGATGCTCTGGGCATCGGCCGCTGCGACGGTCGTGATCTGGGGGTGGTATTTCCTTGGGTTCGTGCGGGCGCTGGAGGCGCCGTCGTTCAATGTCGGTGGCGAAATCGGCAAATTCCTGTTCGCGGTGGTCGCGCTGGTTGTCGTGCAGGTAGTGGCTGCGATCGCGCTGGCGATTTCCTCGCCGGCCGATGCGCAGGCGCCGGCTGACGACCGCGACCGCGAATTCGCGCTGCTTGCCTATCGCGCCGCCTTCGTCACGCTCAGCGTGCTGATCGCGACGCTGACGGTTGTCGCGCCGATGACCATGGCGACCGCACCGGCCTGGCTCGGCGGCAGGCCGGGAAGCCTGGCGCCGATCGTGATCAGCAACGCGTTGTTGCTGTCGCTGGTGATCGCCGAGCTGGTGCGTTCGGCAACTCAGCTCTTTCTCTATCGCCGGGGGAGCTGAGATGAGGGCGAACAGTTCAGGTGCCGGCCTGTCCATGAGCATGCCGTTCCGCGAGAAAACCGCCTGGATTGCCGTTGCGGCGATGGTGATTGCCTATAGCGGCTATTTCATCGCGGTGACGGTGGCGCCCCGCAGCGGCGAGCCGCACGATACGCTGACACTGCTTGCCTTCTTCGCTACCGCATCCGCGGTGCGACTGCTGATTCTCGGCCTCGCGATGCTCGTGGTCAGGGCTCAGTCCCCCGCCGATGCGCGGTTTCCTGCCGATGAGCGCGACCGGGCGATCGCCGCCCGATCGACCGCGATCGCCTATTGGGTGCTGATGGTCGGGATGACCCTTGTCGGCATCGTCATGCCGTTCACCGATCACGGCCGGGCGATCACCAACGCTGCCCTGTTCTGGCTCGTGGCCGCGGAGATCGTGCGGTACGGCGCCGCCATCGCCGCTTATCGCCGAGGCTGGCATGGCTAGCACCCGGATCGTCAACAATATCCGCACGTTGCGCTTCCTGGCCGGCGAGATGACCCAGGCGGATCTCGGTGCCCGTATCGGCATGACTCGACAGACGATCGCCGCGATCGAGGCGGGGAAATATTCACCCACGCTCGAGGCTGCGTTCCGGATCGCCCAGGTGTTCGGCAAAACGCTCGACGAAGTGTTCCAGTGGGAGGGTTGATGCCCCCCACAAGGTTCAGGTGATCCAGCCCTTGCGTTTGGCGAAGCCGGCGAACCACAAAGCGAAGACAGCGACCGCGACGATGAAGGCCGGGAACGGCACCACCATGGCGAAGCCCTTGTGCGCGATGATGTCTGTCGTCGCGAACAGATAGCCGAACTGGACGACGATCGCGACCAGCGAGACGAGGAAGACGGGTTTCGCCCAGGCCGATCGCACGAGCAGGCAGATGCCGCCGAGCGTCGCGCCGCCGACGGCGAGCGCGTAACAAACATTGTACCAGCCCGGCATGCTCGCATAGAGCGCGCGGTCGTAAGCCGTTGCGGGCCCCATTGCCTCAGCGCCGAGCTTGAACTGCATATAGCAGAAATAGCACCCGATCGCGTCCCAGACGGTCAGCAATACAGCGACGATGTAATACCATGCGGGCGGCTTTTGCGCTCCATAGGCCATGATGGCTCTCCCCTCGGTTTCGAGGCGGGAAAGCTGCTCCTTCCGTTACGGAATGGCAATCGCCGGGCTGAGCTACCCTCGATCACACCGCCCTATTCGACCGTCACGCCTTTCCAGAAGGCATAGCGCCCCTTGATCTCGGCCGCGGCCGGCTTGGGATCGGGATAATACCAGGCGGCATCGGGGTTGCGCTTCCCGTCGACCAGCAGGCTCTTGTAGCTCGCAACGCCTTTCCACGGGCAGGTCGTATGCGAATCGCTTGCCTCGAACAGCACCTCGTTCACGCTTTCCGGCGGGAAATAATGATTGCCCTCGACGACTACCGTGTCGTCCGATTCAGCAATGACGGCTCCATTCCAGCGTGCAGTCGGCATGATCACATCCTTATTTGGTCAACCCTGCCGCAAGATAGGCATCGGGCTTGAACCCCACCAGAAGCGTGCCGCCGGATTCGAGCACCGGGCGCTTGATCATCGACGGGTTGGCCAGCATCAGCGCGATCGCCTTGTCCTCGTCGAGGCCGGTCTTGTCGCTGTCGGGCAGCGCGCGGAAGGTGGTGCCGGCGCGGTTGAGCAAAACTTCCCATCCCACGATTCCAGCCCAGCGCCTGAGCGTCGCCTCGTCGATCCCGGCCTTTTTATAGTCGTGGAAATCATAGGCCACGCCGTGCGCATCGAGCCACGTCCAGGCCTTTTTCATCGTATCGCAATTCCTGATGCCGTGAAGCGTCGTCGCCATCGTCTAGTCCTTAAAAAACCGGCCGAGCGTCACGACCTTTTGCCGCTCGAGCCCCAGCGCTTCGTAAAAGCCGAGCGCCTCTGCATTATCCTCGCGAACCATGAGCTGGATCTTGGGGGCGCCGCGCCGGCGGAGCCAGGCTTCAGCTGCATCCATCAACGCGCGTCCATGGCCTGCCCGTTGATGCGCCGGCGCGACCGCGAGATAATAGACCCAGCCGCGATGGCCGTCATAGCCGACCATCACGCTCCCCGCCACGGAGCCCCCCGTCTCGAGAATCAGCACGGCGGCATCCGCCGCGCCGAGCGCACGGTCGAAATCGAGCGCGGGGTCATTCCACGGGCGAGTCAGCCCGGCCGCTTCCCACAAGGCAATGACCGCTGGCGCGTCGGCGAGGTCCGCTTCGCGCAGCATGATCCCCATTTTTTCTCCCGCGTCAGCCATGGCGCGCTGTCGCCGAGCGGGCGGCGCGGCGCAAGCCTGATCGGAATCGTTCAGGGATTTCGTCCCGGAGTGGATCCAGGCGGCCGGCCGGCGGTTTGCACTTCGCCGTGCGTTTTCGGGGGCAAAGGCGCTACATCGCTATCGAGTCCGCGGGACGGAGACGACCGCAAATCAGGAGAATCGTGAATGCCCGGGACCGATATCATGACTCACTCGCCGCTCATCCTGCGGCCGGACCCGGCCCGCACGGTGATCAGGCCCTTCGATCTCGAAGACCCCGCCCCCTTCGCCGTCAAGGATCACAGCCGGGCGCAACGGATCGTTGATCGCATCTTCTCGCTCGAAAAGGACGAGCTCGACTTCGAGCTCGAGCGGGTCGTGAGGTCGCTCAGCGAACGCCACCGCGATGTCGAGGACGTGCTCATGCGCCGTTTCGCCGACGTCCAGGGGCTGACGATCGACCGGGCAGCCGTCAGCCGCGACCATGCGCTGCTGATCGGCGCCTATTTCAGCGAGGAATATTCCTTCGAATCGGCCGCCTTGTTCAATCCGAGCATTGTCCTTCATTCCAACCAGTCGGGCTTGCCGGAGGGGACAATCCGTTTCGCCATGTCGCTGCGCGGGATCGGCGAGGGACATGTTTCCTCAGTGACCTTTCGCCGCGGCACCTGGGCCGCCGACGACCAGATCATCATCGAACCGCCAAGCAACATCGTCGTCTCGCCGCGGATCGAGGCAGTCGAGGGCGAAGGCGACGAGGCTGTCACCCGGATCCACTGCCCGGGCGCAAAGGACGTGTCGGAATCGGTGCTGTTCCCCGTGACGGCGAGCCAGCGCCAGGGGATCGAGGATCTCCGCCTGGTCCGCTTTGTCGAGGATGACGGCAGCATCCACTATCTCGGCACCTACACGGCCTATAGCGGTTCGGTCGCCCGGTCTGAATTGTTGCGCGCCACCGATTTCCGGACCTTCGAAATGCGCCCCCTGCGTGGCTCGGCCGCGGCCGCAAAGGGCATGGCGCTGTTTCCCCGGCGGATCGGCGGGCGCTATGCGATGCTCAGCCGGCAGGACAATGAGAATGTCTGGCTGCTCTTCTCCGACGATCTCTACACCTGGGAGGGCGGCACCAGGATCATCAGGCCCAAATGGTTCTGGGAGTTCGTCCAGATGGGCAATTGCGGATCGCCGATCGAGATCGAGGAGGGCTGGCTTGTCATCACCCACGGTGTCGGCACCGTCCGCAACTATTGCATCGGCGCCTGCCTGCTCGACAAGGACGATCCCTCCAAACTGATCAAGCGGATGATGCTGCCGCTTGTCCATCCGAGCCCGAAGGAACGCGACGGCTATGTGCCCAATGTCGTCTATAGCTGCGGCGCGCTGGTCCATGATCGGCGGCTGTTGCTGCCTTATGGCGTCGCCGACAGCTTCACGACCTTTGCGAGTGTCGCGCTTGACGACCTGCTGGCGGCGATGGCGTGAGAGAATTGGGGCCTGAGAGGCGCCTGCGATGACGATCGAGGCCCTTATTGTCCATTACGGGGTTGCCGCGATCTTCGTCGGCGCCGGCGTCGAAGGCGAGACATCGGTGGTCGCCGGAGGCGTCCTCGCGCACCGCCATTTGCTGCCTCTATGGGCGGCGATAGCGGCGGCATCGACTGGATCGTTCGCCGCCGACCAGCTCTTCTTCGCCGCCGGACGCTATTTCCGCGAGCATCCGCGCGTCCGCAAGGTCGAAAGCAAACCGGCCTTCGCCAAGGCGATCGCGATCTTCGAGCGGCACCCTACCCTGTTCATCATCGGCTTCCGCTTCCTCTACGGCCTGCGCACCGTGAGCCCGATGGCGATCGGCACATCGCATGTGCGGACGCGGACCTTCCTGGCGCTCAACGCGCTTTCAGCCTTTTTCTGGGGAATCCTGTTCACCGGGATCGGCTATGCCTTTGGCGGCGGCATCGAACGGCTGGTCGGCGACTCCGTGTCCCTCGGGCATATTCTGCCGATCGCGACGATCGTCATCGCGCTTCTGTTCGCCGTGGCCCAGACGGTGCGGTGGATCCACCATCGCTATGGCGACACGTGCGTCGCAAGATCGGCGGCAGCGGGGTTGGCCGCCGGGCCGCAGGCAGACGCTTCCTGGGGCAACGGGCATTGAAAAACCCGCCATAACCGACGATGTCCCTGCGACAGGCACAGGCCGCGCGAGGAGCTATTTCGTGCACGGATATCAGGTCATCGAGACAGCAAGCGGCTTCGCCGCGATCGCCTGGAACGCGGCCGGCATTACCAGCTTTCGCCTGCCCGAACGCTCCGCCGCGGCAGCTGAACGCGCCATCCTCAGGCGGCTCCCGGACGCCGTGCCGGGCGAGCCGCCTGAGGACGTTGCCGGCACCATTGACGCCGCACGCCGCTATTTCGACGGCGAGCAGGTCGATTTCTCGGCGGCGCGCCTCGATCTCGGTGCGCAAACGCCCCTTTTCGCGAAGATCTACGAAATCGTCAGGGCGCTCGGCTGGGGCGAGACGACGACCTATGGCGCTGTCGCCAGGGCGCTCGGCGAGGGGCCTGAAGGAGCGCGCGATGTCGGCCAGGCGATGGCGGCCAACCCCATCCCGCTTATCATCCCCTGCCACCGTGTCCTCGCCGCGGGCGGCAGGATCGGCGGCTTCTCCGCCCCGGGAGGCTCGGACTCCAAGGCGAAGATGCTCGCGATCGAGGGGGTCGACCTGACCCCGCCCGCACCGGCTCAGGCCGGGTTCGCCTTTTAGGCGCAGTGCGGTGAATCTGGCGACAAGGCATTCGCCCAACTCCTTCTTCTTCCCCGGAAATCCCGTATCGCCGCTCGTCATCAGCCGGGGGTGACCAGATCGCGCAGATTGACCAGCGGACGGCGGTAGGAGGGATCGTCCTTGCTCCGTGCCGGCGCGCCATTGCCATGAATGTCCGGCACATCGGCGAAAGGGAGCGCCATGGTCGGCACAATGCCCGACCATTCGATCGCATTGGTCCTGAACGCGATGCGCCACTCCCCGTCGCGGCGCTCGAGCCGGTCGATATAGCGGCCGCCCGCGATCCAGTTGCTGTCGTCGCGATTGCGCCCGACGAACAGGTAATAGGTCTCGCTATGCGCCGTATCGCCCTCGATCTCGCAGGTGATGTTGAGCAAATTATGGTGCGTGGCCACCTGCCCCGCCTCGTGCATCGGCGCCGCCCAGTCGAAGCAATCAGGCGGACTCCCGACAAAGGGGCCCGCCGCGATGATGGCGTCCGGATGAAAGGCGGAGAGGAAGATGTCGCGATCGAGGCGGTCCATGCCCCGGCTGAAGCGCGTGAGACAATCGACCACGTCCTGGCGATCGGCCAGGCGCTCGAGGCGGGCAAGGCGCTCGGGGGCCATCGTCATGCCTCCCCTATCGGGCGCCAGATCGGCGATCCGCGCTGGTCGCGCAGACTGGGGATGACCTTCCCGTCCACATCAGTGATGCCATAATCCTGCGCCGCCTCGGCGGTGATGAAGGTGCCTCCCGATCGCTTCATGATCTCGGGATCGGCGGCGAGCGCAGCGATCACCCGGCCGGGATGTTCGGGCGAGCAGCCGATCAGCGGGTTGGTGACGATGCTCGCCTGCATCGCCGGATTGAGCGCGATGTTGCGATTGGCCCGCTCGGTAAAGGTAAGCCCCTGCCACAGCGACAGCGAGGCGACATTGTACGGTTGCAGCTCGACCGCCATGTCGCGCGCCATCCGGTCGACCGCCGATTTGCAGGTGCCGAACACGACCCCATAGGTGTAGGTGACGCCGACATAGCCCGAGATGGCGACGATCAGGCCGGATTTCTGCGGCGCCATGATCTGCGCCGCGTGCCATGCCGCAACGAAGTTGGAACGCACCCCGACCTCGAACATGTCGAGATTGGAGAGCGGCTTCTCCCAAAAGGGTTGCGGCTCGGTCAGGTCCTCGGGCAGCGCGAAGGCGTTGTTGACCAGGATGTCGAGCCACCCCTGCTCGCGCCGCACCTGCTCGAACAACGCGGCGACCTGCGCATCATCGGCATGGTCGACCGCGACGGCGATCCCCTGACCGCCGCGGCTCGTGCATTGCTCGGCTGTCTCCCCGACCGTCCCGGGCAGTGGGTAGCTATCCTGCATCACCGTACGCCCGGTAACGTAAACCGTCGCGCCCTCCGCGGCGAGCGCAAGCGCGATGCCTTTGCCGATCCCGCGACTTGCGCCGGTGACCACCGCAACCTTGCCGCTGAGCGACCCCGTCATCGCCCCTTCCCGAAGAAAGTCTCGCTATGATCCCCGACCGAGCGGCCGGAGAAATGCGGCCCGCTGAAGCCCATGCCCATCACGCCGTGCGACCAGTCGATCGCCGCGCCCCAGTCCTGGAACCAGTCATAGAGCATCATCCGCTCGGCAATGCGCCAGACACCGTCGCGCTTTTCCATCCGGTCGAGGTAGCGGCCACCGATACAGGTGTCGCGCTCCCCTTCGCCCATGTCGACACGGTGGTAGGAGATCACCTGAGTCTCGACCTTCGCGCTGTCGCCGTCGAGATCGATGAAGCTCTGCCCCAGCACATGCTGCGTATTGGTGATCGCGTCGGCGCCGGGCACCACCCAGGCGAGATACGCATCGAAGCTTCCCTTGAAGACGCCATAGTCAGTGATCGAATCCGGCCAGAGGCTGGCGCTGATCGTCACTGCGTCACGGCGATCCTCACCGCGGGCGAGGCGCACGAGGCAGTCGCGGATCCTGTCGCGATCGAGCATCGCTCGCAGATCGTCGGCCGTGGCGTCCATCTCAGCTCTCTCCTGGGTCAGGGGATCGGGTGAGTCCCGATGCGCGCTTCTCGCCGGGACGTTATCGCCCGCCGGCTCGGCATCGCTTGACTAATTCGGACAAATGCGCGCCTTGCGAAAAGCGCAGCCAGTGCCTGGAGATGAATGTGGGGCGCAGTGTCGCACCGGAGCGGATTGCCGAGAGCGCCGATATCTTCGACGTGGTGCATGCCCGCCTGCTGCGCTTCTTTCCCGATCTGGTCGAGGAGCTGGGCGGCGATCCGGCACGGCTTTTTCAGCAGGCCGGGATCGACCCCGGCGCGATTGCCGACGGCAGCGTGAACGCGACCTATCGGCAGATGGTCGGCCTGATCGATCTCGCGGCGACCGAGCTCGAATGCCGCGATTTCGGCATGCGCCTCGCGAAATTGCAGAGCCGCGGCGCGATGTTCGGTCCGCTCGGCCAGGTCATGCGAAACTCGCTGACCTTCGGCGACGCGCTCGATTACGTCAGCAAGCACAGCTATGCGCACAGCCTTGCCGCCAGGATCTGGCTCAAACGGTCGCCCGAGGACGACAGCGTCTTCGTCGGTCATGATATCCTGCTCAGCCAGATGCCGAACCGGAGCCAGGCGATCGAGCAGCTTCTGCTCGACGGCCATCTCGCCGCAATGGAAATGACCGGCGGCCATGGCCGCGTGCGCAGGGTTCATTTCCGCCACCAGCCGGTCTCGCCGCTCAAAACCTATCGCCGCTATTTCGGCTGCGAAATACGCTTCGGCCAGAATGAGGATGGCGTGGTCTATTCGGCGAGAGACCTTGCCTGCCCGATCGTGGCGTCGGATGCCTCGGCCTATCAATCGGCCATCGCCTTTATCGATGCGCACTTCACCCGGCACCGCCCACCGCTTCACGCCGAGGCGCGAGGCCTGGTGATGAGATTCCTGGGAAGCGGCCTGTGCACCAATGAGCGGGTCGCAAGCGAGCTCAACCTGCATGCGCGCACCATGCATCGCCGGCTCAAGGCAGAGGGTACGTCGTTCCAGCGGATCAAGGACGAGGTCCGCGCGGATATCATGCTCTATTATCTCCAGCAGACCGGGCTGGCCTTTGCCGAAATCTCCGAGAGGCTGGGCTTTGCCGAGCAATCGGTGATGACGCGCAGCTGCCATAAATGGTTCGCCGTTTCGCCGACTGATCTGAGAGCGGCTGCGCTTCGCCGCGGCTGACTTTGTCGAAATCGGTCAAGTCCGGCATCGATCCCGGCCGCACACGGGGCGGTGCGGGCAGCGAAGCGTGCGGCGCCGCGCTCGAGGCGCCTGAATGACGATCAACGAGTTCCCTGCCGATATGAGTCAATCGATCGTCCATGGTCCGCCCCTGGCCGAGGAAGCCGGGCTCGGCGACCTGACCCTTCCTGGCTTCCTGCGCGCGGTGACGGCGCGGTTTTCCGATCGGGAGGCTATCGTCCGTCGTCTCGCCGACGACACCGCCGATCGCTGGTCCTATGCCCAGCTATGGGACCGCTCGGTCGAGGTCGCGAAGGCGCTGGTCGCCTGCGGCCTCGGCAAGGGCGAGCGGGTCGGCGTGCTCATGACCAACCGGGCTGAATTCCTTACCGCGGTGTTCGGCACGGCACTGGCCGGGGGCGTCGCTGCGCCGCTCAGCAGCTTTTCCACTGCAAACGAGCTCGAGCATCTCGTGGCAAGCGCCGCCTGCTCGGTGTTGCTGCTTGATCGGCGGGTCCTCAAGAAAGATTTCACGCAGATGCTGTGCGACCTTGATCGGGGCATCGGCTCGGCTCGGCCCGGTGCGTTGGCGTCGATCAAATTCCCCTATCTTCGGCATCTGGCGATGCTCGACAGCGATATGCCGCTGGGCGCCATCGAACGCTGGGAGAGCTTTCTCGCGCGCGGCGCAGCCGTCGATCCGTCGATCGTCGAAGCACGTGCCGCAACCGTGACACCGGCCGATCCCGGCATGCTGTTCTTTTCCTCCGGCTCCACCAACAAGCCCAAGGGAATCCTCAGCGCCCATCGTGGGGTCGCGATCCAGATGTGGCGCATGCGGCGCCAGCAAGGCCTGGAGGACGGCGTCCGCTACTGGACCGCCAACGGTTTTTTCTGGTCGGGCAATTTCGCGATGGTTCTCGGCGCGACGCTCGCGGCCGGGGGCACGCTGGTGCTGCAGCGGACATTCCAGCCTGAAGAAGCGCTGACGCTGATGGAGGCTGAGCGGGTGACCTTCCTGTTCGCCTGGCCGCATCAATGGGAGCAGCTGGTATCGGCAGCGAACTGGCAGAGCACCGACCTCTCGGCGCTCACTCATGTCGATATCGACTCCCCCATCGCGCGCCATCCGACGGTACGCACGACCTGGATCGAGCCTCGCCACGCCTATGGCAATACCGAAACCTTCACCCTCGGCACCGCCTGCCCCGCCGGCACATCGCGCGCAGAAGCCGGCGACAGCCATGGTCCGCCCCTGCCCGGCAACAGCCTGAAGATCGTCGATCCGATGACCGGCGCCATCGTCGCGCGCGGCGAGCGTGGCGAGATCGCGATCAAGGGGCCGACGCTGATGCTTGGCTATCTCGGCATCCCGCTCGACGAAACCCTCGACGATCAGGGCTATTTCCGCACCGGCGACGGCGGCTATCTGGATGCGGCCGGGCGCCTGGTCTGGGAGGGGCGGCTCAATGACATCATCAAGACCGGTGGCGCCAATGTGTCGCCGGTCGAGATCGACAGCGTGATCCAGGCCTGCCCGGGCGTGAAGATCGCGCAGACCGTCGGCATCCCGCACGACACGCTGGGCGAACTCGTCGTGACCTGCATCGTCCCGCATGCCGGAGCCAGCCTCGACGAGGCAATGGTGCGCAGCTTCGCCCGGGAGAAGCTCGCCAGCTACAAGGTCCCGCGTCGCGTCCTGTTCTTCGCTGAAAGCGACCTGCGGCTGACCGGCAGCGCAAAGGTCAAGACCGCCGAGCTGCGCCGGCTGATCGCGGAAAGACTTGACGACAACGGCTAGCGGCTAGGCACCAATGCCGGCCACGAGCCTTTCGCTTTCCTTCCAGAATCGATCGACGATCGCATCGTCGTCGACAAGCGGGTTGGGCACGCGCGGCTTGCGTTGATGCCAGTATCCGCCGCTGCCCTGCCCGCCCTCTTCCGAGGTCGCCAGCCAGACCAATGTGTCGGCACCCTCCTCGGTCGAGAATTTCGGCATGTCCTTCACCCGCTCCCGCGTGGCCGCGGGGGCATAGGAGAAGAAATTCGAATCCACCGCGCCCGGATGAACCGAGTGCGCGACGATGCCGTCGCCTGCCAACCGCTTCGCCAGCGCGCGGGCGAAGAGCACATTGGCCAACTTGCCGGTGCAATAGGCGAGGCCCGGGTTGAAGGCGGTCAGGCTCTCCAGATCGTCGAGGTTGATCATCGGGATCATCTCGCTGGCGTCGGATGCCGTGTTGATGATCCGGACTGAAGCCGGCGGCGATGTGGCTGCGGCAGCCCGCAACAAGGGCAGCAGCGCCCGGGTCAGCACGAAGGGGCCGAGGTGATTGCCGGCGAAATTCGCCTCATGTCCCTCCTCTGTCATCACCTGTCCGCTCGCCATGCCCCCGGCATTGTTGATCAGCACATCAACGCGATCGGTGAGCGCGGCTATGTCGCGCGCGGTCCGCTCGGCCTCGGCGATGAGCGAGAGATCGGCGCGCAGCATGTGGACGTGGCCGCCCGAGGACGCCGACCGGATTTCCGCCTCCGCAGCCGCGATGCGCTCCGCGTCGCGGCCGGTGCCGATCACGCTGAAGCCCTGGCGCGCAAGCGCCTTCGCGACTTCCTTGCCGATGCCCGAGCTGGCCCCGGTCACGACCGCGACGCGCGACTGGTCTGGTGCCATGGCCGCCTCCTCCTTACCGAATGTGCAACGAAGATCGCCCAGGCAGCGGGCGCTGCCTAGGCGATTCTCGTCGATATCCCGGATGATCGTCTCGGCGATCAACGCGATCCGCCTTCAGCGTCCTCAGATGAGCTTTACCATGTCAGCTGAACGCCGCGGTCACCGTCTCGATTGGCAGGAACAGCGTTCGACTGTCGGCAGGATTCGCCCACTTCAGCACAAGCGAGATTGAAGCGCCTCGCCTTCTCGTTCTTCGCCTGCACCAGCGCCGCCTGATGATCACGAAGCCGTCGCGCGGTACTTATTGGCTACGAGCTAGCCACCCATAGCGCTTGTCCAGCTTGGAAAGCTGGCTCGTGAAGCCCTGCTTCTGCATCTCTGTGAACTGTGCATCGTGCATCTGGCTTAGCGTGACCACCATCCGGACGCGCCCGTCAGCCACGGGAAGGAAGTCGACCACCATCGTGCTGTCATAGGGTTCGACGCCCGGCAGGAAATCGATGAGCTGCGTGAGGACCAGCCGCTCATGCGGCCTGAACTCAGTAAAGGAACCCCGGCATGCGTGCGATGCCGGCTGGCCCATATTCTTCATCGCCGCGATCATCGCCGGCGTATCGGCGACCATATCATAATGCAGCGCGCCGCCGGGACGCGCTTCGAGGGTGTGGACATCGGCGCGAAAATCCCGCGGACCCCACCAGGATTCGAATCCCTCTTTCGTCGTCCACAAGTCCCAGAGTTCTTCGACATCGGCCTGATAGACGCGCTCGATGACGATGCTCGATTCGATCTGGCTACTCATTTTCAGCCTTCCCTTCGCGTTTGCGATTTTCCTGGCGCGCCTGAAGCGCTGCGCCGAAGCGGTCCAGCCGCGCTTCCCAGAACGCGCGGTACTTGCCCAGCCACGCGTCGAGCTCGCGGAACGGATCAGGCTGCAGCGAATAGAGCCGCCGCTGCCCGTCCGGCCGCATCGCGACGAACCCGGCCTCATGCAGGATCCGCAGATGACGGGACACGCCCGATTGGTGAATGCCGATCTCGGCGACGAGATCGTTGACCTGCCGCTCGCCCTTGCTGAGCGCGTCGATCACGCGACGGCGGGTTGGATCGGCCAGGGTCTGGAACGGGTCTAAATGCATGATCATGCATATGCATCACTATGCATATAGTGTCAACCGGCGCGGCATCCCGTCCTCGCGATTCAAATCCAGGCGCCACAGGATAAGGTCGCTCCGGATCACCTCATCTGAGTGACCCGGCCTTGTCGCCGCCGCTATCGCCAGGAGCCTCCCTGTTATGGAAAAAACCCTCCCTGTTAATTTCCGGAACAGGGAGAATGCCCTCCCTGTTATTCACCGACAGGCAGGGCATGATATCAAGTCATGCCATTGATATTGAACGATAAAGATGAAGAATGGCCGGGTCGCGGCGAAAATAACAAGATAACAGGGAGGAACAGGGAGAGGCCCGCGGCGGACGGCTGAACCAGGCAGGATGTTCGAAGAGCACGGCAAGATCAGTCACGGCATCTCGGCTTTCATGGGATTCCCGCTTGTGACGGTGCCGGCTGCAATGCCATCGGCGCGCGCGCCCAGCGCGCATTCCGGTCGCTGAACAGGGGGGCCGACGCTACGCCTTGTCGGCGCCGAACCCAGCGGCAAAGGCGATGCGCAGCGCGTCGGACAGGCTGCGCGCCTGCAGTTTGGACATGATATTGGCACGGTGGACTTCGACCGTCCGAGGTGAAATCCCGAGATCATAGGCGATCGTCTTGTTGGGCAGGCCCTCGGCCAGGCCTTCCAGCACTTCGCGCTCACGTCCCGTCAGCGCCCCAATAAGGACCGCAGCGCCCTCCTCTCGGGCGGCGACACTGTCGGCACGTTCGATCCGCTCGAACGCCGCCGCGATCGCGCCCATCAGCACTGCCTTGTCGAACGGCTTTTCGATGAAATCGACGGCACCCGCCTTCATTGCCCGAACGGAAATCGAGACATCGCCATGCCCGGTCAGGACAATGACCGGCATGGTAACGCCACGCTCGATCAGCGCCTGCTGGACCTCGAGTCCGTCCATGTCGGGCATGCGAACATCGAGCAGGATGCAGCCATGCTCGACGTGGCGCACCTCCTTCAGGAAGTCGGTACCGGAATTCCAGGTTTCGACCTTGAAACCGGACGTCTTGAGCATGAAGCTAGCCGACCGCCGGATCGCCTCCTCGTCGTCAATGATATGTATCAGGCGATTATCGGCCATCGTTGCTCCCTTCATCGATCATCATCAGCGTAAAATGGAAGGCGGCGCCACCCCCTTCGCACGGTTCCATCCAGATATGGCCACCATTTGCCTCGACGATGGTACGGCAGATCGACAGGCCCAGGCCAAGGCCCTGGCTCTTCGTGCTGTTGAAGGCGCGAAAGAGATTCTCGGCGATTTCCGCGGCAAGGCCCGGCCCGGTATCAATGACCGAGACCCGTGCGAACCCGGGACTGTCAACCCTGCTGGTGACCCGAAGCCGGCGCACCGTCTGGCCGGCCATCGCTTCGGTCGCGTTGCGCATCAGGTTGATGAGCACCTGCTGCGTCTGGACCTTGTCCACGAGCACGGGGGAAGCATCCGGATCAAGCTCGAACGTTACGTCGACGCCGCTTTCACGTGCGCCGATCAGCCCGAGCTTGGCGGCTTCCTCGATCAGCAACGGCAGATCCTCGACTGATTTCTCGACATCCCCGCGGGCGACGAAGTCGCGCAGCCGCCGGACGATGTTGCCGGCCCGCAGCGCCTCGCTGGCGGTCTCGCGAAGCGCGTCCCTGATCATCGGGAGGTGCTCGGGATCGGGCGTGCCGAGCAGGTCGCTGACCGCCTGGACATAGTTGATGACCGCGGTGATCGGCTGGTTGAGTTCATGAGCGAGGGTCGACGCCATGGTTCCCATCGCGCTGACGCGCGCGACATGGATCAGGTCGGAGCGCAGCTCCTCGATCCGCTCCTCGGCCGCTACCTTCTCCGTAAGGTCGCGCACGAAGCCGGTGAAGATGCGTTGGTCGTTGGCGATCGCCTCGCCGACCGACAGTTCCATGGGGAAGGTGGTCCCGTCGCGCCGCAAGCCCCGGACGACCCGGCCGATCCCGATGATCCGCTTCTCGCCGGTGGCGAGATACCGCTGCAGATAGCTGTCATGCTGCTCGCGGTCGGGAGACGGCATGAGACGGCTGACATTGGTGCCGATCACCTCGGCCTCGGCAAAGCCGAACAGCCGCTCCGCCGCCGCGCTGAACGAGATGATCGAGCCGCGGTCGTCGATCACCACCATCGCATCGGGCACGGTCGAGAGGATCGAGCCGAGATGCGCCGCATTGGCACCGAGCTCGCGCTCGGCGGCGCGCTGATCGGTCATGTCGCGGATCACCTTGCCGAACCCCCGCAGCTTCCCCTCCTCATCGCGTAGCGCGGTGATCGAGATATGAGCGAGGAACTCCGAGCCATCCTTGCGCTTGCGCCATCGCTCTTCCTCGAACTTGCCGAGCCGCTCGGCGCGCGCAAGGTCTTCAAGGGGCTTGCCGGCGGCGCGCGACTGCGGCGAATAGAACATCATGGTGTGCTGGCCGAGCACCTCCTCCTCGGTCCAGCCCTTGAGGCGCTCTGCTCCCTTGTTCCAGATCGTGACCCGCCCGTCGGTATCGAGCATATAGATGGCGTAATCGGTGGCACCGTCGATCAGCAGATTGAGCTCTTCGGCAAGGTCGCGCGCAGTTTCCTTGCCTGGATAGGCATCGCCCTTGCGATCAGGCCGAAGGCCGGCCCGTTCAGCAACGACCATGATCACGATACAGGCGGCGATGAAGACGGCGCTATTCGCAAGGCTCGATTCCGCGAAACGATTGCCGGCCAGGATCGCAACCATGGCGAGCGACAAGGCAGCACCAAGCAGAACGGCGCGGGCGCCGGCGAGCATCGCGATCACGAGAACTGCTACGACGAAGGGAAGATAGGGGTCGACGCCAGGCAGAAAGACATGGAGGCCCGCGCTCAAAAGTGCGGCGATACCGATCGAAGCACCGATCACCCCCCACCATTGGATCGATCCGGCCTTGAGGACCGCCCGCGCGACCGGTATCCAGTTTCCCGATTTACGCTGCATCACTCGGTCCCCGGGTCGCCGTACGGTTCGTCGTGACGGCGCCCTAACCTTGGTGAAGTATCACGTATGGGACTGGCAATATACAAGATTAAAAACAGGCGTGGTTACAAAATTCACGCAGTGAATCCGTCGGCGAGGATAAGGAATCAAGCTTTTCTGCCGTGCTTGTCGCTCGCGCGCGGGAAACTATAGTCGCTATTTGCTCCCGCTCGGCTTCGAGCCCTCATCCGCAGCCGGCACGAGGGAATCCCCCGTGATCACCAGGGTGGTGCCTGGCTCGATCACCGCGGCGACCGACGCCCTGAACGAGTCATCGGCATGGATATCCTGGAGACCCAGCGCGGGTGCTCCCGTCACGTCCTGGCCGGGCAGGGCGACCCGCGACCAGTGAGCACCGTCGGCGCCCGCCGTTTGAAGGACTGACAGAAGCGGCTGGTCGACCTGTCCGTCCACATCGGCGGGGGCGGCGCCGATCTGCCGGCCGTTCCTGAGGACGACCAGCTGATGATCGGCCGTGCTCAGGACGAGAACCATCGGTCCCGAGGGGGAGCGTTCAGGGGCCCAGATATAGGGAGGAGACGTCACCGCCGCAGCCGGCAGTGGATCGATGTCGGGGGAGAGGACGTGCGGCCTGGCGCTTTGCATGACCATCACTGTCATGCCGAGCCTGGTCTCGGCAAACAGAAGCCGGGCGAACTCGAGCGGCAGGCGGATACAACCATGCGACGCTGGATAGCCCGGCAGCGATCCGCCATGAAGCGCCACGCCACCCCAGGTCAGCCGCTGCATGAACGGCATCGGCGCATTGTCGTAGATGCTTGAATAATGCTCGACCTGCTTTTGCAGGATCGGGAAGACGCCCAGCGGGGTGAGATGGCCGCGGCGGCCGGTCGATACGGTCGTGACGCCGATCGGCACGCCGTTCCGATAGAGCACGGCCCGCTGGGTTGTGACGTTCACGACCAGCAGAAGCGGTCCGCTCGGTGCGACCTGCGGCGCCCATAGATATTCGCCGGGCTTCAGGCGCAGGACCGCGTCCAGCACAGTGCCGGCGGTGAGCGCCTGGGTGTCGCCGGCGATCGCCGCGGCATGCGGTTGGGCAATAGCGGCAGCCAGGCACAGGCCGATCAGGAATCTGACAATAACTGGCGCATTCATCCCGTTTCCCCGTTCGACGCCGTCGGTCTAGAGTCGTTTTCAGTAAGACGGCACCAGCCCGCTCCCCCACCCGACCTCCCACAGAATATCCTGGATGGGAGGTCGGGTGGGGGAGCGGGCTGGTGCCGATTCAGCGAAGCTGCAAACGACTCTAGCGTCGCCGGGCGGCTGCTCTATCGGGATGTCTACGTACGTCGGGCAAAGCCTCTCGGGATCGCTTCGTGGCTTCTCCGGGCAAGGCAGGATTTACGCCTCTCGGCCAACCCGACCGCCGCCAGCCCGGAAAGGGCGGAATCCCGCGGTACGCATCGGCGCTTACGGACAACTACGCATTTTCCGCCAGCCCTCTGGAGCCGAAAACAACGGCTCCCAGCGAGGAACCCTTCATGCACGATCAACCGGTTCTTGCCACGATGTCGACGCCACCGAGCCGCGAGGTCATTCATGACCTTCGCAATCTCTTCGGTGTGCTGGCCGCCGCGGGCCGGCTGCTCGAAGACGACCCTTCAGAAGCGCGTCGGGCAAAACTCCTGAGTGCGATTGCGAGCGCCGCCGAGCGCGGTGGTCAGCTCACCACCGATCTGCTGGCGCGCCGCTGGCCCGTGGAGCCAAGCGCGTTCGATGCCTGCGCACGGCTCGCCACGCTCGAGCCGATGATGCAGGCGCTGGCTGGACGGGCCTCCATCCGGATCGATCGCCCGAAAGGCCCCCTGCCCGTCCGCGCCGATACGGCCGGGTTCGATGCCGCGATCCTCGAACTGGTCGCCAACGCCCGCGCGGCACTCTCCGCCTGGAATCACATCACAGTCCGGGTGCATGCGGCAGGCAAGCGCATCTGGCTTACCGTCGCTGACGATGGTGACGGAATGGACGCCGGCACGTTGGCGACCGCGCTGGACGGCCGGGAAACGCAATCGGCAAACGGCACCGGCCTTGGCCGGGTGAGCCGGTTCGCGCGTGAGGCCGATGGCAGCATGCACATTCGCAGCCGCAAGGGCCGGGGTACGGTCGTTTCGCTGAACTTGCCGATGGTCATCAGCGGGGCCGTCGATGAGTCCGTCGCGCCCAAGGCGCGTCATTTCCCCCAAGCCAAGGAGAAAATCCGTGAAAACCGACAGCCAATTGCAGCATGATGTCATGGCCGAGCTGGAATGGGATCCCAGCATCCATCACGCCGATATCGGCGTCTCGGTAACAGGCGGTGTCGTCACCCTGTCCGGTCTGGTGCGCAGCTATGCCGAGAAGCTCGAAGCAGAGAAGGCCGCGTACCGGGTAGCCGGCACCAAGGCGATCGCCGAGGAGCTCAAGGTCCGCTATCCAGCCGATGCCAAGACTGCGGACAGCGAGATCGCCAAGCGCATCGTCGACGTCCTTGCCTGGGACGCGCTGGTTCCCGACGATCGGATCAAGGTCAAGGTCGAACAGGGCTGGGTCACCCTGACCGGCACTGTCGACTGGTATTACCAGAAGGAGGCAGCGCGCCGCGCGGCCGGCCGGATTACCGGCGTCGTCGGCGTCACCAATCTCATCAGCCTGCGCCAGGTGCCGGTGGCGAGCGACGTCAAGGAACGCATCATGGCGGCGATCAAGCGCTCCGCCAGCGACGATGCTGCGTCGGTTACCGTGCTGACCGACGGCGGCAAGGTAACGCTTGGGGGCCGGGTGAAAGCCTGGACCGAACGCCAGATCGCCGAACGCGCGGCCTGGGCGGCGCCCGGCGTGACCAGCATCGTTGACAATATCGTCGTTGCGTAAACCTCCGCATCGGGGGCCAGCGGCCCCCGATGCCTTCGCGCGGCCTTCCCTTCTTCTGCCTTGCGGCGATGGCGCTCAGGAGTGTCGGCGCGCGAGGCTTTGTTCCGCCTGCAGGGCGTGCCGCTCCGCGATGACCTCGCTGCAGGTCTTGCGCGCCTGGGTTTCGACTATCTCTATATCCTCGCGGACGACTTGCGCGCTCATACCGCTGACCACGGCATCGAAATGGACATGGTCGCAGCCGTGGAGCGAAAAGATGGTCGTCAGATAGCTGTCGAAGGCCTGGCGCAGCGCCTCCAATTGGCCCCGCTCGTCGAGCCATGGCCGGGTCGCAGCCGATGAGCTCAGGATGACGAGGTGCTTGCCCTGGAGCAACTCGTGCCGGTCGCCCGTCTTGATCGCGCGCGCGCTGAAACCGGCGCCGAGGACGCGGTCGATATAGCCCTTGATGATTGCGGGCGGCATGCCGAACCAGATCGGATAGACCAGCGTGATGACCTGGCTTGCCCTGATCAGGTCCAGTTCCGCCGCGACATCCGCGGCTGGTGCGAAATCAGCGTCAGGGCGCTCCTCGAACCCCAGCAGCGGATTGAACCCGATGGCATAGAGGTCGCGCAGCGTCGCGCTTTGCCCGCAGGCACGAACCGCGGCACAATAGGCCATGGCCATGCTGTGGTTGAAGCTGCCGGGCGCCGGGTGACCGAGCAGGACGAGATGTCCAATGCCCGCCGGATCGACGCCGCTCGTCACGCTGCGCCGCCGTGAAGCACCATCGCTGTGACAATCTCTGCCAGGATGATGCAGAAGAGCATCGAGCCACCGACCGCGAGCCGCGGCTGGCGGTGTGCGAGCGCGGTCGCGCGGCCGGACATCACAAGAATTTTCGTCGTCATATCGGCCTCCCGTCATTGCGGCCGCCAGCCTATCTTTCTTTAGGGTTCGCCATATGCGGAACTATACGGATGTCTCCCCACCCATCGCCATGGGATTGAAGGTCCGGGGCGCTGCTATGCCCCGATGACGGGAACGACTCATGACCATCCGCAATCTCGACGCCCTTCTCCATCCGCGCAATGTCGCCGTGATCGGTGGATCGCAGCGCCCCGGCGCGCTCGGCCAGCTCGTCCTGTCGAACCTGCTCGACGGCGGCTTCAGCGGTACGCTGTTCGCGGTGAACCCGAAGCAGGTGGATGTCGAAGGCGTCCAATGGGCGGCGACGATCGACGCGCTCCCCGAGACCCCGGACATGGCGGTGATCGTGACGCCAGCGCATACCGTGCCGGGTATCGTCGCCGAACTGGGTGCGCGTGGCACGCGAGTCGCCGTGATCATCTCGGCCGAGCCGCATGACGAGGCAACCCGCACCGCCATCCTCGAGGCGGCGAGGCCACATCTTCTGCGCCTCGTTGGGCCCAACTGCCTGGGCGTGCTGATGCCGCACGCCAAGCTCAACGCCTCGTTCGCGCCGCGCCGCGCCGTGCCTGGCCGGCTTGCCTTCATCTCCCAGAGCGGCGCGCTGGTGACGGCGATGCTTGATTGGGCCGGCGCGAAGGAGATCGGCTTTTCGGGCGTGGTCTCGGCCGGAGACATGGCCGATGTGGATCTCGGCGACCTGATCGACCTGTTCGCGGCGGACTCGAAGACCGACGCGATCCTGCTCTATGTCGAGGGTGTCACCAACCCGGCCAAGTTCATGTCGGCAGCCCGCGCCGCGTCCCGGATCAAGCCGGTGATCGCGATCAAGGCCGGCCGCTCGGACGCAGCGGGCCGCGCCGCGATGTCGCACACCGGGGCGCTGACCGGATCCTATGATGTGTATGCCGCCGCCTTTCATCGCGCCGGGATCATTCTGGTCGACAGCCTGACCGAATTGTTCGACGCGGCCCAGGTGCTGTGCCGGCACCAGCCGCGCTGCGGGGAAAGGCTCGCCATCGTCAGCAATGGCGGCGGCGCCGGCGTGCTGGCCGCGGACGCGCTCCCGGCAACCGGCGGCAGGCTGGCAACGCTTCATCCGGAAACCTTCGCGGCTCTCGAGCCGCACATGCCCGGTGCCTGGTCGCGCGCCAATCCGATCGATGTCGTCGGGGATGCCCGCGCCGAGCGATTCGCGCTCGCCGCCAGCGCGGCGCTGACGGATTCCGATGTCGATGCGTTGCTCGTGATCCACTGCCCAACCGCTGTCGCCGCCGGATCGGAAATTGCCCGCGGGGTGATCGAGATGATCGAAACCGCCGATCCGCACGTGGCGAAGCCGGTGATCGCGTGCTGGATGGGTACCGACAACGCAGCATCGGTGCGCAGCCTGTTCGACGCCGCCGGCATTCCGCTGTTTGACAATCTCGACGATGCCGTCCGGGGCTTCGGCTATTTGCTGCAGGCGCGGAAAGGCCGCGACGCGCTGATGCGCGCGCCGGCCGGGATCAGCATTGCCGACAGCGACCGCGCCCGTGCCCGCGCCATGATCATCGGCGCGCGCAATGAGGGTCGCACGGTGCTGAGTGCCTGCGAGGCCAAGTCGGTGCTGACGGCGTACGGCGTGCCGTGCGTTTCCGGCGTCCTTGCACGCTCCGCTGACGCGGTCGCCGACGCCTGCGCCAGGGTCGAGGGCCCATATGCGATCAAGCTGGTCTCGCCGCAATTCCCGCACAAATCGGACATTGGCGGTGTCGCTCTCGGCATTGCCACCCCCGATGACGCGGTGGCAGCGGCGCAGACAATGGCCGAGCGATTCAGGCACGAACATCCCACTGCATCGCTAACCGGCTTCGAGGTTGAACCAATGGTGGTGCGCCGCGACGGCAGCGAGCTGCTCGCCGGCATTGCCCGCGACCCGACTTTCGGGCCGGTCATCGCCTTCGGCGCGGGCGGCAAGGCGGTCGAAATCGTCAACGATCGCGCGCTCGGTCTGCCCCCGCTCGATGACGCACTGGCGGGAGAGATGATTGCGGCAACGCGGATCGCCCACATTCTTGGCGGGTATCGGGATGTGCCGCCGGCCAATCAGGCGGAGATCGTCAAGGTGCTGAACGCACTGTCCGCGATCGCTGTCGATTTTCCGGAGATCGCCGAACTCGACATCAATCCGTTGCTCGCTGACAGCCGCGGGGTGATCGCGCTCGACGCACGCATCCGAATCGCCGATGACGCCAAAGCCTCCCCGCCCGTTATCCGGCCGATCCCGATGCAGTGGGCGGCCAGGCTCACGACGCGCGGCGGCGTCACTATGGACGTGCGCCCGGTACGGCCGGACGACGAAGCTGTGCTGGCGGATTTCTTCCGCCACGTCTCGCCCGACGACCTGCGCTTCCGGTTCCTGACCGGCTTGCGCGAGGTCGGTCGGGACCGGCTCGCGGCGATGACCCAGATCGACTATCGCCGTACCATGAACTTCCTGGCCTTCGCTGAGGACGGCACGTTGATCGCAACCGCCATGCTGGCCTCCGATCCCGATGGCGAACGCGCGGAGCTGGCGGTCTCGGTGCGCAGCGACTTCAAGGCCCGCGGCGTCAGCTGGACCCTGGTCCAGCATGTCATCGACTATGCCCGCAGCGAGGGGATCAAGACGATCGACTCAGTCGAAAGCGCCGACAATCGTTCGGCGCTGGCGCTTGAGCGCGAAGCTGGATTCACCACTGTCGCCAGCGAGAGCTCGGGCTCCGAGATCACGGTCCGTCGCGAGATCGCGGCACGCTGATCCGCCAGGCCGAGGGAATGGCGGCGCCCTTTAGCGCACCACCTTATCGGTAGCGGATGCGAGTACAAAGTCGGGGCGCGCGCTTTACCGAAAAGCGCCGCCCCGTTCTTTATCATGTTGTGCGGAGGTCCGTTCGGCTGCCCGGGAGAAGGCCGGAACATCGCCAACCGCTCGATGCGGCTAGTCCGCTCTCGCCCCGGCCGCAGCAGCGGCCGGGTTCCGCCGTAGGGTTACCCTTCGTGCGCCAGGAACACGGGCACCGGGCATTTGGTCAGCATCGCGCGCGTGACGCCACCGAACAGCGCCTCAGCGAAGCGGCGATGCCCGAACCCGCCCATCACGAGATACCCGAAACCGTCATCGGCCAATTGGCCCAGGATCATTTCGGCCGCGCCCTTGTCACCCGCCGGCAGGCGCCGGATCTCCGGATGGATGTCGTGGCGCGAAAGATAGGTCGCTGCTTCCTCGGCCGGCGCCTGGATCGAGTCGTCCTCGATCTCGACGATCGTGACACGGGTAGCGAGGCGCAGCAGCGGTACGGCAGCGCGCAGGGCGGCTGCCGACGACGGCGAGCCGTCCCATGCGACCAGCGCGGTGTCGAGATCGAGCCGCTTCAGGCAATCGGGAACGGCGAGGATCGGCTTGCCCGAACCGACCACCAGTTCGCCGGCGACGGTGCGCATGTCCGGCAGCGGAAAATCGTCAAGCTGACGATTGACCACGATCACATCGGCAAGTTCAGCTGCATCGCTGAGGCAGGGCGCAAGGGTCCCGGTCGCTTCCTTCCATTCCCAGGGCACATCTTCGTGCGCGAGGCGGCCCTCGAGCTTCGTCCGATTCGTCGCCTCGCGGTCGCGCTCGTCCTTCAGCAGCATGCTGAATCCGGCGTCGCCAACATAATCGGCGCCGACCAGCGCCGGCAGGATGGTGACGTCGAGGCAGACGAGATGGCCTTCGAGCGCGCGGCCCAGGTCAAGCGCAGCCTGGAACCGCGCCTCCTGACCGGCGTCGTCATGCACGAGCAGCAGGATATTCTTCATATCAGCCTCCGAAAGATAGGTTCGGTTCAGGGGTAGGGTCGACCGGGGTGCCGCGACATTGGGATATGTACGGAGCCGATTCAGCCAGCCAGCGCACCGATCAATTCATTGGGCCTCAAAGGTTTTTCCAGGATCGAGTCGAAGCCGCAGGCACGAGCGCTCTCGACCAGCGTCGGCGAGGGAAACGCAGTGATGAGGATCGCCCGGCCCTGCCAGCCGGCCCGCCGCATCGCGCGAAGCACCCCCAGTCCGTCGCCGTCCGGCAACCGGTAGTCGGTCACCAGCAGGTCGATCGATTCCACCCGCAAATCGTCGAGCAGGGGGGCAGCCGAGGCAAAGGACCGGACATCATAGCCGCGGGCATGGAGGACGAGCTGCAGCGACCGCCTGACCGGCTCGTCATCCTCGACCAGGACGGCGCGGCGACGCGGGTCGATATCGGTCTGAGGGAGTGGCAGTGGGGACATGGGGCACCTGACTTGTTTCTGATGAATCACTTGCCCATTTCGACGGCCGCCGTCTCTACGCAGATTTCCTATGTGTCGAGGCCGGCGGCGAAGGCGATCCGCAGCGCCTCGGACAGGCTCCTGACGTCGAGCTTCGTCATGCAGTTCGCACGGTGCACCTCCACAGTCCGGGGCGAGATGCCCAGATCATAGGCGATCGTCTTGTTGGGCAGGCCCCGGACGAGACCGCGCAGCACGTCCTGCTCGCGTGCCGTCAGTGCCGCGACCCTGACCTGGGCATCGTGCTCCGATACAGCGGCTTCCTCGCGGCGTTCGAGCCGCTCGAAGGCCCGGTCGATCGCGTCCATCAGCAACGGCTTTTCAAAGGGTTTCTCGAGGAAGTCGACGGCGCCCGCCTTCATCGCCCGCACAGCGATCGAGATGTCGCCATGCCCGGTCAGCACAATGACCGGCATGGTCACGCCGCGCGCGTTGAGCTCCTCCTGGACGGCGAGCCCATCCATATCGGGCATGCGGACATCGAGCAGGATGCAGCCGGGCTCGGCGGTCTTCACCTCCTTGAGAAAGGCGACACCGGACTCATGGACGCTTACGCTGAAGCCGGACGTGCGCAGCAGGAAGCCGAGCGAGCGGCGGATCGCCTCTTCGTCATCGACAACATGGACCAGGCGCTTATCCATCGGCGTCCCCGCTTTCGGCATCGAGAATGGTGAAGTGAAAGACCGTGCCGCCGCCCTCGCGAGGCTCCGCCCAGATGCGGCCGCCATGGGCCTCGACAATCGTGCGACAGATCGACAGGCCCAGCCCCATGCCGCGTTCTTTGGAGGTGGCGAACGCCTCGAACAGGCGCGGCGCAAGGCCAGGATCGATACCGCACCCGGTGTCGGCGATTGACACCCGCACCAGGCCCTTTCGATCCGCAGCCGTGGTCACGAAGATGTCGCGCTCGGCGCGATCGGTCACTGCCTCGAAGGCGTTGCGGAACAGATTGACCAGCACCTGCTGGATCTGCACGCGATCCACGACCACTGACGAGATCGCCGGGTCGAGCGCGTAGAAGACGCGAATGCCCCGTTCATGAGCGCCGATCAGCCCGAGCCGGGCCGCTTCCTCGATCATCGTGGGAAGATCCTCAACCCGCTTTTCGGTCTCGCCGCGCGAGACGAAATCGCGCAGCCGCCGCACGATCTGCCCGGCGCGCAGCGCCTGGATGGCAGCCTCCTCGACCGCCTCCCGAACCAGCGCCTTGGCGTCCACCGAGGGGTCGTCGAGCAGGTCTCGCCCGGCTTCCAGATAATTGGCGATCGCCGCGAGCGGCTGATTGAGTTCGTGCGCGAGCGTTGAGGCCATCGTACCCATCGCACTTACCCGCGACACATGGATCAGCTCAGCCTGCAGCTCCTTCACCTTGAGGGCCGACCGTTGCTGCACGGTCAGGTCGCGGATGAAGCCAGTGAAGATCCGGTGCCCGTCGCTGCTGGCTTCGCCGACCGAAAGTTCCATCGGAAATTCGGTGCCGTCGCGGCGACGGCCGACAACGACGCGACCGATGCCGATGATGCGTCGCTCCCCGGTCTGCTTGTATCGGGCGATGTACGCATCGTGCCGCTCGCGATACGGGCTCGGCATCAGGATATCGACATTGCGGCCCATGACCTCGGCTTCATCATAGCCGAACAGGCGTTCGGCCGCGCTGCTGAAGGACTGGATCTTGCCGACGTCGTCGATCACGACCATTGCGTCGGGCACCGTCTGCAAGATCGAGCGATACAGCATTTCACTGCGCGCCAGCGCCTGTTCGGCCGCCTTGCGGCTGGTGATATCCTGAATGCTCTGGCCAAAGCCGTGATGAGTGCCATCCGGCCCGCGCAACGCGACGATCGTCAATTCCGCCAGGAATTCCGAACCATCCTTGCGAACGCGCCACCCCTCCCTGCTCAGCATGGCTCCGGTTTCCGCTGCGGCCTGCTCCTGCGCGGGAAGACCGCGGTCGAAGTCGGCACCGGGGTATAGCAAGGCAACGGGGCGCCCGATGATCTCCGCCGCGTCCCAACCGGTCAGCAGGGCGGCACCCTTGTTCCAGCTCCGTACGACGCCGGCGCAATCGGTCACGAACATAGCCCGATCGGCGGCGCTGTCGATGAAGAGCGCCATATCGGATGCCAGTGAGAGGCCAACGCCTGGGAGTGTATTTTCCATCACAGGCCTTGCTGTGGAGCGGGATCGGACCGGCCCGCGGCGTCGACAAGAGAGGAAGCTGACTTCATCGGTAACTCGAGCCTTGATCAAGGGCAGCCGCGCCGACCATTCGTAGAATCCCGTAGGCGACCGCGACCGTCCCGAGGCCCCGACGCCAGCGGGCGGAAAAGGGACGGGCACCTCCCTGAGCAGGCAGACCACCAGATCGCCGAAAACCCGACCTTGGTAGCTTTGCGTATGTCAAAATGGCACCGGACGGCCGTAGCCTCCGGAAATGATTTGTCCGGCGATCCCTTTATGACGCGCGGCCCTCTGGCGATCCCGTCGCGGATATACGTCATCGGCGATCGGCGGGCGTTCGACGAGGTGGTTGCCGTCGCCGATCCCAAGACGCGACTCAGCCACTTTGCCGATGTTGAGTCCTTTCTCGCCGTCGCACCGCATCTTGCGCGCGGCGCCGTTATCCTTGCTCCGTCAGATGAGGCCGCCCGGCTCGCCGATCTGTCCGAGATCGTCGGGCGCAAAGCGGTGGCGTTCGTTCTAGTCGCCCTGGCTCGCCACGATGTTGCGCAGGCTGTAACGGCGATACGGATGGGAGCCTCTGACGTGATCGTCCGCCCTTGCAGCCTTGACCATCTGCACCAGGCAATAGCCCGCGCCCGGCAGGCGGTAGCGCCCCCTTCCCCGCCGCCTGGCCCCGCGGTTCTCCAAACCTTGACTGACCGCGAGCGGGAAGTGTTCGACTGTATCATCGGCGGCATGACCAACAAGCAGATCGGTGCGGAACTGGGGATCAGCCACCGTACTGTCGAGATTCATCGCGGCCGGGTGATGCGTAAATTGGGCGTCGCCCGTCTTGCCGAATTGCTGGAAATCGGTTTCGCCCTTCGCGCGAGGATGCGGGAAGGTTCACCGGCGCACCGTGTCTCCGGTGGCCCGCAGTCGGGCTCGTCCACGGGGGCGCCACAACCATAAGGGTCCGCACGTATATCTGCCCCGCCGCGACAATGGTAAAGCGACGCTCCCGACAAGAGTTCCGTACCTACATGAAATTGATATCGAGACGCCTCGCGCTCGTCGGCGCAGGCAGTGTCGCCCTGGCAGCAGCATGCCCGGCATATGCAACGTCCACTATGGCCGAATCGGCGGGGCCACCCGCCACACTGGTCAGGCGAGCCCTGGAGGCCGCGCAGCGCCATCGCGGGCGGATCGCCACACTCGAGCGGGTTGGAATCGTCGATTTCAGCAAGCCATCGTCCACCCCCAGATTCCATATCCTCGATACCGCCACCGGAAGAAGCAGCGCGATCCTCGTCGCGCATGGCCGGGGTTCGGACCCCGAGCATAGCGGCTGGCTCGAACGATTCTCGAACGTGCCGCGGTCGCAGGCCTCTTCCGCAGGGGCCTATCTGACCGGGGATATCTATGAGGGCAAACACGGCCACTCGCGCCGGCTCATCGGTCTCGATCCCGGCAACAGCAATGCCGAAGCCCGCGCCATCGTCATCCACGCCGCCGCCTATGTGGGCGACAGGATCGCGCGCGAGCAAGGCAAGATCGGCCGTAGCGAAGGATGCCTGGCGGTATCGCCCGGGGATATCGCCCATGTCCTGGAACGGCTGCCCGCTGGGTTCATGATCTACGCCGATCGCACGTAAAGCTCGACAAGGGTGACGGTCGCGATTTAGTCCGGCGCCTTAACGCTGCGACAGAAATGCAATCGATGCCGGTGGCAAACAGCAAGCGCGGAAGTCGGCGCCTGAGCGCGGGAATTCTCGCATATCGCCATCATGAGGGGACGGTCGAGGTCTTCCTTGTCCATCCGGGCGGCCCGTTCTGGGCAGCGCGCGACCAGGGCGCCTGGCAAATCCCCAAGGGGATGGTCGAACCGGACGAAGACCCGTCCGACGCAGCGCGGCGCGAATTTCGCGAGGAGATCGGCAACGAGCCTTCGGGCGTTCTCCAACCGCTTGGCCGCATACGCCAGGCGGGCGGGAAATGGGTCGAGGCGTTCACGCTGGCAGCGGAGATCGACCCGGACGCCATCGTCAGCAATCGGTTCGATCTGGAATGGCCCCCGCGCAGCGGCATCGTCCGATCCTTCCCCGAGATCGACCGCGCCGGGTGGTTCCCGATCGGCGTGGCCCGCGCCGCGATGCTGGCGAGCCAGCTGCCGCTGCTCGACCGCCTCGAGACTCTGCTGGGAGCTCGGTAGGGCGACACCGGCTCCCCTTCGGGCGCCTGGCCCCGCAGGTCGCGACGCGACGGCATCGACTCGAACACGCGCACAGGTCCCGCCCTGCCGCTCCGCGCTTGATCCGCGTCAAATCCTTCCTCGCTCGCGCAAGGCAGAAAAAGGGCGCGAAGATCAATGGAACCGGACCGACCATGGCGGAAAGCGACGTGTTCATCGACTCGGCCCAGGACGACAGCGCCTCAGTGCCACTCCGCGCCCTGCTCCAGGACGATCAGGATGCGCGCGCGGCTCTCTGCACCGAGCTGGAGCAGCTGGCGGATGCCTTGCCCGCCCTGCCCACCCCGGCACGGGTCCGGCGGCTCTGCAATCAAATCGATATCGTCACGTCGATCCATTTCAGGCGAGCCGATGCGATCCTTGCAGAAGCTGCGGCCGGATTTGACGTCCCGCCGGCGTCAGGCGCGCTGGAGCAGCTGGCCGAGATGCATGCGATGGACACGATGCACGGCGAGGACCTGATCTCGGTGTTGTGGGACAGCGTTGCGCGCGGTACCGTCGCCCGTCCGGGAGAGTTCGGATATATGTTGCGTTGCTTTTTCGACGGCTGCCGCCGGGCGGTTGCGTTGGAAAATATGGTGCTGACGCTGATCGAGCGAGAGGCGCTTCACCAAGGCTAGCCCAGATTGGCCAGCGCTTCGAGGATCGCCCGATCCTGCACGAGGATCGTTCGGCCTCCCCTCGGCAGGGCGACGGCGCCCATTCCCTTGAGACGGGTAAGCTGACGGCTCACCGTCTCGATCGTAAGCCCCAGGAAATCGGCCATGTCCCCCCGGCTGATCGGAACGTCGATGCTGATCACGTTGCTTGGGCCACCAGGCGAGGCACGATCGACCAGATCAAGCAGGAAGCCAGCGATCCGCTCCTGCGCGCCGCGCTGGCCGAGGGTCAGCATGCGTTCCCGCGCGTTATCGAGCGCGGCCATGGTCCAGCGCAGCAGCGCATGTTCGAGGCCGGGAGCCTTGCCCAGAACTCGCTCGAAGCGCTCGCGCGGATAGATGCACAGATCGCTCTCGGAGAGCGCCGTCACCGTCACCGTCGAATCGTCAGTGAAAGGCTGGCCCACGAAATCGCCGGCGAACAACAGGCCGACGATCTGCTCGCGACCATTGGCGGTCGCCGCCGTCACCTTCAGGATCCCGGCGACGACATTCGCACAGAGCAGGTTGGCATCTCCCGCCCAGGTGAGGACCTGGCCCGCACCCAGCGTGCGCCGCCGTCCGATCGCGCTCAGCGCCGCCAGGTCGTCGGTATCGGCCCCTCCGCACAAAGAGGTGTCGCGAACTGAGCAGTCCAGGCATTGGTTGCTTGCTGTGGCCATGGGGCAGCGATGCCATGACCAGATGTCACAGCCTCTACGTGAATCTCCTTATTCGGCCCGATCAGTCCTCGTCAGCTTCAACCAGGTTCCTGCGTCCGCACACCGCATGGCAGCCCGCCGGGCAATCGCGATGCCGAGCCGGAGGCGACCCATCGAGCGGGATCGTCACGACGCCATGGCCGCCGCATATTTCGACGGCGAGCGCCACCGGGGCCGCGGCCGGCGGCATGTTGGCCACCGAAAGGCCCCCCAGCGCTGCCACCGCAAGCAAGGCGCCGATGCTAGACGGCACTGCTGAACCGGATTTGACTGTGCTTGCGGTAAGGATCGAGCGCAGCCGCGATGCCGCGCGCATAGGGGAGCCCCCCGTCGCCGAGCAGCAGGAGGTTGCCGGACCAGGCGATCAGCCCTTCGCTCTCGAAGCCGGCGAGCCGATGTCGGATGCCCGCAAGATCGGGCAGACCTGTCACATCAGCCCGGCCATCGCACAGCAACCGCTCGATCAGCCTGCCGGTCAGACGGTCACGCGGCGAGCGACGCAGGCCGCGGGCGGTTGCCAGGCGGCCATTGCCGATCTGGAGATGATAGCGCCCGGCATTTTTCTCATTCTGCAACAGCCAGCCCGGAAAGGCACTGATCGCCGAGGCGCCCAGGCCGATCAGCACATCCGACTCGTCCTCGGTAAAGCCCTGGAAATTGCGGCGCAGCCTCCCCGCTCTGGCCGCGACGGCGATCGCATCACCAGGCAGCGCGAAATGATCGAAGCCGACCGGCTGATATCCAGCGCCGCACAGTCTGTCATGGGCCAGTGCCGCCTGGCCGAAGCGCATGCGGCCGTCGGGCAATGCCGTAGCATCGATCCGGCGCTGGCGCGGCAGCAGGTGCGGGACATGGGCATAGCCGAATACCGCCAGACGGTCCGGGCGCATGGAGACTGCCGCGTCGAGTGTCTCGGTCAGATCCCCCATGCTCTGGCCGGGCAGCCCATACATTAGGTCGAAGTTGATCGAATCGACCCCGGCGCCGCGCAGCTGCGCCACGGTGCGGACGATATCCGAATGCGGCTGCACCCGACCGATCGCCTCCTGTACGTGCGGCGCGAAGGTCTGGACGCCGAGGCTCGCGCGACTCACATTGTTGCGGCCCAGCGCGTCCGCCCATGGGGAGTCGAAGCACCGCGGATCCAGTTCGATCGACACGACCGGATCGTTGCAGCGAAAGGCCTGGCTGATCCTGAGCATCAAGCCGTCGAACGCTTCGGGCGCGATCGCGTTGGGGCTGCCGCCGCCCCAGGCGATCCGGCGTACTTGGCCCCGGCCAGCGAGGTTACGGGCGATCAGATCGACTTCCTCGCCAAGCCGCTGGAGATATGCCGAGACGCGGCCGCTACGGTTCGCCGCGCCGGTGTTGCAGCCGCAATACCAGCAAATCTCGCGGCAATAGGGAATGTGCAGATAGAGCGAGACGGGATCATCCTCGCCAATCGTCGCGAGCGCCGCCTCCATGTCATGCGGGCCGACATCATCGCCGAACTCGGCTGCGGTCGGGAAGCTGGTATAGCGCGGCACGGGTGTCGCGAGCAGGTCGGGGTGATAGCGCCACATGTCGTCATGCCTGCCCGCAACCGCCATCAGCCGCTTTGACCACGGTCAAACGACCAGTTGAGCGCGCTCAAGGCCGCCCGTAACCGGCCCGCCTAATGCCACCTCCGACAGCAAAGGAGGCTTTTAGTGAAACACAGAAATCTATTCGCGGCGACTGCGATGCTCGGCCTGGCCATGGTCGCAACGCCTGCCGCAGCGCAGAGCGAGGAGGGAGGAATCAAGGCAGGCGATGTGTTGTTGCGCGTGCGCGCCATCCTCGTCGCCCCCAATGAAACGACAAGCGGGATCAGGCCGACCTTCCCGTCGGAGCATGCGAGCGTCGACAATTCAGTCATGCCCGAGGTCGACCTGACCTATATGGCGACCGACAATATCGGTTTCGAGCTGATCGCGGCGACGACCAAGCACACGGCCTCAGGCACCAGCGGCACGACCGGCAGCATTGGCAAGCTCGCCTCGACCTGGGTGCTGCCGCCGACCCTTACCGCGCAATATCATTTCAACCCGCAAGGTCATGTCCGCCCCTATGTCGGTGCCGGGGTCAACTACACGATCTTCATCGACGAAAAGGCGTCGAACGGCCTGGTGGCCGCAGTCGGCCCGACCAAGGTGCATATGAACGACAGCTTCGGCTTGGCCGGGCAGGCCGGCATTGATGTCGACATCTCGCCGCGCGTGTTCCTCAACCTGGATGTCAAATATATCAGGATGTCCACCAAGGCGACGCTGACCACCACCGCTATCGGCACGCAGACGATGATGGTCCACCTCAACCCGCTCGTCTTCGGCGCGGGCGTCGGTATTCGCCTCTGATCGTCGCGACACGTTCCCCCCCTGGAGGCGGCAGCGATGCCGCCTCCCTTTTATGGGATCGGGTCGTCATCCTCGATCAGGATGCGGAGCGCTGCCCCGTCGAGGTCCTCGAACTGACCCGAGCGCGCCGCCCAGAAAAAGGCCGCAAGACCCGCCAGTCCAAGCGCAAGGGCGATCGGGATCAGCACGACCAGCCCAGTCATTTCGCGGCTCCGCGCAACCTGAGCGCGTTGGCGACAACGATCAGCGACGATCCCGACATGGCGAGCGCTGCGATCAGCGGCGTGACCTGCCCGGCGATCGCAAGCGGCACGGCGAGGATATTATAGCCGATCGCAAGCGCGAAATTCTGGCGCACGACACGCATCGTGCGTCGCGCGGCGGCGATGGCGACCGGCACCGGCATCAGCCGGTCGCCGAAGAAGACGAGATCGGCGGCGAGCTGGCTGACATCGGTGCCCGAAGCCGGCGCCATGGCGACGAAAGCGCGCTTCATCGCTGGTCCGTCATTGAGGCCGTCACCGACCATCAGCACTTTCCGTCCCTCAGCCGCGAATTCGTCGATGACGCGGTATTTGTCGGCGGGCGCCATGCGAGCGCCGCCGGCGATGCCGAGCGCGTCCGAGATAGTGTCGACCACCCGGGCAGAATCCCCCGAGAGCAGGCGCGGCGCGAAGCCCTGGCGCTGGAGCCGTGCAACTGCCGCCGCGGCATCGGGCCGCATCGCATCGCCGAATGTCATCACTTGCGGTGCGCCGCCGCCGATCCGGAACGCAGCGACAGTCTCGCCATCCCCAATCGCCGGCGCGCCGACCCAGTCGGGCCGGCCAAAACGCACGATCTGGGCACCCAGCCGCGCACTGACCCCTAGACCCGACTCCTCCCTGCAGTCGATCAGGTCCACCGATACCGCCCCCTCGCGCTCGAGCCGTTCGGCGATCGCCACCGACAAGGGATGCCGGCTCGCCCGGGCCAGCGAGAGCAGGACGCCGCGCTCGAACGGATCGACCGGGACGCCAGCAAGCGGCTCGACCCGACCGAGCGTCACGGTCCCGGTCTTGTCGAGCAAAATGGTATCCGCCGCGGCGAGACGCTCGAGCGCGGAGCCGTCCTTGAGCAGGATTCCGGCCCGCATCAGCGCGCCGGCCGCGACGACCTGGGCGATCGGCACGGCAAGGCCGAGCGCGCAGGGGCAGGTGATAATCAGCACCGCGACCGCGACCGTCATCGCCTGATGCAGGCCCGTGCCCGCGATCAGCCAGCCGACCAGGCTCAGTACGGCAAGGCTGTGGACCGCCGGCGCGTAGAGCCTTGAGGCGCGATCGGCGATGCAGACATAGCGCCCCTTACCCTGGGTCGCGTTCTCCATCAGCCGCGCGATATCGGCGACCATCGTCGCATCGCCAGCGGCGGTAACGCGGATCGTCAGCGGACCGTTGAGATTGATCGTACCGGCCAGCACCGTGTCGCCGATGTCCACCGCGACCGCGACGCTTTCGCCCGTGACGAGCGAGCAATCGACGCTGCTGTGGCCCGCCTCGACCACGCCGTCGGCGCCGATCCGTTCGCCGGCCGCCACCATCATCCGCATGCCCGGGGCAAGCTCGGCTGCCAGACGCCGCTGGGTCGCGCCATCTGGAAGCCGGACCAGCACGTCGCTCGGGACCCGCCGCATCAGCGCAGCGACGCCGTCGGCGGCACGCGCGCGCATCGCGCTGTCGAGAAAGCGCCCGGCGAGGAGGAAGAACAGGAGCATGACCGCGCCGTCGAAATAGGCATGGGGGCCGCCGATCACCGTTTCGTAAAGGCTCATCGCAGCGGTCAGCGTGACGCCGATCGAGATCGGCACATCCATGTTCGTGCGGCCATGCCGCAGGGCGCTCCAGGCGTTGCTGAAGAAGGGCCGCCCGGCATAGGCGATCGCGGGCAGCGCGATCGCCGCCGACAGCCAGTGGAACAGCGTTCGCGTGGACCCGCCGGCGCCCGACCAGATCGAGACCGAGAGCAGCATCACGTTCATCGCCGCGAACCCAGCCACGGCGAGCGCGGTCATCAGCCTGCGGCTCTCGCTATTGGTCGCCGCGTCGCTTTCACCGACGAAGAGCTGCGCCTGGAAGCCAAGCCGGCCGATCGCCGACAGCAAATCCTCGTCCGCCAGATTGGCGGCATGGTCGATACGAACCCGCTTGCTGGTGAAATTGACCCGCGCCGACACCACGCCGGATATCTGCGGCAGGCCGGATTCGAGCTTGGCGATGCAGGCAGCGCAGCGCAGCCCGTCCACGGTGAACGTCGAGGTCGCGAGGCGCGTGCTCTCGTCAAACCCCGCCGCGACGTTCATGCCGGAATCTCGTCGTCGAACCGGGCATTGTTTCCGCCCGCGCGAACGTCGACCCGCAGCAGCCATCTTCCGGCGGGCAGAGGTTGTGCGGCAACGAACCTGCCGGGCCCGGCGCTTTGCAGCACCAGGGTGCGTGAGGGCAGCCGGCCCAGCGGGTGAGTCGCAACGACCTCGACCCTTGCCCCGGACAAGGGCCCGGCCGGTGTGAGGGCCGTCACGACGATGCGCCGGTCAGTGCCGACCGTCGCGTCCATCGTCCAGTTCAGGCGGCGTTGGGCGCGCGCCTCGGCCAGCCAGGTGTTGAACTGCTGGCTCGCCACATAGCTGTTGTCGACCACGGTGCCGCCGAAGGTGCCGATCGCATAGCCGGCCATCAGGAAGTTCACGGCGATGACGAGCCCGAACATCGCGACGATGATTCCAGTCATGTGCCAGCCGGTGAAGACGCGGGTCATTGGCTTTGCTCCGGGCGCTCGAAATAGGTCTTGTCGTGGGCGACTCCGCCTTCGGCATCAAGCGCGCGCACGGTGAAGGCCATGTCGGCGCGTTGCGGCCCGCTGCCGGGCGCGGCGACGAACAACTGGGTTTGAGCGACCTGGTCCGGCGCGACGTCGAGCTTCAGGCGCGTCGATGCGCCGCCACGGCCCGATGCCTCGGTCCAGAGCGAGGCGCCCGGTAGTCCATCGATCGATATCTCGACCGTGCGCGGGCGCTCCTCCATGTTGCGGACCTTGACCGTATAACCATTGCGGATGCTGCCGTCCGACAGCCGTACCCATTGCGGATTGCGCGTCTGGAGCACGCTGACGTCGAGCCGGGTGCGGTTGCCGAGCGCGAACAGCATCGCAAGGCCGATCCCGGCCCAGGCACCGAAATAGACTAGCGTGCGCGGCCGGAAGAGGCGCTTCAGCACCGGCAAGGGTTCCTTCCCTGACGCTGCCAGGCGTTCGTCGAGATCAGTCGTATAGCCGATCAGCCGGCTCGGCCGGCCGATCTTCGCCATGATGCCGTCGCACGCATCGATGCAGAGACCGCAGGTGATGCAGCCAATCTGCGGCCCCTCGCGGATGTCGATGCCGGTGGGGCAGACGGCAATGCAGGCATTGCAGTCGATACAGTCGCCGATGCGCGGCGCGAGCGACGGGTCGGACGCCAGCGCGACAAGCGACGGCATTCCGCCATGTTCGAGATCCTGCGCCGCCGCTTCCCGTTTCAGGCCGTGCGTGCGCGGCTCGCCGCGCCAGGCCTTGTAGGTGACGGTCAGCGATTTCTCGTCGAGCATCGCGCTCTGGATGCGCGGCCAGGGGCACATATAGATGCAGACCTGCTCGCGCATCAGGCCGCCGAAGATATAGGTCGTCGCGGTGAGGACCCCGACCGTCGCATAGGCGACATAGGGCGCGGTGCCGTGGACGAAGGCTTGCCCCAGCGTCGGCGCGTCGGCGAAATAGAAGATCCATGCGCCACCGGTCAGCGCCCCGATCACCAGCCATATCGTGTGCTTCGCCAGCCGCTTCGCGATCTTCGCCGGCCCCCATGGCGCCTTTTGCAGCCTGATCTGCGCGTTGCGATCGCCATCGATCGCGCGCTCGACATGGACGAACAGGTCGGTCCAGACGGTCTGCGGGCAGGCATAGCCGCACCACGCCCGCCCGACCGCCGAGGTGACGAGGAACAGCCCGATCCCGGCCATGATCAGCAGGCCGGCGACATAATAGAATTCGTGCGGCCAGATCTCGATCGAGAACATGTAGAAGCGGCGATGCGCCAGATCGATCAGCACTGCCTGGTCGGGCGCCCAGGGTCCGCGGTTCCAGCGCAGCCAGGGGGTGACGTAGTAGATCAGCAACGCGACCGCCATGATCGCCCATTTCAGGCGCCGGAACGGACCGTCGACCGCCTTGGGGAAGACCTTGCGGCGCGCTTCGAAGAAGTGCTCGTCGGGCGCGCTCAGCTCGTGGAGGCTGGTCATGTCACTTCTGCGCCACCGTCAACGGCTTGGCCGGAGCGGGCTTTGGGGGCGACGCCTCCCCGCCGCCCAGGGAATGGACATAGCTGGCGAGCATCTTGATCGTCACCGGATCGAGCCGCGATCCCCAGGCCGGCATGATCCCGTAACGCGCGTTGGTCACGGTCTCGGTGAGCGTGTCGCGATCCCCGCCATAGAGCCAGATGCCGTCAGTCAGGTTCGGGGCGCCGACGGTGCGATTGCCCTTGGCATTGGCCCCGTGGCAGACGGCGCAGTTGTTGGCGAAGATCGTTGCGCCGCGCCGCGCCGAGGCGTTCGCGCCCTCCTGATGCGACACGAAGCGGACATAGGACACGACGTCCTGCACCTCTTCCGGCTTCAGGATGCCGTCGCGGCCGAAGGCCGGCATCTGCGACATGCGGGTCTTGTCGTCGCCGGGCTGGCGGACGCCATGCTCGAGCGTCTGCTGGATGGTGGCGAGATCGCCACCCCACAGCCAGTCGTCGTCATTGAGGTTGGGATAGCCCTTGCTGCCGGCCGCGCCGGCGCCGTGGCACTGGGTGCAATAGACCTTGAACGCCGAACGCCCGCCCTCCTGCGCCGTGCGCAGCAGCTGCTTGTTGCCGGACAGGCTCTCGATCGGCGTCATCGCCAGCGCGCGCATCGTCGGCGCGCGGCGACCATGTTCGACCATCATCTCCTTTTCCAGCTCGCCATGGCTGGTCCAGCCGAGCGTGCCGCGGCTCGCGCCGTGCAGCATCGGGATCGCCGGATAGAGCACGACCATCACGAGCGCGAAGGCAATGCAGGCGTAGAAGGTGTAAAGCCACCAGCGTGGCATCGGCGTATCGAGTTCCTCGATGCCGTCCCATTCGTGGCCGACAAAGCTGGTGCCGGTCGGCTCGTCGATGCGCCCGCCACCGATGGGCCCATCACCGACGTGCTTGTCATCAGCCATCGATCTCGTCCTCTTGTTCGAAGATGCTCATTGCTGCGTGCCGGTGGCCGGCGGCCACCGAGCGCAGGAAGGTCCAGCCGACAAAGGCAAGGAAGGCGACACCCATCAGGATCAGGCCCCAGCTGTCGGCGAAGGTACGCAGTGCGTCGTAGCTCATCGTTTCTCCTCCCGTGGCGCAGCTGCCTTGAAGTCGACCTGAGTGCCGAGGCCCTGGAGATAGGCGACCAGCGCATCCATCTCGGTCAGCCGGCCGGGATTGCCGTCGAAATCGCGGGCCTGTTCCTTGGGATAGCGCTTCGCCAGTCCGGCGGTGTCGCCCTCGCCCGAGGCCTGGGCCGCGGCGTCGTCGGCTGCCTTGGCGATATCCTCGTCGCTATAAGGGACCCCGACCCGGCGCAGCGCGGCCAGGTGATCGCCGATATGGCTGAGATCGAGATCCCGGTCAGCGAGGAAGGCGTAAGGCGGCATGATCGATTCAGGCACGACCGCGCGCGGATCCTTCAGATGCTGGACATGCCATTCGTCCGAATAGCGGCCGCCGACCCGCGCGAGATCCGGACCGGTACGCTCCGAACCCCATTGGAACGGATGATCATACATGCTCTCGGCGGCGAGGCTGTAATGGCCGTAGCGCTCGGTCTCGTCGCGGAACGGACGGATCATCTGGCTGTGGCAGCCATAACAGCCTTCGCGGACATAGATGTCGCGGCCGGCCAGCTCGAGCGGCGAATAGGGTCGCACACCCTCGACCTTGGTGACGGTCGAGTCGATCCAGAAGAGCGGCGCGATCTCGACGATGCCGCCGATCGCGACAACGAGGAAGGCGAAGATCGCGAGCAACGTCACGTTGCGTTCGATCACCTTGTGGCGGTGGAGCAGGCTTGCCATCGTCTCGTCCTTACGCGGCGTGTGGGGTGAGGACCGGGCGATCGCGCGCCGGATCGTAGACGGGTGACGACATCGGCGCCTCGTCGCGAAGCTTCCCGGCTATGGTCATCCAGATGTTCCAGACCATGACCAGCGCGCCAGCGAGGTAGAGCAAGCCGCCCGCGACCCGGATCGTGTAATAGGGGTGCAGTGCCTGGACCACCTCGGCGAACGAGTAGACGAGGTATCCGTCCTGCCCATATTCGCGCCACATCAGCCCCTGCATGATGCCCGCGACCCACATCGACGAGGCGTAGAGAACGATGCCGATCGTCGCCAACCAGAAGTGCCAGTTGACCATCCGGAGCGAATAGAGCCGGGTCCGGCCCCAGAGCCGCGGCGCCATGAAGTAGAGAGCGCCGAAGGTGATCATGCCGTTCCAGCCGAGCGCGGCGGAATGGACATGGCCGATTGTCCAGTTGGTATAGTGGCTGAGCGAGTTGACCTCCTTGACCGACATCATCGGCCCCTCGAAGGTCGCCATGCCGTAAAAGGCGAGCGCGAAGACCATCATGCGGATGATCGGATCAGTGCGGATCTTGTCCCAGGCGCCGTTGAGCGTCATCAGGCCGTTGATCATGCCGCCCCAGCTCGGCATCCAGAGCATCACCGAGAAGACCTCGCCGAGCGTCTGCGCCCAGTCGGGCAGCGCGGTGTAGTGAAGGTGGTGCGGGCCGGCCCAGATATAGAGGAAGATCAGCGACCAGAAATGGATGATCGACAGCCGGTAGCTGTAGATCGGCCGCTCTGCCTGTTTCGGCACGAAATAATACATCATGCCGAGGAAGCCGGCGGTCAGGAAGAAGCCGACTGCGTTATGGCCGTACCACCACTGAGTGAGCGCATCCTGGACACCGGCAAAGGCCGAATAGGATTTGGAGCCGACCAGCGAGACCGGCATCGACATGTTGTTGACGAGGTGGAGCATCGCCACCGTGATGATGAAGCCGAGATAGAACCAGTTGGCGACATAGATGTGCGGCTCTGAGCGGCGCACGATCGTGCCGACGAACACCGCCAGGTACGAGACCCAGACGATCGTCAGCCAGATGTCGACATACCATTCGGGCTCGGCATATTCGCGGCCCTCGGTGATGCCGAGCAGATAGCCGGACGCCGCAAGCACGATGAAGAGCTGGTATCCCCAGAAGACGAAGCGGGCGAGCCAGGGGAAGGCAAGCCGGGTCCGGCAGGTGCGCTGCACGACATAATAGCTGGTACAGATCAGCGCGTTGCCGCCGAAGGCGAAGATCACCGCTGAGGTGTGCAGCGGCCGCAGCCGGCCGAACGTGCTGAATTCGGAATGGAGGTTGAGCAGCGGAAAGGCGAGCTGCGATGCGATGACGACGCCGACCAGCAGGCCGACCACGCACCAGAAGACAGTGGCGATCACGCCCCAGCGGATGACCTCGTCGTCATAGCGGTCGCGCGGCGCCGGCCGGGATCCGCCATCGGCGAGGATCGGGTTGGCTGCACCGCGCATCGTACCGATGGCGACAGCCAGCGCGGCGGCCGCGACGATGATCATCTGGACGGCAAAGCCGTGATCGATCGCCATTGCGGATGCCAGCAGGGCGAGGAGGCCGATGAAAAGCCAGGCCCCGCTACGCAGCAATATATCGTCCATTGAACCCCTTTCGACCGGATCGTGGCGTCGACCGCATGGTCGAGCTCGCGATGCCGACCCTTGATCCTGATCAAATCGGGTAGCGGGATGATTCGAGCGACGCTGTACGTAGAATTCCGAAGATCGCCCCGGCTTTCCGTACGGGACTTCCCGTATGTCGCGACACCAGCCGCCGCTCCATGAGACGCCCGCATTCGGGTCCGGCACTACACGGCCGGCAGAAGCGAGCGGGGAAGCAGCGATCGATGGATTATGACCGGATCTTCACCCAGGCGATTGATCGCCTGCATGTCGAGGGCCGCTACCGGGTCTTCATCGACATAT
>NZ_BAAAEH010000062.1:0-24618 GCF_039522915.1 Sphingomonas oligophenolica
AGCAGGGTGAATCACAACCCAACCCTTTTGAAAAGACCCCGCCCGGAAATCTGCCCCGGTTACGCGGAATTGGTCTCAAATTGTTGATATTACGTCAGAAATCTGGTCGAAAAATCCAACATAACAGCGGCAGAAAAATATTTTGCCGGGAACAGCGGGAACAGCGGCAAAATCGCGGTCAGCTGATCAGCCGCTGCAGCCCGGCGATCGTATCGGCCTCGGCCGCCGGCTTGTCGGTGCGGATTCGGGCGATGCGGGGGAAGCGCATCGCGACCCCCGATTTGTGGCGCTTCGAGGCATGGATCGAATCGAACGCGATTTCGAGCACCAGGGACTTCTCGACCTCACGCACCGGGCCGAACCGGTTGAGCGTGTGGTTGCGCACGAAGCTGTCGAGCATCTTCAGCTCTTCGTCGGTTATCCCCGAATAGGCCTTGCCGACCGGCAGCAGCTCGCCTTGCTCGGTCCAGCAGCCGAAGGTGTAATCGGAATAGAAGGAGGAGCGCCGGCCATTGCCGCGCTGCGCGTACATCATCACGCAATCGGCGGTCAGCGGATCGCGCTTCCATTTATACCAGAGCCCGACCCGCCGGCCGGTGACATAGGGCGAATCGCGCCGCTTGAGCATCACCCCCTCGATCGCCGCATCGCGCGCGCCGGCGCGGATGCCCTCGAGCGTGGTGAAATCGGGCGCGTCGATGATCTGGCTGATGTCGAAGCGCTCCGGGTCGAGTGCCCCGGCAAAGTCCTCCAGCCGCGGCCGGCGCGCCGCCCAGGGCAGTTCGCGGAGATCCTCGGGTCCGTCGAACAGGATGTCGTAGAGCCGCACGAACGCCGGATAATCGGCAAGCATCTTCGCCGAGACGATCTTGCGCCCAAGCCGCTGCTGGAGCGCATTGAAGCTCGCCGCCCCGCCACCGTCCTCGAGCGTGCCGCCCTGGAATTCGCCCTTCACCATCAGTTCGCCGTCAAGGACTCCCGGTACCCGGAAATCGCGGGCAACCTCTGGGAAGCTGCCGGTGATGTCGTCGCCGGCACGGCTGTAGAGCCGGGTCTCGCCGGCGACATGGACGAGCTGGACGCGGATCCCGTCCCATTTCCATTCGGCCGCATAGTCGTCGAGGCTGACCCGCAGGTCCTCGAGCGGGTGAGCGAGCATGAAAGGCCTGAACACCGGCACGTCAGCCGCGGTCGGCTGGCTCCCGCGCCCCTCGGCCCAGTCGAACAGCGCGGCATAGGGCGGCGCAATCCCGTGCCACACTTCCTCGACTGCCTCGACATCGAGCACAAAGGCCTGGGCCAATGCCGTCTTGGCGAGGCGTGCCGACACGCCGATGCGCAGCGCGCCGGTCGCCATCTTGAGCAGGGCGAAGCGCTCGTCGGCGTCGAGCCGGTCGAGCATCCCGGCGAGGGCCGCCGGCGCATCGGAGCGCGACAGCGTCGCGAGGCGATCGACCACCTGCGCCACCGTCAGCGGCTCCGCGTCTTCGGGCGCTGCCTTGGGCGCCGGCCACAGCAGGGCGACCGTCTCGGCGCTGTCGCCGACATAATCGCGGCTCATCCGGAAGAGCACCGGATCGACCCGCTCCTCGATCAGCGCGCGGATCATCGCCGGCTTGATGGCGGGCAGATCGAGATTGCCGGTCAGCGCCGCCATCGCCCAGCCGCGATCGGGGTCGGGCGTCGCGGCCAGGTAATCGGCGATCAGCTTCAGCTTCGCGTTGCGCGATCGCGTGTAGATCAACCGGTCGAGAAGGTCGGCAAAGGCGCGCATCACCGGTGAACATGGCGCGGGCGCGGTGGTTCCGCCAGTATGATCGCGCTGGCGTTCGGGCCGATGCCGGCTAAGCAGGTCCGATGCGCCTGCTGATCAAGATCCTGGGAACAATCATCGTCATCGCCGCCGGACTGGCGCTGTGGGGCCATCTCAACGCACGGGCCGATCCGATCGTCCGCCGCGTCACGATCGCACTGCCGGACTGGCCGGCCGCGGCGCAGCCGGTCACGGTGGCGCTGTTCAGCGATGTGCATATCGGCAACTCGACGATGGATGCAGATCGCCTCGCCCGAATCGTCGCGCAGGTGAATGCGCTGCGACCCGATCTCGTCCTGATCGCCGGCGACTTTGCCTCGACGCATGATTCGACGGGCGCGCCAGCAGGCATCACGGCGCTGGCCGCGCCCTTGTCCGGCCTGCATCCGCGCCTCGGCACGATCGCGACACTCGGCAATCATGATGAATGGACCGGGCCTGGCGTGGTGCGCCGCACGCTCGAAAAGGCCGGCATCACGGTGCTCGACAACCAGGCGGTGCAGCGCGGGCCGCTGGTGATCGGCGGTGCGGGAGACAGGTCATCGCGGCATCATTCGGTGCCGGCGCTGTCGCGTGCGATGCTGCCGTTGCACGGCGCCCGCATCGTGGTGACTCATTCGCCCGATCTGGTCCCGATGCTGCCAGCCGACATGAGCCTGGTGCTCGCTGGCCACAGCCATTGCGGGCAGATCGTCCTGCCGCTGATCGGCCCGCTGGCAGAGGTGACATACCCCCGGTATCGCTGCGGCGTGGTTCGCGAAGGCGCGCGGACGACAATTGTCACGGCTGGTGTCGGAACGAGCATCATCCCGCTCCGCTTCGGTGCGCCGCCGGACCTGTGGTTGCTCACCCTCGGCCCGGCGGCGATCACCCGCTAGCGATATCGGCTCAGCCTTCCCGGCCTGCCTCGAACAGGAACCAGGCCCGGCGCTCGGCCTGGTCGGTCCAGTCGTCGATCATCGCGCTGGTTGCGTTGTCCTTCGCCGTGTCGGCGATGTCCTTTGCCTCGCGCAGTGTCTCGACCAGCTTGAGGTTGTCGTCACGGAGCTCGCTCAGCATGTCGGCTGGAGCGACGAAATCGCTGTCATTGTCCTTGATCATCTGATGCCGCGCGATGTCGCCGATCGAGCGCAGCGTCGTGTTCCCGGTCTTGCGCACGCGCTCGGCGATGGCATCGGTGGCGGTGAAGATCTCGGTCGCCTGCTCGTCGAGCATCAGATGGTAATCGCGGAAATGCGGGCCCGAGACGTGCCAGTGGAAATTCTTGGTCTTCAGATAGAGCGCGAACGAATCGGCGAGGATGCCGTTCAGCGCCTCGGCCACGGTCCTGGCGGCGTTGGTCTTGAGGTCGGTCGGGGTTTTCAGCGGGGCGGCGGGGGTTGCCATCGGATATGGTTCCTTGGTTGGAGTCGTTGCGATAACGAATCCATAGTCCAATGGGTCCCGCCTTTCTGGCCATTTATGCCGATCAGAGCGATCGAGCTGCTAGATCAGCCTGAGCGCCGAAAGGCCGAAAAGGGCGCCGGTGATCAGGAACAGGATCCCGATCGTGATCCGCACCGCGGCGAGCGGCAGGCGCTTGCGCGCGCCCTCGCCGGCGAGGATCGCTGCGATGTTGACGACGAGCGCGCCAAGCGTTGCGCCCACCGCCGCGAGCGCGGGCGCCGGGCTGCGCGCGGCAAGGGCTGCGGTCAGGAACTGGGTGCGGTCGCCCAGCCCGAGGATCGCGACGCCCGACAGGCTGGTCAGCAACGCGCCGATCCGCCAGCCCGAGAGGCGATCCGGCGGCTTGATCGGAAACAGGGCCGATCCGCCGGCGGACAGCAGCGCCAGGGCAAGCAACAGGCTCTGTGCGTTGGGTGTGATGCGTGGGCCGATGATCGCGCCGCCGATCGCGCCGATCGCGTTGATCGCGGCCAGTGCGATGGCGGTGCCCGCAATCACCGCGCCGGGCCTGGCGAATCGGGTGGAGAGAATCGCTGTCAGCCACGGCGTGCGGTCGCTCGCCTGAGCGAGGACCGCCGCGACAAAGGCGGCCATCAGCGCGTCCATCAGGACCAGAGGCGGACTGAGCAGGCTGCGGCGAAGGTTTCGCAGGCGGCCGGGTCATGCCGGTCGCTGCCGATCGCGTCGCCGAGGATCGCGAGCCAGTCCCGGATCAGCGCGCCGCACTCGCCGCGCGCCAGCGCCGATTCGAGCGCATGGCTGACGGCGACGGCGGGATAGAGGCCGTGGCGATTCGCGATCCGGCGGATCTCGCCGATCTCGACGGCCATGTCGTCAGCGCGCCGCCGCGCCGAAACCATGCCGATCACGCCGATTCGCGCCGCCAGCTCGGACTGGATTTGCCCGATCGTCGGTTGTGCCTGTGCCATGCCTCTCGCTCCGCTCATGGGGGTAAAGGTGCGCCACCAAGGTAAACAGGCTGTTAACCGTGCGCTCCGGCTTGACATATCCCGTGGCTTCCGCCATCGGACCGCGCTTGAGAGCGGCGGCATGTTCGCCGCTTTTGCTTTTCCAGCAAACAGGATTTCAGGTCATGGCAAAGCCGACCACCGTCAAGATCAAGCTCGTCAGCTCGGCCGACACCGGTTTCTTCTACGTCACGAAGAAGAACCCGCGGACCAAGACCGAGAAGCTGAGCTTCAAGAAATATGATCCCGTCGTGCGCAAGCATGTCGAGTTCAAGGAAGCCAAGATCAAGTGACCGAACGGGCGGCGTAAGCCGTCGATCGGTCATCCCGGCGAAGGCCGGGATCCGGAGCCGCGGGCGCAAGCCTCGCGGCTCTTTCCGTGCTTACAGCAACCCGGCTACCGCATCGACGAATCGCGCGAGCGAGATCGGCTTGGACACATAGGCGTCGGCGCCCGCCGCGCGAATCCGCTCCTCGTCCTCGCGCCCGGCATAGGCGGTCACCGCCATGATCGGAATCGCCTGGAGCGCCGGATCGGCCTTCATCTGCTCGATCAGCTCGAACCCGGTGACATGCGGCAGCTGGATATCCATCACGATCAGGTCGGGCATGAACGCGCGGGCACGGCTCACTGCGTCGCGGCCGTCGCGCACGCCTTCAGCCGCATATTCATGCGCCCGGAGCAGGTCGCAGAAAAGTTTGAGGTTGAGTTCGTTGTCCTCGACAACGAGCACCTTCTTTGCCACGCGCAGCCATTCCCTTCGGTTCAGGTCCGCTGATAGGCAATGCGCGCGCGAGAAACAAATGAGGATGCCGCAGCGCTCGCGCTGAGGGCATTGGTGTGGACTCTGGCCGAGCCCGACCGTGCGACCCGCCTGCTCGATGTGACTGGCCTCACGCCTGCCGATCTGCGGGCCCGCGCGGCGGAGCCTGTGGTGCTTGCCGCCGCCCTCGGCTTTCTCGAAGCCTATGAGCCCGATCTCGTCGCCTGCGCCGCCGGCCTGGGCGTCAAACCCGAAGCAATCGTCGCCGCTCGGCATGCCCTGGAGTCCGAATGAAGCCCCTGCTGATCTGCGATTGCGACGAAGTCCTGCTCCATATGGTGCGCCATTTCGGCGTCTGGCTGGGCGAGACGCATGATATCGACTTCACCCCCAATGGCGGCGATTTCGCCACCAGCATGAAGCGCCGCGACGGCACGCCCGCGCCGAGCCGCGAAGAGATGTGGGAGATGCTCGACCAGTTCTTTCCCGCCGAAATGGAGCGCCAGACACTGGTGCCGCATGCTCGCGAGGCGCTGGCGATGCTGGCCGAGACAGCCGATATCGTCATCCTCACCAATCTCGGTGATCATGTCCGCCAGGCGCGGATCGAGCAGCTCGCCCGGTTCGGCATCGATCACCGGGTCGAGACCAACCAGGGCGGCAAGGGCGATCCGGTGTCGCGGCTGGTCGCCGAGCATGGCGATCCCGTCACGGTGTTCGTCGATGATCTCGCCGTGCATCACGAATCGGTCGCGCGCCACGCGCCGCAGGTCCACCGGCTCCATATGGTGTCCGAGCCGGCGCTTGCGCCGAGCGTGCCGCCGGCGCCCGCGGCGCATGTGCGGATCGACGACTGGCGTGAGGCCGAACGCTGGATCGCCGCCCGCTTTGCCGCGGGCCTGCCCGCCGGGGCTTGACCGGTAGCGCCGCACAGGAGAGTTGATGGACATGACCGATCGAATCGAACGCAAACTCACTGAGCTTGGCCTTGCCCTCCCGGCGCCCGCCGCACCGGTCGCTTCCTATGTACCGACGGTCGAGGCGGGCGGCCTGCTCCATGTCTCGGGCCAGTTGCCGTTCAAGGACGGGGCGGTCATGACCGGCCGGCTCGGTGCCGGCGTCGATCTTGCCTTCGGCCAGGAGGCGGCGCAGCGTTGCGCGCTGATGCTGGTTGCGCAAATGAAGGCGGCGCTCGGCGGCCTTCACCGCGTCGAGCGGATCGTGAAGCTCGGCGTCTTCGTCAATTCGGCTCCCGACTTCACGGATCAGCCAAAGGTCGCGAATGGCGCGTCGGACCTGATGTTCGCCCTGTTCGGCGATGCCGGCCGCCATGCCCGCAGCGCCGTCGGCGTGTCGGTGCTGCCGCTCGGCGCGGCCGTCGAGGTGGACGCGATCATCCAGCTTTACGGCGCCTAAGCGCTTTACTCGTTCCCGAGTACGCCGCCGAGCAGCCCGCCCAGCACCGCGCCCGCGGCGCCGCCGCCGACCAGCGACCCGACATTGCTACGGCCGCCCTCGTTCGACGGTAGATGTCGCGCGATCTCCTCGGCAAGGTTGAGGATCGGCATCGATTGAAGCCAGATCCTGCCCGGGCCGGTCAGGGTCGCGAGGAACAGGCCCTCGCCGCCGAACAGCATGTTCCGGAAGCCGCGCACCATCTGGATATCGGTGGAGACGGTCGGCTCCTGCATGCCGATATGCCCGGCATGGACGCGCAGCCGCTCGCCCGGGCCGAGGGTCTTCTCGACCACCTCGCCCGAAAGGTCGAGGAACACGGTGCCCGGGCCGGTAACGCGTTGCAGGATGAAGCCTTCGCCCGCGAACACGCCTGCGCCGAGGCGCTGCTGCAATGCGACCTCGAGGCCGACTGATTTCTCGGCGCAGAGAAAGGTCTCCTTGCGGCAGATCAGCGACTGCCCGCGTGCAAGCTCGACCGGCAGGATCTGCCCGGGGAATCGCGGGGCGAAGGCGACATGCCCCGGCTGGTCGGCACTATATTCGGTGATGAACAGGCTGCCCCCGCTCATCGCCCGCGCCAGGCCGGCGAACAGCCCGCCGCCGGTATGCGTGTCCATCGTGATGCCGTCGCTCATCCACGCCATCGCATGGGTCTGGGCATAGATCGTCTCGCCGCGCTCGAGGTCGATCGAAACCGTCTGCATCACGCTGCCCGAGATATCGTACCGCATCGCCGTCCTCCGCCACGTCACCGCCGATATTAACCCGCCTCGACGGCATGCGCGCAATCCAAAATTCGCGCGCCCTCAGGGCCGGCCACCCGTGAAGTGCCGGAAATATGGCCGGGAAATGCTGATTCCTGCCGCGCCGTTAAGCCTTATCTCACCTCTTTATGGTCTCTTGCCGTCATTCAACCCGGGGTTTTTATGCTTGCAGACCAGATGAATCCTCCCTTTGCCGCGTCCTGCGTGCCCGACATGATCGGGCGAGCGGCGATGCACGCGCCCGACGCGATCGCCGTGGAAGCACAGGGCAGTTCGGCCAATTATGCCGCGCTCGAAGCGCGTGTCGGCATGCTTGCCGCACGGCTCCGCGCGCAGGGCGTCGCGGTGGGCGATCTGGTGGCGGTCTGCTTGCCGCGCTCGATCGACCAGATCGTGGCGATGCTCGCCGCGTGGCGCGCTGGCGCCGCCTATCTGCCGCTCGATCCGGCCTGGCCCGAGTCGCGGCTGGCGACGCTGATCGCTGATGCGGGCTGCGCTGCAGTGGTTGCGCATTCAGGCCTCGGCGCGCGAATCGCGGGCGATGTGGCGCTGGTGCCGCCGGCGGGCGGCGACGGTGCAGCCATGGTCGCACCGGCGACGGCCGATCCGAATAGCCTTGCCTATGTGATCTACACTTCGGGCTCGACCGGCACGCCAAAGGCAGTCGAGGTGACTCATGCCAATCTCGCTGCGCTGATCGACTGGCACCAGGCAGCCTTCGCCGTCGGAACCGGCACAAGGACGAGCCATCTCGCCGGGCTCGGCTTCGACGCTGCCGCCTGGGAGATCTGGCCGACGCTCGCCGCAGGCGGAACGCTCGCTTTGGTCGACGACGCGACCAGGCTCGATGCAGCCCGGTTGCGCGACTGGCTCATCGCCGAGCGGATCGACGTCGCCTTCGCGCCGACCGCGCTCGCCGAGCCTTTGGTGGCGATGGCATGGCCCGCGGATGCCGCGCTTCGCGTGCTCCTCACCGGTGCCGACAAGCTGACCGTGCGTCCGGCGCCCGGCCTGCCCTTCGCCTTCGTCAACAATTACGGCCCGACCGAATCGACCGTCGTCGCCACCTCGGGCGTGGTTGCGCCCGATGGCGAGGGGTTGCCGTCGATCGGCCTGCCGATCGCTGGCACCAGCATCCATCTTCTTGACGAGCAGGGCGCGTCGGTTCCGGCGGGCGAACCCGGCGAGATCTGGATCAGCGGCGCCCAGGTCGCGCGCGGCTATCGCGGCGATCCGGCGCTCACCGCCGATCGCTTTGTCGAGCATCCCGAGCATGGCCGGCTCTATCGCACCGGCGATCTCGGCGTCCTGCTCGACAGCGGCGAGATCGGCTTTCGCGGCCGGGTCGATGGCCAGGTCAAGATTCGCGGGCACCGGATCGAGCCGGCCGAAGTCGCCGCCGCGCTCAACAAGCTGCCGGAGGTGGCAACCTGCGCCGTCGTGGCGCGCGATGGCGCCCTGATCGCCTATGTGGTCCCCGCTGACGGTGCTGCGCCGACCGCTTCGGCCCTGCGCGCGGCGCTGGCCGGGACGCTGCCGGACTATATGGTGCCGGCGCGCTTCGCGACTCTCGCTGCGCTGCCGCTGACCGCCAATGGCAAGGTGGATGCCAAATCCCTGCCCGACCCCGAGACCTGTGCGATGGAAGAGGCGCCCGCCGGTCGCGCGCCCGCCAGCCCGACCGAGAAGCGCCTGCTCGACATCGTCGCGGGCGTGATCGGCCGGCAGGATATCGGTGTGGATGATGATTTCTTCCTGCTCGGCGGGCATTCGCTGCTCGGCACCCAGGTCGTGGTCCGGGCACGCGATGCGTTCGGGGTGGATCTGACGCTGTTCCATCTGTTCGAGGGCCGCACCGTCGCCAGCCTGGCGGTGGTGATCGAGGATCTGGTGATCGCCAAGCTCGATTCGATGAGCGATGAAGACATCAGCCGGATGGCGGCAGGCTGATGGCGAGCCAACCCGCATCCGATTCCTCGCTCAGCCTCTACCGCCTGCTTGATCCGGCGGTGCTGGCCGATCCCTATCCGCTCTATGCGCGGCTGCGCGAGGAGGATCCCGTGCACTGGGATCCCTTCCTGCACTGCTGGGTGGTCACGCGCTATGCCGATGTCCACACCGTGCTGCACAGCTTCTCGGCTGACCGAACCCCCTCGCCCGAGCAGCTGCGCGCGCTCGGCCTCGCCCATATCGAGCCGATCGCGGCGGTGATGGTCAAGCAGATGCTGTTCCTCGACGCGCCCGATCATACAAGGCTGCGCAAGCTCTGCTCGACTGCCTTCACCCCGCGCCGCGTCGAGTTGCTCGAGGAGAAGGTTTCGGCCATCGCCGACGAGCTGATCGACCGTGTCGTCGCGCGCGGCGCGATGGACGTGGTCGGCGAGTTCGCCGCGCCCTTCCCGGCGATCGTCACCGCCCATCTGCTCGGCGTGCCCCGCGAAGACCATGCGCAGCTCAAGGCCTGGTCGGCCGATTTCGCCGAGATGCTCGGCAATTTCCAGCACAACCCCGAGCGCGTCGGCCAGGTGCTGAAGAGCGTCGAGGACATGACTGCCTATTTCCGCAGCGCGATTCGCGAGGAGAAGCGCAAGCTCGGCGACGGGCTGATCCGCTCCCTGGTCGAGGCTGAAGTCGATGGCGGCCGGCTCACCGAGGAAGAGGTGATCGCCAACACCATCGTCACCATGGTCGGCGGCCAGGAGACAACCACCAACCTGATCGGCAACGGCCTGCTCACCCTGTTGCGCCAGCCCGAGCGTCTCGCCGAGATGCGCGACCGGCCCGAGATCGCCGAGACGGCGGTCGAGGAGCTGCTGCGCTACGAAACGCCGAGCCAGCATACCGGCCGCATCTGTCGCGAGGATACGGTGATGGGCGGCAAGGTTATCCCCAAAGGCGCCGCGGTGATGGCGGTGATGGCCGCCGGCAACCGCGATCCGCGCCGCTTCGCCGATCCCGACCGGCTCGATCTCGAACGGCAGGACAATCGCCATCTCGCCTTTGGCTGGGCGGCGCATTTCTGCTTCGGCGCGCCGCTCGCGCGGATGGAGGGGCGGATCGCCTTCAAGGCGCTGCTCGGCCGCTTGCCGGATCTCGCCCTTGGTGAGGGCAAGCTCGAATGGCGCGAGAATCTCGGCCTGCGCGGCCTCAAATCTCTTCCGGTGACCTTCTCATGAACATGCCAGCCAGGATCGATGCGGCCGAAGCTCGCCGCAAGCTGCTCGAGCGGATGCTGAGCGGCCAGGCGAGCCCAGCCGCGACCGCCACGCCCGACCCGATCCTGCCGCGCGACCCCGCGCGGATCGTGCCGCTGACCGCTGAGCAGAACCAGCTCTGGCTCCATGCGCAGATGGCGCCCGACATGCCGCTCTATAATGAGTCGATCACGATTCATCGGCTCGGACGCTATGACCATGCCGCGATGGAAGCCGCGCTGAGCGAAGTGGTCCGCCGCCACGCCATCTGGCGTACCGCCTTTGTCGAGGTCGAAGGCGAGCTGGTGCAGCAGGTCGCGCCGGCGCGGCCGATCAGCCTCGAGATCATCGACATCAGCCACATCCCGCCCGCCGAGCGCGAGGCCGAGGCGCTGCGCCTCGCGACCGAGGATGCGCGCGCGCCGATCCCGTTCGACCAGGCGCCGCTGTTTCGCGCCCGCGTCGTCAAACTGGGCGAGGAGGAGCACCGGCTCTACCTCACGCTCCACCACATCATCTTCGACGGCGTTTCGATCTACCGCACATTGGTGCCCGAGCTCGCCGCTTTGGTCGCGGCGTATGAAAAGGGCGAGCCTTCGCCCCTGCCGGAGCCGGCGCTGCAATATGCCGACTATGCCGCCTGGCAGGCCGACGACACCGACAATGCGGCGATCGCTCGCCAGCTCGACCATTGGCGCGCCGCGCTCGCCGAACCGCTGCCGCGCCTCGAAGTGGCCGGCGACCGGCCGCGGTCGCCGACGCCGACTCATGCCGGCTCGATGGAGGTGTTCGAGCTCTCCGGGCCGCTGATCGACAGCCTCAAGGAACTTGCCCGGGCCGAGGGCGCGACTCTCTATATGGTGCTGCTCGCTGCCTATAAGGCAATGCTGTTCCGCTATACCGGCGATGCCGACATCATCGTCGGCGGCGTGACCGACACGAGGCGGCGGCCCGAGCTGCAACCGCTGATGGGCTATTTCCTCAACACCATGGCGCTGCGTAGCCGGCCTCGGGGCGATGTGCCGTTCCGCGCCTATCTCGCCGAGGTGAAGCGCAGCGTGATCGGCGCGCTCGGCGCGAGCGACGTGCCGTTCGACCGGCTGATCCGCGCGCTCGACATCAAGCGCGGCAGCGGCACGCATCCGCTGTTCAACACCCTCTTCTCGATCGAGCCGCCGGTCGACCCGTTCCCCGAAGGCTGGGACCTGACCCAGATGGACGTCGTGGTCGGCGCGGCGAAATATGATCTCTATCTCGAGCTCGACGAACGGCCCGAGGGCATGGCCGGCCGCTTCCTCTATTCGACCGAATTGTTCGACGCGAGCACGATCCACCGCATGATCGCGCACTGGACCCGGCTGCTGGAAGGCGTCGCGGCCGATCCTTCGACGCCGCTCGCGACGCTGCCGATGATCGACGCTGACGAGCAGACATTGTTGGCCGAGACCTGGAACGATACCGCTAAGCCCCTGCCCTACAGCAATGTCGTCGACTGGTTCGCGGCGTACGTGGCGGAGATGCCCGATGCGGCCGCGCTCGATTTCGGCGCGCATCACTGGACCTATGCCGAGCTCGATCGCCAAGCCGATTCCATTGCGGCGAAGCTGATCGCCCGGGGGGTGAAGCCCGGCCAGCTGGTCGGCCTCGCGCTCGAACGCTCGCCCTGGATGGTCGCTGCGATGATCGGCGTGGCGAAGACGGGTGCGGCCTATCTGCCGCTCGATCCCGGCTTCCCGCCGGCGCGCCTCGCGCTGATCGTCGAGGGCGCCCAACCCGCCCTGATCCTGGTGGAGCCGGGCACCGAGGACGTGATCCCCGCCAGCGCCGCGCCGCAGCTGGTGCTCGACCGCGTCTGGCCGGTCGAACCCTATGCCGCGCCAGCGATCGACGGCGAGGCGCTTGCCTATGTCCTTTATACCTCGGGATCGACCGGCAAGCCCAAAGGCGTCGAGATCCCGCACGCGGCGCTCGTCAATCTCCTGATGGCGATGCAGGAAGCGCCCGGCTTCGCTGAAGGTGAAAGCCTGGTCGCGCTGACGACACTCTCCTTCGATATCGCCGAGCTCGAGCTCTGGCTGCCGCTGGTTTCGGGCGGGCGCATCATCCTAGCCTCGCGCGAGGTCGCGAGCGACATGGCGGCGCTGGCCGAGATGATCGCCGAGACCCGGCCCGATGTGATGCAGGCGACGCCGGCGACCTGGCGCGGGCTGATCGAGGCGGGCTGGGCCGGCGATCCCGATCTGCGCATATTGTGTGGCGGCGAGGCATTGCCGCGCGCTTTAGTCGAACAATTGCTGCCGCGCGTCGGCCAGCTCTGGAACATGTACGGCCCGACCGAGACGACGATCTGGTCGACGGTCGCGCGGATTGAGCCCGGTACCGGCCCGGTGCCGATCGGCCGCCCCATCGCCAACACCCAGGTCCGCATCCTCGACCCTTCAGGCAATGACCTCCCGGTCGGCGGGATCGGCGAGCTCCATATCGGCGGGCGCGGTCTCGCCTGCGGCTATCGCGGCCGGCCCGATCTCACCGCCGAGCGCTTCGTCGATCATCGGGGCATCCGGCTCTACCGCACCGGCGATCTCGCGCGCTGGCGTGCCGACGGCGTGCTCGAATGCCTCGGCCGCACTGACACCGAGGAGAAGATCCGGGGTTTCCGGATCGCCATCGAGGAAGTCGAGGGCGCGCTGTCGAAGCTGCCCGGCGTCGCCGCCGCCGCCGTCCGCGCCTGGCCCGATGCAAGCGGCGAGCGGGCGCTGGCCGGCTATGTCGTCGGCACTGGCGAGCCGGCCGAATGGCGCGCGGCACTCGCCGAGACACTCCCCGAATACATGATCCCGAGCCGTTTCGTCTCGCTCGACGCGCTGCCGATGACGCCCAACGGCAAGGTCGATCGCAAGGCCCTGCCCGAACCCGGCGTCTCCACCACCCGCCGCGAGACACCGCCCGAAACCTATGACGAGCAGAAGCTCGCGGCGATCTGGCAGGCAGTGCTCAAGGTCGACCAGGTCTATCGCGACGATGATTTCTTCGATCTCGGCGGCCATTCGCTGCTGATCGCGCGGCTGCTGCGTCGCATCCAGGCCGATTACGGCATCAAGCTGCCGATGGCGGCGCTGTTCCGCGCGCCCAAGCTCGCCGATATGGCCGCGCTGATCACCTCGGACCAGCCGATCGACGCGAGCGCGCTGATCCCGATCCAGCCGCACGGTACCAGGCCGGCGATCCTCTGGCTCGACGGCGGCTCGACCTTCATTCCGCTGGCTGACCGGCTCGGTACTGACCAGCCATTCTTCGGCATCTCGGTCGATGCGGTGCTCGATGCGGCCGGCGGCTGCCCGAAAAGCTTCGAGGAAGCAGCCAGGCTCGTGGTCGCGACACTCCGGGAGGTGCAGCCGCACGGCCCTTATCGGATCGGCGGCTGGTGCACCTCCGGAATCCTCGCCTTTGCCGTCGCCTCGCAGCTCCGCGCTGCTGGAGAAGACGTGCCGCTCTTGATGCTCGTCCACGCCTTCCACCCGGTCAAGGCGCGCAGGATCGGCTCGGTGCGCTTCTTCCTGAGCAAGCTGCGCTTTCATATCGGCAAGTCGCTGCACCAGCCCAAGGGCAAACGGCTGAGCTATTTCTTCGAGCGGCTTCAGGGGATGTCGGACGCAGCGGCGCTGGCCGGCGGGCGCGAGGCGGTGCTCCAGCCGAAGCTGCGCTCGGCGCTCGACCGCGCCGCGATCCATTATACGCCAAAGCCCTATGACGGGGCGGTGGTGCTGTTCCAGCCCTCCGAACATCCCGATGTGCTCGATTTCGAGCAGGATTGGGCGAAGGACGTGACCGGCGGCTTCACCGGCCATGTCGTGCCCGGCGGGCATCGCACCATGCTCGAACCGCCCTTTGTCGACACCTTCGCCGCCTTGCTTCAGCCAGTGCTGGACAGCGTCGAAGAGCCGCCGCGCGAGCGTCTGGCAAGCTGACCCCGTGGCTATCGTCGAGCTTCATCGGGACACGCTCGATGTCGACGATGCGGTGGTCGCGCATTGCGCCGGTCTGATCGCGCCGGACGAGCGCGATCGTGCCGCCCGCTTCCATTTCGACCATGACCGCCGGCGCTTCATCGTCCGGCGCGGGCGGTTGCGCGCCGTGCTGGCTGAGCGGGTCGGCGGTGCGCCCGAGAAGCTGGTCTTCACGACGGGGCCCCTGGGCAAGCCGCTACTGCCCGCCGGCCCGCATTTCAGCGCATCGCATTCGGGCGAGCGGATGATCGTAGCGATCGCCGAGGTCGAGCTCGGCTGTGACATCGAACGGATCGACGAAACGATTGATTGGCGCCCGGTCGCCGAGAGCTTCTTCGCGCCCGGCGAATGCGCCGCGCTGAAGCCGCTGTCCGGGGCGGCGGGGCGCCAGAGCTTTTTCGATTGCTGGACTCGCAAGGAGGCGTTCGTGAAAGCGCTGGGGCAGGGGCTTTCCTACCCGCTCGACGCGTTCGACGTCTCGGTGGGGCAAGCCGCCATATTGCTCGCCGGCGGCGAGGGCTGGGCGATTGCCGCTGCCTCGCCCGGGCCCGGCTATGTCGGCGCGGTGGTCGCGAAGGACGATGGCCTGCCGCTCGAAATCCGATGGGTCGATCGAGCCGGTCAGGCCCGCGCGACGCGCTCCGATCTGAACAGCATCATGATCTCGACAAGCACTGGCCGTGCGACGAGCAGCGCGAGCGCCGCATAGGCAAGGCCGCCGGTCCCGACCAGTATTGCCAGCCGCGCCGCCGGCGAATGTACCACGACAAGCCGGTCGACCAGTTCGACGACGAGCGCCATGGCCGTGGCGGCGATCAGCGGCGGCATCACGGCGCGGGCGAGGGCAGCGGCGCTGGTGCCGATGATCGGCATGGCCAGCCAGGCAGTGAAGGCGGCCAGCAGCGGAAAGGCGGTCAGCCAGGCTGAGGCAAGGCCGGTCGGGCCGCCGCCGATGCTCAGGAAGAAACCGAGCGGCATGATCACTGCGCCGGCGGCCGCCGAGATGATCTGGATCCTTGTATGGCCAAGCGCCGTGGTGGCGGGGGCGAAAAGGATCTGCAGCGTCACGAACGGCATCGCCAGCGCGAGGATCGCGACGATCGGCACTGCCTCGATCCATTTCGGCCCGAGCATGGTCTGCACAAAGGGTTCAGCAGTCGTTGCCAGGCCGAAATAGAAAGGCAGCGACACCATCATGATGATGCGGACCGATTTTTCGAACGATCGCCCGGCATTGGCTGTGTCGCCCTGCAGCCGCGCATAGGCAGTGAAGGCGACATCGTTGAGCGGCGGGATGAACTTGCTGGTGACGATCTGGGCGAGAAACAGCGAAGTGGTGTAGAGCCCCAGCCGGTGGGCATCGAGCGCCCGGCCGCCGATATACACATCGGCCTGGGTCTGGATCAGCCAGAGAAAGGCGCTCAGCAGCATCGCGCCGCCGAACCTGATGGTCGAGCCGGCGCCGCCGAGATGGAAGCTCGGCCAGACCAGCAGCCGGGCCGCCACCGTCATCCCGATCGCCCGGGTCCACACCAGCGCGAGCGGTGCTAACACCAGGGTCCATACCCCCATTCCGGCTAGTGCGCAGGTCAGGGCGGTCAGCGCACCGACCGCCGCGGCCAGCAGGTTGACCTTGGCCTGGCGGTGGAAATCCATGGCGCGGGCGAGCAAGGCACTCGGCAGCACGATCAGCGGGTTGGCGAGATAGAGCAATGCCTGCACCGTCAGCAGCTTGCCGACCAGTGGATGCTTGAAATAGCTCGCGGCGAGCGGCGCTGCGGCGACCTGGAGCAGGGCGATGCCGATATTCAGCGCGATCAGCATGCCGAAGACCTGGCGGACGTCGCGCGTCGTGATCGTCTCGGCGCGGACCAGTGCGCCGGCAAAGCCGCCACCATTGAGCAGGCTGAGCAGGACGAGCACGCTCTGAGTCATCGCGAACAGCCCGTAATCCGACGGATTGAGCAGGCGGATGACGAAGAAGGTCGATGCCCACATGCTGATCTGGGCGACGATCTGGCTGCCCGAACGCCACATCACTGCCTTCACGACCCGCGATCCGATATCGGCGGGCCGCGCGGCGGCAATCGAGGTCGTCATGTCGTTCAAATCGGATCACCTGCCCGGCTGCGGATCCAGCCCGTGGCGACTTTAGCGGCGGGGAGTAGACGAAGCATGAAGGCGGCCGGTTTTTTCAAGCCGGCGCGCAGGCATCAGCCCAGCGATTCCTCGCAGGCTTCGATCATGTGGCGCTTATGCTGGCCGCCCTCGTCAGGCCCGGTGCCGACATCCGGCGGCGCCAGGGTCGTGCGGACATCGGCGCCGCGTTCGAGGGTGAGATGCACCGGACAGCGCATTGCGATGTCGATCAGGCGGGCGCGCTGCTCCTCGTCGAGGCCGCCACGCAGGTCGATCTCCCGCTCGAACGTGTCGCGGGCCTTCAAGGTGCCGCGGAGATGCACCACCCGTACGCGGACCTTGTCGAGCGGCCATTGTTTGCGCTCGGCATAGAGCCGCACGGTCATCGCCGTACAGGAGCCGAGCGCCATGCTGATCAGGTCGTAGGGGTTGGGGCCTGTCCCCAGGCCGCCGAACGCGACCGGCTCATCCACCAGGAAGATGGAGCCGCCGGCATGCGCCTCGACCTGGAACCGGCCGGCGCCGGTCTCCTCGACCAGGATCGCCTCGGCAAAGGCATCAATGGGAGGCGTGTTCTCTGACATCCGGTTTTCCTCGCGATAGGGCCGCATCGGGCGGCAGCTGCCGTGCTGCCGCCAATTGCCCCCCGAGGTCAACAATCGCGAACCGCCGCTTATGCGCAGACTGCCGGCAACGCGGTCCCGCAAAGAATGATGACATTTGGGCCCTTTCTGCCCCTGAATGGCGGTAGCTGGGAACGACGGTTTTGGTCGGGAACGATGCGCTTGTGCTTTGAACACATAGTAACCTTGCAAAACTGGAATTATGATCCATAAATGCAAGGATGATCGAGCGCAGAATCACCGCCCAATTAACTGAGCGATTGGACACCACACCCGCCGTTGCCCTTCTGGGTCCGCGGCAGGTCGGCAAAACCACCCTGGCGCGAGTGATCGGCGATCAGCGTCCCTCGCTCTATCTCGACCTCGAATCCGATGCGGACCGGGCCCGGCTGGCGGATCCCGAACTCTATCTCGCAGGCCATGAGGACAAACTCGTCATCCTTGATGAAGTTCATCGTCTCCCAGGCCTGTTTCAGATCCTGCGCGGCCTCATCGACGAGGGCAGGCGCAAGGGACGCCGGGCCGGCCGCTTCCTGCTCCTCGGATCAGCCTCGCTGGATCTCCTCCACCAATCCGGGGAAAGTCTGGCCGGGCGGATCAGCTATCTCGAAATGGGACCGATCGACGGGCTGGAGGTCCCGTCCAGAGATCTGCCCAGCCTGTGGAACCGTGGAGGCTTCCCCGATAGTTTCCTTGCGTCCGACGACCGCCTCAGCCAGCGCTGGCGCCAGGACTTCGTCCGCACCTATCTTGAGCGCGACGTGCCGGTGCTGGGGCCGCGCATTGCTGCCGAGACGCTCCGACGCTTCTGGACTATGCTGGCGCATCACCAGTCTGGTCTGCTCAATGCCGCCGAGTTCGCGCGTTCGCTCGGCGTTGATGGCAAGACCGTCGCCGCTTATCTGGATTTGCTCGTCGATCTGCTACTGGTCCGAAGGCTGGAGCCTTGGCACGCCAACGCTGGTAAGCGACTGGTCAAGTCTCCACGCGTTTATGTGCGCGACAGCGGTCTCGTTCACACGCTGCTTGGCCTCGCCACCTTGGAAGACGTGCTCGGTCATCCGGTGGCCGGAGCAAGCTGGGAGGGCTTCGTTATCGAGACGCTGATCGCGACGGCGCCGGAAGGAACGCAGGCGAATTTCTACCGCACAGCCGCCGGTGCCGAGATTGATCTGCTACTGACCCTGCCGGGCGGAGCGCTTTGGGCGATCGAGGTCAAGCGGAGCTTAGCGCCGACTTTGGAGCGGGGCTTTCATCAGGCCTGCGCGGATTTGAACCCTCAGCGGCGAATTGTCGTCTATCCGGGTTCAGAAAGCTATCCGCTGCGGGAAGGCATCGAGGTCACGCCGCTTCAAGTCGCAAGCGCGGCGCTGAACGAGGTCGAACGCATATGAACATCCGCGAACTTCGAGAAGAAGAGAAACCGATAAGCATAGATATCAATTTTAGAAGGTTTCTCTAATTAATATCGAGGTGAATTTTGTATTCATAAATACATCTTTTTCATCAGGTACGGATTGGGTTCGAGTGCCTAGTCTAGCCACCAGCATTCATTTAAATTTCTCCGACAACTTGAAGAACATGCACCGTGCGCGACGCAGTCGGCCCCCAGCGCCGGATCTGCGATTGCCGCTTGTCCCACCGGCACCTGCATGAGTTCGTGCAGATCGTAATAGTGGCGCGAGATTCGGTTGCCGCCCCCCTTGAGCACGCCCTTCAGTTCGTACCAGCTAAGAGGCCGGCGCGGGTTGCGTCTTTGGCCGAGAGGATCGTGTCGCAGGCAGCGTCCATGCGGCGCGTCTCGCGGTCAGGAGCGGTTTGAGGAAATCGTGCATCCAGGTCGGCAGGGTCGACAGCCCGTCGCGCAGGTCGTTGCGGACCCTCGTCGCGTTCGGGCCTGTCCGAAAAACAACAACAAATTTCGGACAGCCCTAAGTACCTTGGGCACTCAACGCCTCTGGCAAGCCTCGATGGTGCCGGTGCGGTTGCCAATCGCGTGCACCGCCCGCTGAAGGTGCGCTCGTCCCTTATTCGTTCGGAAGCTGCCGCGGCCTGCTTGGTCGAGGTGCGTAATCCATGCATGCCGGCAGGCGCACCTGGCGGGAATGGCCTGAAGTCCGCGCGACCTTGATCCGGTCCTTTCGTCCTGCCCTCCTCAGTGAGGCCCGGCTGCCCCGGCGCCGCGCGGCACACTCCGTAACGACGAAGCAGGGGGGATTTGTGAGAATGGACGGATACGCCGGTGCGAGGCCTCCTATAACGCTCAGTAAGCGAAAATATGCGTCAAGATATATTGTTGTTCGCTCCGGCTGAATCCGTCATGGCAATAAGCATGACAAATTCTCGCGAGCAGACGCCCGAGCACGGTATGCAGCACGCCGGCGGTAGGCCGCGTGCCTATAACAGCAAGTCGATGAACGAGCGGCGCGCGCGAATTATCGCCGCGACGCTGGAGCTCATTTCCCAAGAAGGCCTAGGCGGCGTCACGATCCGTAACGTTAGCAAACGTGCCGGCGTCGCGTTGCGGACGCTCTATCTCTATTTTGAGAGCCGCGAAGCGATCATTGGTGTCGGTATCAAGGAGTTCTTCTCTCGGCAGACGTCCTCGGGACCAGGGGCCAAGGGACCTGCGACGCTGGAGGAGTTCCTCGCCCGGATGGATTGGCTAGCCGCTGTAGTGCTGGAGGCTCGCAGCTATTCGGCAGCGCTTGCCCCCGTTTTCCTTTCGGCGAACCTGGATAGCGGGATTTACGAGATTCTGCGCGGGATTGCGCTGTCGCATGTCCACCCGTTCATCGACAAGGTGTTGGCGGCGAGCAACGCCAAGTTGGGGCCGCACGCGCGCGAACTGCTTGAGCTGCAACTCGCCAACAGCGAATATGCCGTCATTAATGACGTGCTGAGCAAGCGGTTGCCGGAGGAGCATCTCGCGACCTTTCTGAAGTGCGTTGTTCTGACCACGATCCTCGGTCACCTGCCGCGTCAATCGCGCGAGCTGCGCGCAACGCTGGAGCAATTGCAGGCCTCGCTCAACTGACACCCGGCGCGAGCGCAGAACTCGACCATCTATCAGAAATCGAGCGCGTCAGCCCGCGTACATCGTCGTTCGTATCTTGAAAAAGCTATAACATGATATAGTATTGAGTCGCATTGCCCGCAGCCTAGCGGGCATGCGATTTTAGGAGAGACGAGGATGGCGGGGCCGGGAACGGACGAAGGCGTGCTTGATGTGCTGGTGCTTGGCGCGGGTTTCGGCGGACTGCACAGCCTCTATAGGCTGCGCGAAATGGGTTTTCGCGTGCTGGCGGTCGAGGCGGCACCGGAAGTCGGCGGCGCCTGGTATTGGAACCGCTATCCGGGAGCGCGCTGCGACGTCGAGAGCCTCGTCTATTGCTACACCTTCTCGCCGATCCTCGATGCGGAGTGGCGATGGAGCGAGCGCTATGCCGCCCGCGATGAGATCGTACGCTATCTTCGCTGGGTCTCCGAGCGGCTCGACCTGCGCAAGGACATCCGCTTCGACGCGAGGCTTACCAAGGCGCATTTCGATAAGGAAGCCCGCCTCTGGCACTTCGAGACGGAGGGTGGCGCGCGCTACAAGGCGCGGCACTTCCTGTCGGCGGCGGGGCCGATAACCACGCCGATCATGCCCGCCATTCCGGGTCTGGCGGATTTCAAGGGTGAGATCATTCACACCGCGCGCTGGCCGGAAACGGGGCCGGATTTTGCCGGCAAGCGTGTCGGCGTGATCGGCACCGGATCGTCTGCCACGCAAGCGATCCCGATCATCGCGGAACAGTGCGAGCACCTGACCGTCTTCATCCGCACGCCGAACTTCTATTCGCCAGCCAACAATCGCCCGCTCACGGACGCCGATTACGCATGGTGGACGGAGAATCGCGAGAAGACACGCCAGCGGCTGCAGCTCGGGCATCGCTGGGGCGGTGGCGACATCATGCTCGCCGATGAGATCAACGACATTATGTTCCGCGCCAGTACCGACTTTTCGCCGGAAGATCGCCGCGCGGTCTATGAGGCCCGCTACGCCAATGGCGGCGGTGTGATCGGCTGGGCCTTTGCCGATGCGATGATCAATCCCGCCGCCAACGAGGAGGCCGGCGATTTCCTGCGTGAGAAGGTGCGCGACGTGATTGAGGATCCAGTCGTGGCCGATAAGATGACGCCGCGCGGCTTCGCTTACGGCACAAAGCGCGTAACGGTGGGAACCGGCTTTCCAGAGACGTTCAACCGCGCCAATGTCGACCTCATTGACGTGAAGGCAACGCCAATCGAACGCTTCACCGAGCGTGGCGCGATCATCGGCGAGGAAGAACTTCCTTTCGACATCCTTATCACCGCATCGGGCTTTGACGCGTTGACCGGTGCGCTCACCGTAATCGACGTGAGGGGTGAGGACGGGAAGTCGCTCAAGGAGGCATGGGCGGACGGGCCGCACACCTATCTCGGCATTGGCGTGCACGGCTTCCCCAACCTGTATATGATTGGCGGACCCGGCAGCCCTTCGGTGCTGACCAATGTCGTCATGACCAACGAGATGCAGGTTGAATGGATCGCGCGGCTGATCAAGCATATTGCGGACAGCGGGCATTCCCGCTGCGAGGTCACGACAGAGGCGGAGGACGCCTGGACACAAAAGGTCAACGATCTCGTCAAGGGCAACCTCTGGGAGACCGCCGATAGCTGGTATGTCGGGGCGAACGTACCGGGCAAACCGCGCGCCATCCTAGCCTATGTCGGTGGCTATACCCGCTACAAAAAGGAATGCGAGGAGATCAGCGACGCCGGCTATCGGGGCTTTGCATTCTCGTAAGACCGGCTGCTTTTCCGGAATAAAGGGAAGGGGAGCGTTTTGGCGCTCCCCTTTATCGCTTCAGAAGCGGTAGGTCGCCTGGAGCCGCACCTGCCGCGGCGGATTTACCGACTCCGCGATCACGTCGTCGTTCGCGCCCAGCGGTTTGAACAGGAAGTTCTTCCAGTAGATCGAATTGGTGAGATTGGTGCCGATCAGCGTCAGCTCGAACGGACCGTCGTTCTGCGCCAGCCCGACCGACATGTTGAGGATCGTGTACGCCGGCGTAAACACGATCGGATCCTGCTCGTAGATCGGCGATTTAGTGTTGTGGAAGACGTCTGCGGAGAAGGCCAGGTTGAAGGCCCGGCTGATCGGCACTTCGGCATTCACGCCAACATTGAACTGGAAAGGTCCGTCGCCATAAGCCTTGCCGCTAAGATCCTGCGACCCGCCGACACAGCCCTGCGCCGCAGTCTGGCCGGGATAGCATTGCGCGCCGGGATAGCTCACGAACTTCAGGTCAAAATAGGACAACGCCGCATGCGCCGAAAAGGCGCGCGAAAAGCGATAGTTGATCGAGCCTTCAACGCCCTGGTCGCGCGCCCTGCCAGCATTGTGAATCGCATAGTTGAGCGTCTGCGGGTCGAGCGTCTGTACCTGTAGACCGGTAAAGACATAGTGGAACAGCGTAAGATCGGCCCGCATCTTGCCACCAAGCAGCACGCCCTTGAAGCCGATCTCGCCACCGTGCACCTTTTCCTGGCTGTATAGGAAGGGGCCGTTTGGGTCGGTGAGCGTCGTATAGTTGCTGACGTTCGGCGGCATCGCGATACCGCCCGACAGATAGCCGGTCTTGAACGCGCCGTAGAGCGTGAGATCCCTGGACGGGTGCCAGGTCAGCGTCGCCTCGGGCGAGACATTGTCTTCCTTCAGCTTCGGTCGATACACCACGCCGGCGGGTGAGAAGGGGTTGGTCGCAGGTGTCGTGATCACATCGAAGAAATTGAAGATGTTGCCCAATTCGCCCGCGCGATCATCATGCGAATACCGCGCGCCACCGGCGAGCTCGAGGTTGGGCATGATCTTCCAGCTGAGCTGGCCGAAGAAGGAATAGTTGGTCGATTTCACCTTGCCCGTCATCGCCAGCGTATTCGACGCGCCGGCATAAGGCCCGGTGCCCGGATAGAAGCCAAGAGCAAAGATCTTGTCTGAATTGGTCACACGGTGATTGTCGTGCTCGAAATACGCACCAAGTGTGAAGTTGAGCGGCCCGGCGAAGCTCGACGTCGCGCGCAGTTCCTGCGCGATCTGCGTATCGTAGTCGTGCTGGACGTTGATCGCCTGCCCATAGACGCTGCCGTCATATTGGTCGTAACCGGCCTGGTTCTGATGATAATAACCAGTCACTGATGATAGCGTGATGTCGCTAATCTTATAGTTCATCACTAGGGACGACATGACCACGCCGGTCGACGAATAGGGCTTGCCGTCGGCCGGCGCGCCGATGAACTTGGAGACGATCTCGGGCGGCGCCTGGCCGAACGAAACCTTGCGGTTGGCCACGCAATCGCCGAATGGGTCCTGAAGCGCCTGCGCCGGGTTGAGCAGATTGTACGTGGTCGGGCGGCTGTTCGCGCCGCAGGTGAAGATCTCCTCCAGCGCCCCGCCGCGATCGCGATAGCTGGAGCCCAGCACCTTCAGCGTCGCGTCGAAGTCCGCGCTCGGCTTCCATTTCAACGTGAAGCGGCCGGCCGTGGTGCGGCTGTTGGGTCCACGGTCGTAAGCCGCACCGGGCAGTGTCAGGTTGCCGGCGTCGAAAGGATCGGGGATCGAGCGTGCGGTGTTGACGATATAGCCGTGGGTCATATTGCTGTAGCGTCCGGCGATGCGCATCGCGAGTGTATCGGTCAGCGGCACCGAGATCGCGCCCTCGACGACCGGTTCGCGCGACACGAATTCATAGCCGGCCCGGACATACCCTTCGAGCTTGTCGCCTGGCGAGACGCTGTTGATAGAGACGACGCCGGCCGGACTGTTCTTGCCGAAGAATAGCGACTGTGGCCCCTTCAATACCTCGACTGATTGAATGTCGAAATAGCCGACATCGGCGACGCGGCCCTTGGTCACCTGCATACCATCGATATTGACGGCGACGGGTTGTTCGTTGCCGTAGTCGCTGGCGAGGTTGCCGACACCGCGGATAGTGAGTGAAGCGCCGGTGCTGCCGCCGGCGGTGCGTTCGAAGCTGACGCCGGGCACCAGCGTGCCGATGGCGGCGAGGTTGGTGGAGGAATAACGCGCAATCGCCTTCGCGTCGAGTTCGGTGACGGCGACGGGTACGTCGATCAGGCGCTCCGCGCGCTTGCGGGCAGTCACGACGATGTCATTGGCGAAAGAGGCGTCGTCGCGGGTGGCGCTGTCTGCGCGTGCGGGCGCCGTCGCGTCGGTTGACTGGGCATGGGCCGCGGTGCTGGTGGTGAAGAAGGCGCAGGCCGCCGTCGTGCAAAACAGGTATCGAAGCGCACCCCTAACGGGTTGTCGCGCAGGTATTTTCCCCATGATTGTTGATTTCCACTGAGAGCTGACCCGGGAGGCGCACAATTTCCACTGAGAAGTGACCCATGTTCTG
>NZ_BAAAEH010000063.1:0-31497 GCF_039522915.1 Sphingomonas oligophenolica
TTCTCGCGCTGCTGGGCGGCATCGGCGCGCGCGCCGGCGGTGCGCCGGTGTGGAAAGCAACACTGCGTCACCTTCTGGGGGCGCTGGCGATGGCCCTCAAGCTCTCAGCGTCGATCCTGGCCCACCCTGACCTAGATCCTGACCTGCTGCCTCCGCTGGAGATGGATGGCTATCTCACCGGAATATTGGTGACGCCGGATCTCGATGCCGAGCAATGGGTTGCAGGGCTGTGGAAGCAAATCCCTGACTTCACTGACGAGCGCCGGCTGCACACCGCTCTTGTCAGCGCCCTGGCACGGCGCAAGACGATCGAGACCGAACTTCAGAAAGGTTGGCCGGCCTTCCGGCCCGGCTTTAGCTAAATCGGCAAGAAGGCTGACCATGACAAGGTCAGGATCTGGGTCCGCGGGTTCTGGAAGGCCATGCGGCTCGATCCGGAATACTGGGCGGATCTGGCTCAGGATGAGCGCACGGCCTCGTTCATCGGCCTCTTCGTCGGCTTCATGGATATGCTCGAAGACATTGAGGAGCGTGAGGACGCTGATGAACTCCGCGACGAGCACGCTGCTCTTATGCCACGCGCGCTCGTCGGCATGCGAAAACTGGCTCTCATGCGCGAGGGTAATGCTCGTGCGCTCACTTCCATGAAAGCCACCAAGGTAGGACGAAACGCTCCATGCCCTTGCGGCTCAGGCCAGAAGTTTAAGCGCTGCTGCGGCGCCAACTGACCGCGAAAATCAAGGCCGGGTTCCGTCGGCGCTTACATAATTTATGTCGCTCCCAGGCGAATGAATTTCGCGTCGCAATTTCGCGAGGTAACGCCGTAGGGAGCACTTGCCCGCAAAACTTTTTTGTCTCGGAGGATCTCAGAAGCGCTCTTTGCCCCTCAAGGCCAAAGTACGCGGCAATCCTTGTGACGATCGGTGATCACTGCTGCGACGGCTGGGACATGCTCGTCGACCCATCCCTCACCGCGCGGCGCCGAAATGGACCACCCCCGTTACGCCCCAGGTGCGCGGCTTTGCGTAGACACCGGCGACGGTGCCGTCGAACAGGGTGTTGTCATAACCATAGACACGATATTTCTCGGCGAAGATGTTGTTCACGAACGCAGCGATCTCCCAGGTGTCGTTCGGACCAGCATAGCCGATCCTGGCATTGGCGACGTTATAGGCCCCTTCCCGCTCGACCGGCGCGCACAGCACGGTAAAGCAGAATTTGTCCGAATGCTGGAAATCCGCCTGGAGCGAGGCCTTGCCACCGGCCAGAGCGAACTCGTAGCGCACGAGCGCATTGCCCGAAAAGCCCGGCGCCTGGGGCAGATTATGAGTCACGAACGAGGCCAGATCAGGCAATTCGACATTATGGACTTCAGTGTGGAGCACCGAGCCGCTCAGCTGCAGCGTCAGCCCGCGCACCGGCCGGGTCGCGAGTTCAGCCTCGATCCCTTCCGACTTGGCAGGCAGGTTCACCACCGTCTGCACAGCGCCATATTGGGCAAAGGCCTGATAATCATGATAATCATAATAGAAGGCGGCAACGTTGAGCGTCGTACCGGGCATCAAGGTCGTCTTCGCGCCAATCTCATAGGCGTCGAGGACTTCGGGCCTGTAGGGAATGCCGTTCAGCGTGGCGACCTCGAAGCCGGGGAACGGCGTGCCGGTCGAGAAGGTGAAGCCGCCACTCTTCGATCCGCGATTGTAACTGGCATAGAGCAATACCTGGTCGATCGGCTTGTAATCGATTTCCGCGCGCGCGGTGACGCCGCTGAAGGTGGGGGTCGCGTTGGCGGGCGTGGTCAGGACGCCAGTCGAGGGTTGGGTGACGCCGAATGACCCGTACGAGACCTGGCTCGGGTTGAAGGTGATCGAGACGCCGGTGCTCGGCTCCGACCCAAAGTAGCTGCCGCGGCGCGAATCATGCCAGTAGCGCAGGCCACCGATCAGCTTGATCTTGTCGCTCAATTTCCATTCGTCCTGCGCGAAAAAGGCGAAGGAGGTGGTCTTTTGCGAGAAGGCGACGAGCGGATCATAGCCGTAGAAGAGATCGGCATATTTGCCGGTATAATGGCCGTCGACGATCAGGCCGTAGGCGCCGACGGTCAGCTCGTTCGCGCCGAGATGCGCCTGCAGCCGGACCTCCTCGGAGCCCTGGTCGAGCTTCGAGCCCTGGTAGAAGAACACGCCGTCGGCGGGCGAGGAATCGCCGTCCTCGACATAGAATTTATCACCATGCTGGTAATCAGTGATCGAGACCAGATCGAGCCCGGCGGCCAGGTTCGCCTCGACCCGCAAGGTCGCGCCGAACACCTTCCGGTCGACATAACTGGGGTCGGTCGCCGCGGTCTTGTACGGATCGCCGCCGCGCGCGGGGTTGATCGCATCGTTGCGATAGCCCGCGCCCGTCTCGCCCGGGCCTGAGCCCCAATAGGCACAACTGTCGTTCGGCGCGAGCACCTCGCCCTGAAATTGCGCGTTGGGGCAGCTTGCCACCAGCGAATAGAGGCCGGCCTGGCGCTCCTTCGGCGCGCGCATATAGCGCAGGGTCAGCTTTGCCGAGAGAGTCGGCGTCGGCTGCCAGGCGAGGATCCCGCGCAACGCCCAATGGTTGTTCGCGCCGCGCGCCGGCATGCCCGGATTGATATTCTCGATATAGCCCTTGTCGCGATCGCGGATGCCCGCCAGCCGGAATTGCAGCGTATCGGTGATCGGGCCGGTGATTGCGCCCTCGGTGATCAGCTGGCCGTAGCTGCCAACCGTGACCGAGGCATAGCCGCCGAAATCCTTACTCGGCTGGTTCGAGATGAACTGGACAGCGCCGCCAGTGGCGTTGCGGCCGAACAAGGTGCCCTGCGGCCCGCGCAGCACCTCGACTCGGCCAAGATCGAAGGTCGGGAAGCTCGCCAGGTTGATCGAGCTCGAATAGCTGTCGTCCTGATAGACCGCGACCGGCGGCTCCTGCTGATCGCCATAATCATTCTGCGAAACGCCGCGGATGTTGAACACCACCTGCGCTGAGGAATAGGCGTTCATCTTGAGCGTCGGCACCGCACGTGTGAGATCGGTGGCATTGGCGATGTTGAGCTGTCTGAGTTCAGTGCCCGGCAACGCGGTGATCGCGATGCCGACATCCTGCAGGCGCTGTTCACGGCGCTGCGCCGTGACGACGATATCGGCGGGTTGGTCAGTGGCGGGGGATGTCGACTGTGCCATGGCCGTGGTTGGCGCAATCGGCACCGCGGCAAGCGATGCACCCACCAGCAATATTGCACGAACTGCCGTCCGACCTTGTCCCATTGAATCCTCCTTTAACGCCGCGCTCGCTTGCTCTCTGCCCTTGTGAGCGCCCCGTCTGTCGCGAAGAATCGCTCGTCTCGGTAACGTAACATTTCCGTACAGAGGGTCCAGCTAAATAGTCATTCAAGAGTCGCAGGCGAATGGTGGATGGCGGTTTTCCCTTTCGCTCGTGAAAACACCGCTACTGCTCGGATTTTCGATCGGGGCGCCGCGCACCGCGACCGGCGATTGAATCAGGCCAGCGCGTCGGGAAAGTCATGCGGGGCGCTGATATTCCCAATTGTGCGGAATATCGCACGGACCTGTCCAACGCAGACGGGGACCGCGTGGTCATCACCTCAGGCGGGCGATCGGGCCTTCCCGGCAAACACGGCAACCGTAACCAGGATCGCCATCAGCGCAGCGAAGACGAGGAAGAGCTCGAAATTATAATAGACCATCGCCGCCAGCGCGACGACCGCCATCACCAGGGCAAAGCCGGGCGCGAACGGATAGAGCGGTGCCCGGAACGGCCGGTCGAGCCCGGGCTCGGTGCGGCGCAGGCGGAACAGGCTGGCCATGCTCATGAGGTACATCACCAGCGCGCCGAACACCGACATGGTCACGATGCTCGCAGTCAGCGACTGGCCCGCTATCGCGACAAGGCTGTCGCTGTAGATCGCCGCCACGCCGATCAGCCCGCCTGCGACCGTGGCGACGTCCGGCGTGCGGAACCGCGGATGCAGCCGCGCGAAGACAAGGGGCAGGAACCCCGCCCGCGAGAGCGCGAAGATCTGCCGCGCATAACCCATGATGATGCCGTGGAACGAGGCGATCAGCCCGAACAGCCCGAGCCACACCAGCATGTGCAGCCAGCCGCTCGACGTGCCGACCACCCCGCGCATTGCCTGCGGCAAGGGATCATTGATGTTGGAAAGCGCTTTCCAGTCGCCTGCACCGCCGGCGAAGATCATCACCCCGAAGGCAAGCGCCGTCAGCGTCAGGATACCGGTGATATAGGCGATCGGGATCGTCCGGCGCGGCTCGCGCGCTTCCTCGGCCGCCATCGCCACGCCTTCAATCGCGAGGAAGAACCAGATCGCAAACGGGATCGCCGCGAACATCCCGCCAATCGAGCCCAGCGTGAAATGTGACTGCCCGGACCAGCCGCCCGCCGCGAAGTTCGCCCAGCTGAAAGCCGGCACGACCACCCCCATGAATACCAGCAGCTCGCCGACCGCGAGCAGGGTCACGAACAGCTCGAAGGTCGCGGCGATCCGTACGCCGATGATATTGAGCAGCACGAATATGACATAGGCGCCGAGCGCGGCATGCTTGGGCTCGAGCCCGGGGAACTGGACATGGAGATAGGCCCCGATCGCCAGCGCAATCGCCGGCGGCGCGAACACGAACTCGATCAGCGTCGCGAACCCGGCAATCGCGCCGCCGACGCGCCCGAACGCACGATAGCTGTACGCGAAAGGCCCTCCTGCCTGCGGGATCGCCGTCGTCAATTCGGTAAAGCTGAAGATGAAGGCGACGTAGAGCAGCGCGATCAGCACCGTCGTGATCAGGAAACCCAGCGTCCCCGCCTGCCCCCAGCCATAGCTCCAGCCGAAATATTCGCCCGAGATCACGAGCCCGACGGCGATGCCCCACAGATGGAACACGTTCAGAGTCTTGGCGAGCGTGACGTCCCGATGGTCCTGCACGATGGTCCCCCTGTCGAAAACGCGAAGACTCTCCACCGGCTTCTTGCACGACTGAACGCGCAGGCACTGACTGTCATATTGCTTGCATAATGACGCGAGTGGAAGCGGCCTCGTTGCGAAGCCGCGACAAAAGCGCTTCTAATGGCCGGCATAACCGATACGCATCTTCACACCTCCGGCACCGACCGCCAAACCCCCAGCCACGCGCTCACTCGAGGATCCGATCATGGCGAAGGCTGCCCCGAACATCCTGATCCTGATGGCCGATCAGATGGCGCCGAGCGCGCTGCCGGTTTATGGCCATGGGCGCGTCAAGGCGCCGAATATCGAGCGGCTGGCGAACACCGGAATCGTGTTCGAGTCCGCCTATTGCAACAGCCCGCTGTGTGCACCGTCGCGCTTCTCGTTCATGGCGGGGCAGCTGCCGTCGCGGATCGGCGCCTACGACAATGCCTGCGAATTCCCCGCCGACCGCCCGACGATCGCGCATCATCTGCGCTACCAGGGCTATCGCACGATCCTGGCCGGCAAGATGCATTTCGTCGGGCCTGATCAACTCCATGGCTTCGAGGAGCGGCTGACCACTGACATCTATCCCGCCGATTTCGGCTGGACGCCTGACTGGACGCGCTTCGACGAACGACCGAGCTGGTATCATTCGATGGACTCAGTGCTGAGCGCCGGCCCCTGCGTGCGCACCAACCAGCTCGACTATGATGAGGAAGTCACCTTCGTCACGCGGCGCAAGCTGTTCGAAATCGCGCGGGGCAAGGACGAGCGGCCCTTCTTCATGGTGATGTCGCTCACCCATCCCCATGATCCGTTCGCAATCCCGAAACAATATTGGGACCTGTACGACGATGACGACATCGCCGCGCCCAGGGTGATGATCCCGGCCGAGGCGCAGGACCCGCATTCGCTTCGGCTGCGCCACGTCACCGGGCTCGATCTCGATGCCGTCAGCGAGGACCAGATCCGCGCCGCGCGGCGGGCTTATTTTGGCGCGATCAGCTTTGTCGACGACCAGATCGGCACAGTGCTCGATGCGCTCGGCGAGACCGGGCTTGCCGAGGACACGATCGTCCTGCTGATCGGCGATCATGGCGAGATGCTCGGCGAGCGCGGCCTCTGGTACAAGATGAATTTCTTCGAGGGCGGCGCACGCATCCCGATGATTGTGAGCGCGCCCGGTCGCTTCGCCCCGGCGCGGGTCGCGGCAAGCGTCTCGCTGGTCGACCTGCTGCCAACCCTTGTCGAGCTAGCGGGGGGTGGCATTCCGGCCGATCTCGCCGGGCCGCTCGACGGCGAGAGCCTGGTGCCGCACCTGACCGGCGAGGCGGGGCGCGACGAGGTGATCGGCGAATATCTCGGCGAAGGCGCGATCGCGCCGATCGTGATGATCCGCCGCGGGCCGTGGAAATTCGTCCATTCGCCTGTCGATCCCGACCAGCTTTATGACCTGTCGAACGACCCCGACGAACTGGTCAATCTCGCGACCGCGCCGGAGCATTCCGAGAGGCTTGAGGCGTTTCACGGCGAGGTGGACGCGCGCTGGAATCTCGATGCGCTCCATGCCGAGGTGCTGGCGAGCCAGAAGCGGCGGCGCCTTGTCGCCGCGGCGACCGCGAAAGGCATTCGAGCCGCCTGGGATTTCCAGCCGCGCCGGGATGCGTCGCAGGAATATGTGCGCGGCCATATGGATCTTGAGGATCTGGAGGCCGCGGCGCGGTTCCCGCGCGTGCGCGGCGAATAGGTCTCACGCGACCGCCTGCCCTCCACCGCCCAGCGCGCGCAGGATATCCTGGCCCATGCACACGCCGACGACAGCGCTGCCTTCCATGAGCAGCACGGGGTGGTGCGATTCGGCACACAGGCGGATCAGCGTGCGCACCGACACGGTCGACGGACAGGCGATGACGCCGTCCGGGAACGCGCCGTGCGCGTCCGGGTCATCGATCCGCACAACCTCGTGCCGCTCACCCTTGCAGGTCAGCTCAAGCCCCGTTTCATCGAGCCGGTAATGGCCCTCCGCGTCGAGCAGCACGCCGCCATCCGCAACCATCAACGATGCGGCGTGCCGCATCACCGAGGCGCCGGTCATCACGTTGAGCGGGTTCATGTGCCGGACGAATTCGGCGACATAGGGGGTCGCGGGACGCAGCACGATGTCCTCCGGGGTACCGGTTTGGATGATCCGCCCGCCTTCGAGCACGCTGACCTGGTCACCGAGCTTGACCGCCTCATCGAGATCATGGCTGACGAACAGGATCGTCTTCTGCACCTTTTCCTGCAGGCTCAGCAATTCGTCCTGCAGCTTCGCGCGGATCATCGGGTCGAGCGCCGAGAAGGGTTCGTCCATCAGCAGGATATCGGCATCGGTTGCGAAGGCGCGGGCCAGCCCGACCCGCTGCTGCATGCCGCCCGACAGCTCGCTCGCATAGCGATCGGCCCAGCTATCGAGCCCGACCAGCGCGAGTCGTTCATCGACGATCGCGGTAATTTCCGCGCGCGGCATGCCGCGCAGCTCGAGCCCGAACGCGACATTCTCGCGCACCGTGCGCCATGGCAGCAGCGCGAATTGCTGGAACACCATCGCGACCCGGTGCCGCCGGATATGGCGCAGCATCGCCTCGTCGCACGTCGCGATATCGCGCGCGCCATCCCCGTCGCGCACCAGCACCTGCCCGCGCGACACCGGGTTGAGCCCATTGGCGGCACGCAGCAGCGTCGACTTGCCCGACCCGGACAGGCCCATCAGAACAGATATCTTGCCCTGCTCGACCACCAGATTGGCGCCCGCGACGCCGACGACGGTACCCGTATCCTTCGCGATCTCGGCGCGGTCAGCTCCCGCGTCGAGCCGCTTGAGCGCGGCGGCGAGCCCAGCCTCGCGGCGCTTGCCATGGCCTGAGCAGAACAGGATGTCGACCTGGCGGAACTCGAGCGCGACGGTCATGCCGGGCCTCCCTTGACGTCGGTTCGCGTCATGCGGTCAAGGATGATCGCGAGCAGCACGATCGCGAAGCCGGCTTCGAAGCCCATGCCGACCTGCACCGTGTTGAGCGCCCGCACCACCGGCACGCCGAGCCCGCCCGCCCCGACCAGCGCGGCGATGACGACCATCGACAGGCTGAGCATGATGCACTGGGTGATACCGGCGACGATCGATTGCGCGGCGGCGGGCAGCTCGACTTTGGTCAACAGCTGCCAGCGAGTCGCGCCGAAGGATTTGCCCGCCTCGAGCAAGGGCAGCGGCACCGAGGCGATGCCGAGCTGGGTCAGGCGGATCGGCGCGGGCAAGGCGAAGATCACGGTCGAGATCAGCCCCGGCACGACGCCGAGCCCGAACAGCACCAGGGTCGGGATCAGATAGACGAAGGTCGGCAGGGTTTGCATCAGATCGAGCACCGGGCGCAGCGCATCATAGGCGCGCGGGCGATGCCCCGCCCAGATCCCGATCGGCACCCCGATCATCGTCGATACCGCCGCGGCGAACACCACCAGCGACAAGGTTTCCATCGTCGCCGCCCAATAGCCCTGGTTCATGATGAACAGCAGGGCGAGCGCGACGAAGATGGTCAAGGCGATCGAACGGCGCAGATAATAAGCGAGCCCGGCCATGAAGGCGACGAAGAGCAGGGGCGGGATCGCGCTGAGGGCGGCGGTGAGCGCGTTGACCGAAGCACCGACCATTGTGGTGATCAGCCCGAACACGGCGCGGTGCGCCTTGATATGCTCTACCAGGTCGTTCATCCACGGCCCGACCGGAATCTTGTTCTCCGTGAAGACATTGCCGCGCGCCGGCGGAGCGAGCGCCGCGCGCACCGCCGGCTCGGCCGCGCCGCCATCAAGCGCGTGGACACCCGCGAGCCAGGATCGCAGCTTGTCAGGATGCGTGCGCAGCCAGTCTCGCGCTGCGGTAGTAGGATCGCCCTTGCCGGTGCCCGCCGCCATCAGCGCATTCTCGTCCTCTACCGCGAAGGCGAGGTTCCTGAGGAAGCGCGCCACATTGGGGCATTGCTGCAGGAAGCCGGCCCGCACATTGGTATAGACGACCGCGCCGCCGAAATTGGGACCGAACACCGCATCGCCGCCCGAGAGATAGCGCATGGCAAAACGGTTATTCATTGGATGCGGTTGCCAGCCGAGAAAGACGATCGGCTGCTTCTCGCGTACCGCGCGCTCGACCTCGGCCAACATGCCCTGCTCGCTGCTCTCGACCAGGGTGAAACCGCCCAACCCGAACTGATTCTTGTGAATCATGCCGAGCACGAGCCGATTGCCGTCATTGCCCGATTCGATCCCGTAGATCTTGGCTCCCAGCGGCCCTGCGAACCTTGCGATCGAGGCGAAATCCCTGAGTCCGGCGTCGTAGAGATAGGCCGGCACCGCCAGCGTGTAGCGCGCGTCGGTCAGGTTGGAGCGCACCACCTCGATCGAGCGATCGGCGAGGTAGGGCTTGCGATCCGCGTCCTGCATCGGCATCCAGTTGCCTAGAAAGACATCGATATCGCGGTTGCGCATCGCGTTGAAGGTGACGGGGACGGAGAGGACGGTGATCTTGGGATCGTATCCGAGGCCGCCCAGCACCTGTGAGGCGACCGCAGTCGTCGCGGTCACGTCGGCCCAGCCGACATCGGCGAACCGCACCTGGCGGCATGCCGCCGGGTCAGCCGGGGCCGCCGCGGCGGGCAGGGACAGGAACAGCCCCATCAGGCTGCTCAGGGCCCATTTGGCGAACCGTATCGGCATCAACATTCCCCAGGTCAACCATGGCGCGTGAGTTGACTAAATGTTCAAACAATGTGCAAGTAGAATAAGAAACTGGTGTGCGATCGGCCCGGATTAGCCTTGATCATAGAGGCGGGTCGCGCGATTGAACGATGGTTCAGGAGAAGACTGTGGCAAGCCCGGTGGCTGCTCCCATTATCGGTTCGAATGAAGACGGACGGCCCCGCCAGTTGATCGACATGACGATCGACAGCCTGGCCGAGGTCGGGTTCGTCGGGACGACGCTCGCCGAAATCGCCGGCCGCGCCGGGGTTTCCGCCGGGCTGGTCGCGCATTATTTCGGCGACAAGAGCGGGTTGCTCGAGGCGGCCTTCCGGTCGCTGTCATCGCGGCTGCGCGACAACCTCATCGTGCGACTGCTCGAGGCCGATGGTCCCCGCGCGCGTCTGCAGGCAGTGATCGACGCAAACCTCGCGCTTGAGGAGTTCGACCAGCGGACCAGCGCCGCCTGGCTCGCCTTTTGGGGCCAGGTGCTGCACGCGCCACCGCTTGGCCGCATCCAGCACGTCTATCAGCGCCGCATGCTGTCCAATCTGCGCCACGCGTTGCGTCAGCTCGTGCCCGCCGAAGAAACCGCCAAGCTCGCCGCGATGATCGCGGCGATGATCGACGGCGTGTGGCTGCGCGGTGCCTTGTCGGGATGGACCGAGACGGACAGCGAGACGGCGCGTGCGCTGCTCACCTCGTTCGTCGACAATCACCTCAATACGCGGCCCTCGGCGCCGACGTCGAATATCGGCACGCGCCATCTGGTCAGCCCGGTCAACCCCGCGACCGGTGAGATCCTCGCCCGAATTCCCGTCACAACCCCTGCCGCTGTCGATTCCGCGGTCGCGCTGGCCAAGACAGCACAACGCGACTGGGCGGCCCGCGCGCCGGTCGAGCGCGGCCGGGTGCTGCGCCGCGCCGCCGATATCCTGCGCGCGCGCAACGACGCGCTCGCTGAACTCGAGACCCGCAACACCGGCAAGCCGATCCAGGAAACCATCGCCGTCGATGTGCTCTCGGGGGCCGATTGCCTCGAATATTATGCCGGCGTCGCCGCAACGATCGCCGGGCAGCATCTCGACCTCGGTGCCGGGGCGTTCGGCTATACGAGGCGCGAGCCGCTCGGCGTCGTCGCGGGGATCGGCGCGTGGAATTACCCGCTGCAGATCGCCTGCTGGAAGGCAGCGCCAGCGCTTGCCTGCGGCAATGCGATGATCTTCAAGCCGGCGGAGCAGACCCCGCTGACCGCGATCGAACTGGAGAAGATCTTCCTCGAGGCGGGCCTGCCCGAGGGCCTGTTCCAGGTCGTGCAGGGCTATGGCGAAACCGGCCGGGCGCTGACCTCCCACCGCGACGTGGCCAAGATTTCGCTGACCGGATCGGTCGAAACCGGCAAGGCGGTGATGACCGATGCCGCGCGCAGGCTGAAGGCGGTGACGCTCGAACTCGGCGGCAAATCGCCCTTGATCGTGTTCGAGGATGCAGCGCTCGACAATGCGGTATCGGGCGCGATGCTCGCCAATTTCTATTCGAGTGGCCAGGTCTGCTCGAACGGCACCCGCGTGTTCGTCCATCGTTCGATCCTGAAGCCGTTTCTCGACAGGCTGGTCGCGCGCACGGCGGCGCTCCGCATCGGCGATCCGCTCGATCCCGACACGCAGATCGGACCGCTCGTTTCCGAGGTGCAGATGGAGTCGGTGCTCGCGCACATCGCGCGCGCCCGGCATGCGGGGGTGCGGCTCGTCGCGGGCGGCCAGCGTCGCACCGAAGGCGCTCTGGCGAAGGGCTATTATGTCGAGCCGACCATCTTCGAGGCTGCCGACGACCGGCCAGCGATTGTCCGCGACGAGGTGTTCGGCCCGGTCATGACCGTGCTTGCCTTTGACGACGAGCACGAAGTGATCGCCCGCGCCAACGCCACCGAATTCGGGCTGGCAGCGGCGGTCTTTACCAGCGACCTTGCGCGGGCCCACCGCGTCATCGCCCAGCTCCAGGCCGGCACCTGCTGGATCAACCAGTATAATATCACGCCCGTGGAAATGCCGTTCGGGGGCACGAAGGCGTCGGGTCTCGGCCGCGAGAATGGCCTCGCCGCGATCGAACATTATACGCAGCTCAAAAGTGTCTATGTCGCGCTTGCCGATATCGACTGCCCTTACTGACCGAACAATCGATGCAGGAATTCGACTATATCATCGTCGGCGCCGGCTCGGCGGGCTGCGTGCTGGCCGACCGGCTGAGCGAGGATGGCCGCAACACTGTTCTGGTGCTCGAATTTGGCGGTTCGGACAAATCAGTCTTCATCCAGATGCCGAGCGCACTCTCGATCCCGATGAACAAGGCAAAATATAATTGGCAATATGAGACCGAGCCCGAACCCCATCTCGGCGGCCGCCATATGCATATCCCGCGCGGCAAGGTGCTCGGCGGCTCATCGTCGATCAACGGACTGGTCTATATCCGCGGCAACCCAATGGATTTCGAACGCTGGGAAGCCGAGGGCGCGCGTGGCTGGGGATATGCCCAGGTCCTCCCCTATTTCCGCCGCGCGGAGACGCGCGACGAAGGCGGCGATTCCTACCGCGGCGCCGAGGGCGCGCTCCACACCCGCTATGGCCGACTGAAGAACCCGCTCTACACCGCCTTCCTCGATGCGGCGAAGCAGGCGGGCTATCCGCTGACCGAGGACGTCAACGGCCCGCAACAAGAGGGCTTTGGGCGCATGGACATGACCGTCCATCGCGGTCGCCGCTGGAGCGCGGCCAACGCCTATCTGAAGCCGGCGATGGCACGGCCAAACCTCAGCGTGGAAACGCATGCGCTCGCCACCCGCGTCCTGTGGAAGGGCAAGCGCGCGGTCGGCATCGCCTATCGCCAGGGCGGCACCGAGCATCAGGTGACTGCTCGGCGCGAAGTGATCCTGTCGGGCGGCCCGATCAACTCGCCGCAACTGCTCAAGCTCTCGGGCGTAGGGCCGGCGGCCGAGCTCCGGTCACATGGCATCGACATCGTCCATGATCTGCCCGGGGTCGGCGAGAATCTGCAGGATCATCTCGAATTCTATTTCCAGATGGAATGCACCCAGCCGATCACGCTCTATTCCTCGATGAACCCGCTCGCGAAGCTCGCGATCGGAGCACGCTGGCTGCTGCGCAAGGACGGGCTTGGCGCGACCAACCACTTCGAGAGCTGCGGTTTCATCCGCAGCCGCGCCGGCATCCCCTATCCCGACATTCAATTCCATTTCCTGCCGCTCGCCGTCACCTATGACGGCCGCTCTATGGCGGACGGGCACGGTTTTCAGGCGCATGTCGGGCCGATGCGCTCGAAGAGCCGCGGCTATGTCCGCCTTGCCTCGCCGGATCCGCGTGACAAACCGGTGATCCGCTTCAACTATATGAGCCACCCCGATGACTGGGAGGAGATGCGCGCCTGCGTGCGGCTCACCCGCGAGATCTTCGCCGAGCCCGCCTTTGCTCCTTTTGCTGGCCGCGAGATCCAGCCCGGCGCCGAGGTCGTGACCGACGAGCAGATCGACGCCTTTGTACGCGACAAGGTCGAGAGTGCCTATCACCCTTCCTGCACCTGCAAGATCGGCAGCGACACCGATCCGATGGCGGTGGTCGATGTCGAGCTGCGGGTGCGCGGGGTGACCGGGCTGCGGGTGGTCGATTCGTCGGTGATGCCCTCGCTCACCACCGGCAACCTCAACGCGCCGACGATCATGATCGGCGAAAAGGCAGCTGACCATATCCTCGGACGGCCGCTGGCTTCAGCCTCGAACGCACCCTTTTATGTGGCGCCAAACTGGAAGACCGCTCAGCGCTGAGCGGCGCGTCGACCGGAGGCCAGGGCAATGGGGTCAGGCCTGCTCCGGCTGCAGCGCCACGATCTGCGGCGCATGTCCCCACCGCGCGAGCGACGCGACCAGGTCCCCGAAGCCGAGCGCCAGCGTCGCGGTGTTGCGCAGCGGGTGGACGTTGATCGTGCCCGCAGGATCGAACGCCGCGTCGAGCACCACCGATACCACACCATCCGCATCGTTGATCGCCGCCAGCGGAGTCACGGAGCCAGGCGTCACGCCGAGCAGCCGGAGTAGATGGTCGGGATTGGCGAAGGACAGTTTGCCGGCGCCGGTCTGCCGGCCGATGAACTTGAGGTCGGCGCGGCGGTCGTGCGGGAGCGTGACCAGCCAGAAGCGGCCCTTGGCATCCTTGAGAAACAGGTTCTTGGTATGCGCACCGGGGATCGCCTCGTGCAGCCCGGCGCTTTCCTCGACCGTGAACACCGCCTCATGTTCATGCACCGTGAACACCACGCCGGCCACTTCGAGGTCAGCGAGGAGCCGCGCTTCGCTGTCGCTCATTGTCCGAGCTCGGTCTGACTCACCGTCACCCAGCCGGTGTCGGCAGCAAGCGGCGGCGTGAGCCCGGCCGATCGCTCGACGGCAGCGCGCTCCACCCGTCGCTGCGCGAGTTCGGGGGTAGCGCTCCCCTTGCGGTCGACCCAGATCCGAACGCCGCCAGTATAAAAAAGCATCGGCCAGTCGCTGCGGCTGTCACCCGCTGCGAGGAAGGGCCGGCGGATCGGATCGATATAGGCCTGGATACCGGCGACCTTTCCCTCATACCAGGTGAGCGGCGACCATAAGGTCGGCGTCAGCACCATATGGGCATTGGCTGCCGCATCATAATGCCCCGCGGCGATCTGGGTCCGCGCCGTCGTCACGCTGCCGTCAGCGGGGTCGCGCAGCAGCATGGTCACGCCGACGACATTTTCGGGCGCGACGTTCAGGCCATATTTCGGATCGGATGCGATCATCCGCACCAACTCCTCGACCGAAGCACTGACGACATAGACTTTGATCCCCTTCGCCCGGAGATAGGCCATCAGCTGGCGTTGCGCCGGGAAAATCGCGGGCGGCATCACCGTGCCGGCGATCTCCTTGCCGTGATCGGCATAACGGACCGGGATCGGCTTGTTCGCGGCCATCATCGCATCGACCTGCTGCTTGAGCTCAGCGAGCGGCCGACCGGCAAAAACCTGGGCGATCCAAGGATAGCAGAGCTTGTCGTCGACCTCGCACAGCCGCTCATAATAGCCGTACAGGCTTTCGCCCGGGAGCAGCGGAATCGGCTTGAGCGACGGGTCGAGCGTCGCCACCGAGAGCAGGCCCTTGTTCTCGAGGTAGGGAAGCAGCGACTCCTCGATATCATATTTCCAGGTCGTGTTGTCGGCATCGAAGGTCGCAAACGAATCCTTCGGCGCCCTGGCGACCGCTGCCTCGATCCGTGTCGCGGTGGCGGCCGGCCACAGATCGAGCTCCCGTGCCGACACCGCGCCCGGCCACAGCAGCGCGCCCGCCAGCAGCGCCGCGATCGCGCGTAGCGGCCGGCTCACGCGATCACCTGCGCGCCGATCGCCGGGTCGGACTTGCTCGGCCGACCGGTCTCGACATGACCCGCGAAACGCCGGCTCCAGGTCGAACCCGGGATTTCGACCACGAAATCATACCAATGATCATTGCGCGTAACGGGATAGCGCATTGTCGCCGTCGCACCGGGCGAAAGCTCGACCGCGCGCTGCGGCAGGGCCGCATAAGCGAGGGAGCGGCAGGCGAGGCTGCGGGCCTGCGACCCGTGATTGGCGAGCGTGATCAAGACGGCCTCTCCGACAGTCTCGACGATCGCCTCGACGCCCAGGTCCGTATCGCCGGCGAAGCTGCGCAGGAATCCGTTCGGACCATGTACCCTCACCTCATGCCGCTCGCCGATCGGCAAGCCAGGCAGTGAGTCGCTTAGCGTCTTGCCGGCTCCGACGGTGTAGAACCACGGCCCCGCCGCGCCGCCGATTGCGTAGACGTTGAACACCGCGCCCGCCGCGCCGGCGTTGACGAAGCTGAGCGTCAGCCCCGGCCCCGCCACGGCGTGGACCGCGAGTTGGTAAGGCAGCGGCCGCGCCGGGCGCTGCCCGGGCTCCTGCCGGGGCAATGCGCCCACTGCCGGCGCCTCGGGCGCGGGCAGTTTCGACTGGGCAAGCATCCGTGCACCGCAGTCGGCTGTTTCGGGAAAGCCGCGCAGCGCCGACGCATCGGGATCGGCAAAGTCGAACATCGAGGTCAGGTCGCCCGTCACCGCGCGCCGCCACGGGCTGATGTTCGGCTCCATCACTCCGAAACGCCGCTCGAGGAACCGTATCACTGAGGTGTGGTCGAAGACCTGCGAATCGACCCAGCCGCCGCGCGACCAGGGCGACACCACCAGCAGCGGCACGCGCACGCCCAGGCCGACCGACTGGCCCTGATAGCTCTCACCCCGCACGTCGACCGTACTCAGGCCCATTTTGCGGTCGATCGCGGGTATCGGCGCCGGCATATGGTCGAAGAACCCGTCATTCTCGTCATAGTTGATGATCAGCGCGGTCTTCGCCCACACTTCCGGATTCGCCACCAGCGCCTCGATCAGTCGCGCGGTGAGCGATTCGCCAAAGGCGGGCGTCGCTTCTGGATGCTCGGAGAATTTGGCCGGGGCGACGATCCACGACACCTGGGGCAATGTGCCGGCGGCCACATCGGCGGCAAAAGCAGCGACCAGAGGGCTCGCGTCGGTCTGCGGTGCGTTCGCCGCGGTCGATCCGGGCACAATCGCTCGACCGCGCCGGTAGAGATCGCTCATGGGCGCAAGACCCCGGAAACTCTTGAAATAGGCGAGCGAATTGTCGCCGAAATTGTCATATTCCTGGTACAGACGCCAGCTGATCCCGGCCTTTTGCAGCCGCTCGGGATAGGTCGTCCAGGCCGCAGCGACAAAGTCCGGCTTGTCGCGCGCCATATCGCCCGTCCAGTTGCCGTCATCGGCATTCTCGACCGCCTGTTTGCCGTCATCGCCCACCGACAGGCCGCTGGTCCCCGAGAAGAGGAACATCCGGTTCGGGTTGGTCGGGCCGTGCAGCGATGCATAATAGCCGTCGCCGATCGTGAAGGCATCGGCAAGCGCGTGGTAGAAGGGAATATCCTCGCGCCGGAAATGCCCCATCGACAGCGGCGTCTTGTGCTTGATCCAGACGTCATAGTCAGCCCATTCGGCGGCATCGCCCTTCCAGCTATGGTCAAGGCTCTTGATCAGCTGGCCGCTGGTCGTCCTGCTGTCCATGTGGAACGGCAATACCGTCCCCACGCCATCGGCGGCGGGCTGGTGGAAGCTGCTCCTCCCGTTGCGGAGCGTCATCGGCCTGGGGTCGCCATAGCCGCGGACGCCGCGCAGCGTGCCGAAATAATGATCGAACGCACGGTTCTCCTGCATCAGAATCACGACATGCTCGACATCGGCGATCGATCCGGTGCGACGATTGGCCGGCAGCGCAAGCGCCTTGCCGATCGACACCGGCAGGGTGCCGGCCGCGGTCATACTCGCGACCATTTTCAGGAAATCGCGGCGGTCACGCATGCGCATATCGCTCCTCTTCGCGGCCCGGCACGCGCCCGACCCTGTCAATCGCTGCACCTGCGAGATCACAGGCCACCGCCGAAATCAAGCCATCGCAAAAGTGTCATTAAACGGTCACTCAGCCCATCTAACGAGCGCTTGAACGAACCATCAAACGCCTATCCAAACGCTCAGCCGACACCCTCCTCCGTGATAGAGCACCCGCTTCGCTTCGTACTGATATGCGAGCATGCGCCTCCTTTCTCTCCGGAAACGTGGAAAACTGATCACATTTTGAAGGTTCATTCAACTCAATGATCGTCTCGCGCGATTTTGCTTGATTTTGTTGCGCCGCAACAACAGAAATGGCGTGAGACCTAAAACCAACGTGCCCGACATTGAAGCGGGCTTCAGGATAAAGGGCATCACATGCGGCTTTCGAAGATAGCACTGCTCGCCGGCTCAGGGGCTGGCGCCTTCCTCATGGCATCCGGCGCGTGTGCCCAGTCAGCCGACGCCCCTGCCAAGGCAGCCCTCGCCACCGATACGGAAGTTCCTCAGCCCGACATCGTCGTGCTCGGCTTCGGCCAGAGCCGCCAGGTGCAGAGCGTGAGCGCCTTGGATATTGCGCGCATCGTTCCCGGCGCCAGCCCGCTCAAGGCGATCGAGAAACTGCCTGGCGTGAATTTCCAGTCCGCCGACGCTTTCGGCAATTACGAATGGGCAGTGCGCATCTCGCTGCGCGGCTTTAACCAGAACCAGCTAGGCTTCACCCTCGATGGCGTGCCGCTCGGCGATATGAGCTACGGCACCGTCAACGGCCTGCATATCAGTCGCGCGATCATCTCCGAGAATGTCGGCCGCACTGAAGTCGCCCAGGGTTCGGGTGCGCTCGGCACCGCGTCGACCAGCAATCTCGGTGGCACCATCCAGTTCTACAGCGACGATCCGCGAGACAAGCTCAACGTGACCGGCTCGGGCACTTACGGCTCGGATAACACCTGGCGCGGCTACGCCCGTATCGATTCCGGTCTGATCGGCGATACGGTCAAGGGCTATGTCAGCTATGACTATTACAAGACCGACAAATGGAAAGGCTATGGCGAGCAGCGCCAGCAGCAGGTCAATGCCAAGGTGGTCGCCGATCTCGGACCGCTGGGCGACATCTCGGCCTATTTTGCCTATTCGGACCGGCACGAGAATGACTATCAGGATCTCAGCCTCGACATCATCAAGCGTCGTGGCCTGACCGACGACAATATCAGCAACGACTATCCCACGGCCGAGAAATTCGGGCAATTCTATCAGAATTATCTGGCGTATCTCGGCGGAGCGGCGTTCCCGTATCCCAGTGTCGGCCTCAGCTTTCCGGCAGGATTCGGCTCGCTCGACGATGCCTATTATGATGCCGCGGGTCTCCGCCGCGACTATCTCGCCGATGTGAAGATGGACGCGAATCTCGCGCCCGGCCTCACGCTGAAGACGACCGCATATTATCACGCCGACAAGGGCCAGGGCTCGTGGATCACGCCCTATACGCCGACCCCCTATGGCGCACCGAATGTGGACGGCACCCCCATTACCAATCCCGCAGCGATCTCGTTTCGTACCACCGAATATAGCATGCATCGCGGCGGTGTGGTCTCAGCGCTCACTTATGAAAGCGGGATCAATACATTCGAGGTCGGCGGCTGGTACGAGAGCAACACACTCAATATCGCCCGCCGCTATTACGGCATGACAACGGGCACATCCAATCGCCCCGCGATTGATTACCAGAGCAACCCCTTCCGTACTGACTGGGATGGCAAATACGACACCGAGACGGTGCAATATCATGTATCCGATACGGTCAAGCTGCTCGACGACAGCCTCGTGCTGAATGGAGGGTGGAAGGGCGTCCGCGTTATCAACAATGGTCAGTTGCGCGTCGGAACCCTCGCTTCGGGTCGGATCGAGGCCAGGGACTGGTTCCAGCCGCAGGCGAGCATCCTGTATCACGTCTCGCCGAGCACTGAACTCTTCGTCGACTATACCGAGAATATGCGTGCCTTCACCGCCTCGGCCGCCTCGGCGCCCTATGCCGGCACCCAGATCGCCTTCAACCTGATCAAGGACACGCTGAAGCCGGAAACCTCAAAGACGATCGAGGGCGGGCTCCGCTTCCGCACCGGGGGGCTCCAGGCCTCGGCAGTCGGCTATTATGTCGATTTTTCCAACCGCCTGCTCGTGTTCACGAACGGGTCGGGCATTCAGGGCCTGCCGCCGACGCTCAACAACGCCGGTAGCGTCCACACCTATGGTGGCGAATTTGCCGTCAACTATCGCTTCATGACGGCGTTTTCGCTGTTCGGCAGCTATTCCTACAACAGCTCGAAATATCAGGATAACGTCACCACTAAGGACGCCCTTGGCAACCTCGTCATTCTCTCGCCGACTGCCGGCAAGACAGTGGTCGACAGCCCGACGCACATGCTCAAGGGCGAAATCGTGTACGACCAATATGGCTTCACCGCCCGGGTCGGGGCCGATTATATGAGCAAGCGCTACTTCACCTATCTCAATGACCAGTCGGTGCCCGGCCGCCTGACGATGGACGCCAGCATCGGTTATCGCTTTGACGGTGACGGTCCGCTGCACGGCTTCTCGATCACCGGCAACGTCACCAACCTGACCGACAAGAAATATATCGCGACGGTCGGCTCGAACGGCTTCACCGCCAGTGGCGACAACCAGACGCTGTTGGCTGGGGCGCCGCGCCAGTTCTTCGTGACGGTAAAGAAGGGCTTCTGACCAAAGGGACGGGATGGTCACGCACCATCCCGTCAACCCCTTCCTAAGCCAGCCACAACGGCGGGCGAAACCCGGGGGGCAAATCGCCCCGATGGAGCAACGGCCGTCGGCTGGTTGACGTCCGATAGGCGCAAAAGGCGTCCCGCGGGATCCGATGTCATCCGAGGCGCAGGCAGAACCGATGTCACCTGCTCAGCGAAAATCGCTGGCCGCCAGCTCGAGCGCTGCCCAGAGATAAGGCGCGAAAGAACGCCAGACGTCGATATGAAAGCTCTCGACGCCGATCCGCCACAGGATGATCTCGACACCGTCATAGAGCGTACGGGTCGCCTTGCCGGCCGGGAAGTCCCGGCCAAGATCAAGCGCGCAGCCAGTCAGCAGCAGCGCCTCCGCCTTTGGCCCCTCGATCTTGATGCCGATGCTGCGGTGACTGACATCCGTGACTGAGTGCGCACCGGGGATCGCGGGCGCCGGGGTGCCATCGAGCAGCATGAGTAGCCATTCGTCCGGGCCGAGGCACAGCGCCGTGCCGCTGCCGAACGGCGCGGTCGTCGTTACCTTGACCGGCAAGTCTCGAGGCACGCGCGTTCGCACGCTGTATCGGACACGGGCTGGAGCGAGCGACAGCGTCACCCCTGCGTGGCAGACGGGCTCGGCGGGCAGCGGATCGCTGCGGATCGGCGCCTCAATCACGAAGACGTACCCCCTCGGGATCATAGAAAACACTGTCCGAGACAATGACCCGATGCACCAACTCCGGCATGGGCACGTAAAGCGCCTGGCCGACCCGCGCGCGTCCATCGGCCACGACCGCTAGCGCGATCGAGCGGCCGAGCGTCTCGCTCCAATAGGAGGAGGTGACATGGCCGATCATCGGCACCGGCATCGGCGCGGCAGGATCGAGGATGATCTGCGCGCCCTCCTCTAGCACCAGCTTCGGATCGTCTGTCAGCAGCCCGACGAACTGCTTGCGGCCAGGTGCAATGATATCGGGGCGCGCCAGCGAACGGCGGCCGACGAAATCGGGCTTCTTCTTGCCCACCGCCCAACCGAGCCCGGCGTCGTCGGGCGTCAGCGTGCCGTCGGTATCCTGGCCGACGATGATATAGCCCTTCTCGGCGCGCAGCACGTGCATCGCCTCGGTGCCATAGGGTACGATGCCATGCTGCTGGCCTTCACGGTGGAGCGTCTCCCATACCGCGCGGCCATAGCCCGCCGGCACATTGACCTCGAAGCCAAGCTCGCCGGTGAAGCTCACCCTGAACAAGCGGGTCGGCACACCGCAGATCCCGCCCTCGGCGACGCTCATATGCGGCAGCGCTTCGGGCGACAGGTCGATGCCCTCGACGAACGGCGCGATCACGTCGCGGGCACGCGGCCCCTGGAGCGCGACCACCGCATATTGCTCGGTGGTCGAGGTCAGCCAGACGTCGAGGTCGGGCCATTCGGTCTGGAGGTAATCCTCCATCATGTTCAGCACCCGGGCCGCGCCGCCGGTCGTGGTGGTGACATGGAAGCGGTCCTCGGCGATCCTCGCGGCGACACCGTCGTCCATGATGAAGCCGTCTTCGCGCAGCATCAGTCCGTAGCGGCAGCGCCCCGGCGCAAGTGACTTCCAGGGGTTGGTGTACATGCGGTTGAGGAACTCGGCGGCGTCGGGCCCGACCACCTCGATCTTGCCAAGCGTCGAGGCATCGAAGATGCCGACACCCGCCCGCACCGCACGGCATTCGCGCGACACCGCGGCATGCATGTCCTCGCCCGCCTTCAGGAAATAGCGGGCGCGGCGCCACTGCGCGACATTCTCGAAGACTGCCCCATGCCCTTCGGCCCAGCCATCGATCACCGTCTTGCGGACCGGCTGGAACAGCGCGTCCTTGGCCATGCCGGCGAGCGCGCCGAAGGTCGTTGGCGTATAGGGCGGGCGGAAGGTGGTGAGCCCGACCTGCGGCGCGCTGCGGCCGAGCGCACCGGCAGCGACCTGAAGGCCGTTGAGATTGCTGGTCTTGCCCTGATCGGTCGCCATGCCGTTGGTGGTATAGCGCTTGATATGCTCGACCGAGCGGAACCCCTCGCGCACCGCGAGGCGGATATCGCGCGCGGTCACGTCGTTCTGATAGTCGACGAACGCCTTGAAGGTAGCCGGATCGCGCCGGCTGGGCAGCGCCTCGACGGTCAGGCCAGTGCCGGCGATCGCGCCGGTGCAGCTGCCGATGCAGGCCACCAGATCGACTTCGCCGTCGGGCACGAAGGCGCCAAGCTCCTCGCGCCACGCGAGCGCGCCCTTGCCGTGCGACCAAAGATGCACCGTCGGCGTCCAGCCGCCGGCCATCAGCAACGCGTCGCAGGCGATGCGGCGCTCCTTGCCGCCATCGGCCGGAGCGATCGTCACCGCGCTGATCCGCTTCGCGCCCGCGGTAGCGGTCACCGCATGGCCGGCGATCAGCTCGATCCCCAGCGCTCTGGCGCGATCAGCGAGCACCGGATCGACGGCGGCGCGCAGATCGACGATCGCTGCCACCGCGACCCCGGCCTCGGCGAGATCGAATGCAGCCTGATAGCCGCTGTCATGAGTCGCCATCAGCGCGACCTGCCGCCCGACCGCGACGCCGTAGCGGTTGAGATAGGTCCGCGCAGCGCTCGCCAGCATGATGCCGGGGCGATCATTGTCGGCGAACACCAGCGGCCGCTCGATCGCGCCGGTCGCGAGCAGGATCCGTCCTGCGCGGATGCGGTGAAGCCGCTCGCGCGGACCGGTCGCAACCCCGATCGGAAGATGATCCGCCAGCCGTTCGACCGCGCCGACGAACCCGTCATGATACAAGCCGATCGCCGTCGTGCGCGGCAGGCAGGCGAGATTCGGCGCAGCCCCGAGGCGCGCGGTCGCTTCGGCCAGCCAGCCCCATCGCGCCGGATCGGACAGCAGCTTGCCGCCGAACTCGGCCTGTTCGTCGAGGATCATCACCCGCTCGCCATTGCCGATCGCGGCGAGCGCGGCTTCGATGCCGGCGCGGCCGGCACCGACGATCAGCAGATCGACAAAATCATTGGTCGCAGCATAGCGATCAGCGTCGATCGCAGCGGGCGCCGAACCAAGCCCGGCCATGCGCCGGATCGCCGGTTCGTACAGCCGCTCCCAGAAGGAGCGCGGCCACATGAAGGTCTTGTTGTAGAAGCCCGCCGGAAAGAGCGGCGAGAAGACATTGTTGATAGCGCCGAGATCGAAGCCGAGCGACGGCCAGCGATTCTGGCTTTCAGCAACCAGCCCGTCATACAGCTCCACCGTTGTCGCGCGCAGATTGGGCGTATGCCGACCCGGTCCGCGATCGACGCCGACCAGCGCATTGGCCTCCTCGACACCCGCGCCGAGCACGCCGCGCGGGCGATGATATTTGAACGACCGGCCGACCAGGTGAACGCCATTGGCGAGCAGTGCAGAGGCGAGCGTGTCGCCGGCGGCACCGGTCATCGGCCTGCCGTCGAAGGTGAAGCTCGGGCGCTGGATGGGATCGATCCGGCCCCGCCCGGGAACGCGAAAGCCGGTCACGCGCCCTCCCCGGTCTCGCCCCGGCGCGGCAGGCCGGCCTTATAGGTCGCCTCGAACCGGTCAGTCACTGTGTCGCGCACTGCGTTGAAGAAGCGGCCGCAGCCATGGACATGGCGCCAGCGCTCGAAATGCCGGCCGCGGGCGTTGGTGCGCTGGAACAGGAAACTCTCCCACTGCGCGTCGTCGAGCGTGCCGGGCTGCACCGGCCGGGCGATATGCGCCTCCCCGGCATAGCTGAACTCGATCTCGGGCCGGCGTTCCTCGCAATAGGGGCAATGGATCAGCAGCATCTCAGTGCGCCACCGCGGCGGCGGCCGCTTCGTCGATCAGCCGGCCGGAGCGGAAGCGATCGAGGTTGAAGGGTGCGTTGATCGGGTGCGGCTCGTCCTTCGCCATCGTCCAGGCGAGCAGGTCGGCTGCGCCGGGCGTCGCCTTGAAGCCGCCGGTGCCCCAGCCGCAATTGACGTAGAGCCCCTTGACCGGCGTCTTGCCGAGGATCGGCGAGCGATCGGGCGTCACGTCGACGATCCCGCCCCAGTTGCGCAGCATCTGCATGCGGCGGACCACCGGGAAGATCTCGCAGATCGCGGCGAGCGTGTGCTCGACGATGTGCAGCGCGCCGCGCTGCGAATAGCTGACATAGGCGTCCGTGCCCGCGCCGATCACCAGCTCGCCCTTGTCGGACTGGCTCATATAGGCGTGCACCGTGTTCGACATGACGACGCAGGGGAAGAAGGGCTTGACCGGCTCGGACACGAGCGCCTGGAGTGGGAAGCTTTCGAGCGGGAAGCGCAGGCCCGCCATCGCCATCACCACCGACGAGTTGCCGGCGGCCGACACGCCGATCTTCTTCGTCGCGATGAAACCACGTTCGGTCTCCACCCCTTCGACCGCCCCGTCGACGCCGCGGCGGATGCCGGTGACGGCGCAGTTCTGGATGATGTCGACGCCGAGCGCCGAGGCCGCACGCGCATAGCCCCACGCCACCGAATCATGCCGCGCCGTCCCGCCGCGCCGCTGCAGCGCCGCGCCGAGCACCGGATGGCGCGCCCTCGGATCGATCGAGAGCGGCGGGCAATAGGCCTGCGCCTGCTCGGCGGTCAGCCACTCATTGTCGACGCCGTTCAGGCGGTTCGAGTGGATGTGACGCTTGAAGCTCTGCACGTCATGGACATTATGGGCGAGCATCAGCACGCCGCGTTTCGAATACATCACATTATAGTTGAGCTCGGCCGACAGCCCGTCCCACAGCTTCACGGCGTGATCGTAGAGATGCGCGCTTTCGTCGTAGAGATAGTTGGAGCGAATGATCGTGGTGTTGCGCCCGGTATTGCCCCCACCCAGCCAGCCCTTCTCGATCACCGCGACATTGGTGATACCGTGCTTCTTCGCGAGGTAATAGGCCGCGCCAAGCCCGTGCCCGCCGGCACCGACGATGACGGCATCATAGGCCAGTTTCGGGCTGGCGTCGGGGAATTGCACCGGCCAGGTCTTGTGATGGCCAAGCGCCTTGGCGACCAGGGTGGGGAAGTTATAGCGAATCACGCAGGCTCCGAATCCAACGCCTTGCGCGCATTGCCGGTGTAGAATCGCTTGAAATAGTCGACCAGCTTTTCTTCGATCGAATAGGGCCCCTGGCGATAGCCGTCGCCCGCGATTCCCTGATGATTGATCGCGCAGAGATCGCTGTCCTGGCGATTGGTCGCCCGCCACACGGCGGTCAGGTTGGCCGGATCATAATCGACACCTTCGACGGCATCTTCATGGACCAGCCAGCTCGTACGCAACAAGGTCTTGGCAGGCGCGAGCGGGGTCAGCGAGAAGGTGACGATGTGGTCGCAGCAGAAATGGTGCCAGCTGTTGGGCTGAGTCCAGACCGACAGGCTCGATGTATTGGGCTCGGTGAAGGGACCGAGCAATTTGCGGCTCGCAACCTTGCCGTCCATCGTCTGGCTGACGGCGCCATTGGCCAGCGGCAGCCGCGCGACGCGATGCCACCAGCCTTCGGGAAACTCGATCAGGTCGTGATAAATGCCGAGCCGCTTCCATTCGGCGCGCTCCGCATCGATCCGCGCCGTCTCGGTTGCGCCGTCCTCGGGCAGGCCCTTGCCGAACCCCTCCGAGCCGAGGCAGGCGAGCAGCTCCGGATGATTGCCGTCACAATGATAGCATTCCCGGTTATTCTCCATCACCAGCTTCCAGTTGGCGTCCTCGACCAGTTCCTCCTGGACCGCCACCTTGCAATGTTCGAGATCGTAGATCGCGATCTGCCCCGCGATGTCCGCCTTGACCCGGTCGATCGGCGGCGGATTGTCGCTCAGGCACAAAAAGATCAGGCCGCCGATATTCTCGACCGCGACCGGGATCAGCCCGAACTCGCCCTTGTCGAACCCTTCGGGCATATCGCGCGCGGCGAGCAGCCGGCCGTCGAGACCATAGGTCCACATATGATAGGGACACATCAGCCGCGCGGCGCTGCCTGACTGGGTTGCGCAGATTCGCGCGCCGCGATGCCTGCAGCTGTTGTGGAAGGCGCGCACCTCGCCGTCGCGGCCGCGGACGATGATGATCGAGTTGTTGCCCATCTCGAACAGATGGAAGTCGCCAGGCTGCTTCACATGCGCGACGGTGCAGGCATAGAGCCACACCGACTTCAGCAGCACCTGGGTGTCGAACTCGAACGCCTCCTGCCCGACATAGAGCTGCTGCGGCAACGTGTAGCCCGGGCGATCCTGGTTGAGCAGAGCGCCGATCTTCTCGTAGCGGGACATTGGGATATCAGCTCCTGAGCCGGTCATTGCCGGGGTCGAAGGGCGAATCCTCGATCACCGTCGCGCGGTGACGCTCGCCCAGAATGACTATCTCCAGTTCGCCGCCTACGACAGCGAGATCGGGCCTGACCATCGCAAGCGCAAGCGACTTGCCGGTCCGCCAGCCATAGCCGCCCGAGGTCGCGCGGCCGACCATCTCGTCGCCGGCGAAGATCGGTTCGGCGCCGCGCGCATCGGCATCGGTCACGTCGTGCACTTCGAGAGTCACGAGGCTGTTGCCCTCGCCCTTCTCCCGCCGTGCGAGCAGCGCGTCGCGGCCGAAATAATCGGTCTTCTTCGCGCCGATGAAGCGCGAAAGACCGCTTTCAAACGCCGAATATTCGACCGAGAGCTCGCGCGGGATCAGCTTGTAGCCCTTTTCGAGCCGCATTGAATCCATGGCGCGGATTCCGAACGGCTTGAGATCGTCGCCGCCGGCCTCGAACAGCCTGTCGAAGATGTAATTCTGCATCTCGATCGGGTGATGGATCTCCCAGCCGAGCTCGCCGACAAAATTGACCCGCAACGCCTCGACCTCGGCGATGCCGACGCTGATCGTCTTGCCCGTCAACCAGGGGAAGGCAGCGGTGGAAAGGTCTGTGCCGGTCAGCCTGGCCAGGATTTCGCGTGACTTAGGCCCGGCGAGCACGAGCACGCCCATTGCTGTGGTTAGCCGCTCGAAGCTGACCGAGCCGTCATGCGGCATCGCCTTCTTCAGATAGTCATGGTCGTGCTTCTCATAGGCCCCCGCCGACACCAGGTAGAAACGCTGCGGGCCCTGCTTGTACACCGTGAACTCGCTGCGCACCCCGCCCCGCGCGGTCAGCAGATAGGACAGGGTCACGCGCCCGACCTTCCTGGGGACGGCATTGGTCAGCAGCCCGTCGAGCCAGGCCTCGGCGCCCGGCCCGGAAATCTCGCATTTGGCAAAGGCGCTCATGTCGAGCAGCCCGGCCTTTTCAGTGACGTGCCGGCATTCGGCGCCGACATGCCCGAAATAGTTGGAGCGCCGGAACGACCATTGCTCGCGGACCGGCGCATCGCCCTCCGGCTCGGGATAGTTGCGGCTGAGGATGACGTCCGGCCGCGCCAGATCCTCCTCGCTCAGCTGATACCCCGGCGGCGCGAACCAGTTGGGCCGCTCCCAGCCATAAACGGTCCCGAACACGGCGCCCTTCGCCATCATGCGATCATAGCAGGGCGTGCGGCGGAGGCCGCGGGCGCCTTCGCGCTCCTCGTCTGGATAATGGACGGTGAAGACCTTGGCATAGGCCTCCTCGTTCTTGGCGGTGAGATAGCCTTTGCCGGCATAGTCGCCGAAGCGGCGCGGATCGACGCCCATCATGTCGATCGTGGGTTCGCCGTCGACGATCCAGTGGGCGAGCTGCCACCCTGCCCCACCCGCCGCGGTGATGCCGAAGCTGTGGCCTTCGTTGAGCCAGAAGTTCTTCAGCCCGGCCGCCGGGCCAACGATCGGGCTGCCATCGGGCGTATAGGCGATCGCGCCATTATAGACCCGCTTGATGCCGACTTCCCCGAACGCCGGCACCCGGGCGATCGCGGCCATGATATGCGGTTCGAGCCGCTCCAGGTCTTCCGGGAACAATTCATATTCGGATTCTGCCGAGGGACCGTCGGGATAGCAGATCGGCGCGCCGACTTCGTACGGGCCGAGCAATAGGCCGCCGGCTTCCTCGCGCATATAATAGCTCGCGTCGGACTCGCGCAGCACGCCCATCTCGGGAAGGCCGGCGCGCTTGCGTTCCATGATCGCGGGATGCTGTTCCGTGACGAGATATTGATGCTCGACCGGGATCACCGGCACGTCGAGCCCGACCATCTCACCCGTCTTGCGCGCGAAATTGCCGCTCGCCGAGACGACATGCTCGCAAATGATGTCGCCCTGATCAGTCGAGACCAGCCATTCGCCATTCGGCCGCCGGGTGATGGCTATCACGGTCGTGTTGCGGTTGATCTCGGCACCGAGCTGGCGCGCGCCCCGCGCCAGCGCCTGGGTCAGGTCGGCGGGCTGGATATAGCCATCGGCCGGGTGACGAATCGCCGCGATCACCCCGGTCATGTCGGCGAGCGGCCAGATCTCCTTCACCTGGTCGGGCGTAAGCATATCGACCTCGACGCCGATCGTCCGCGCCACGCCAGCATAATAAAGATATTCGTCGAGCCGATCCTCGGTGCAGGCCAGGCGGATATTCGAGACGTTGGAGAAGCCGACATTCAGCCCGGTCTCCGGCTCGAGCGTCGGATAGAAGCCGACTGAATATTGATGCATCTTCCCGACGGAATAGCTGAGGTTGAACAGCGGCAGCAGCCCGGCAGCGTGCCAGGTCGAGCCCGAAGTAAGCTCCTTGCGCTCGACCAGGACGACATCAGTCCAGCCGAGCTTGGCCAGATGATAGAGCGTCGACACCCCGACGACGCCGCCGCCGATCACCACCACACGCGCATGCGTCTTCACGCTAGTTCCTCATTTCTGGCTAACCCCATGGTCATCGCCGCGCCACCGGTGATAGGCGAGATCAGTATTGCTTATCGCGGCATCAGCATTCGACCACATTCACCGCCAGGCCGCCGCATGACGTTTCCTTGTACTTGGTGCGCATGTCGCGCCCGGTCTGGCGCATCGTCTTGATCACCTGATCGAGGCTGACATAATGCACGCCATCGCCCATCATCGCGAGCCGCGAGGCGGCGACCGCCTTGGCCGCGCCGATCGCGTTGCGCTCGATGCACGGAATCTGGACGAGGCCGCCGATCGGATCGCAGGTGAGCCCGAGATTATGCCCCATGCCGATCTCACCCGCGTTCTCGATCGCAGCGCACCCAAGCGACGCTCCCCAGCAAGCTCCGCGCCGCAAGCAGCACGGCGAAGCGCCGGCCCGCCACCATCGGCCCGACGGTATGAGAACTCGACGGGCCGACCCCGATCTTGAACAGGTCGAAGACGCTGATCGTCATGGATCAGCGAAAAACCACGGCGCGCTCGCCGTTGAGCAGCACGCGATGGTCGAGATGCGCCTTCACCGCGCGGCCCAACACCCGGCTTTCAGTGTCCTGCCCCTGCGCGATCAGATCCTCGACGCTGTCGGCATGGTCGACGATCGACACATCCTGAGCGATGATCGGACCTTCGTCGAGATCCGGCGTGACGTAATGCGCGGTCGCCCCGACCATCTTCACGCCGCGCGCATAGGCGCGGTGATAGGGATTGGCCCCCTTGAAGCCCGGCAGAAAACTGTGGTGGATGTTGATCACGCGACCGTCCAGTCGCCGACACAACGCGTCCGACAGAACCTGCATGTAGCGCGCAAGGATCACCAGATCGACCTGTTGATCGTCGATCAGCGCAAGCAGCGCCGCCTCCTGCTCTGCCTTGGTCTCGGCGGTGATCGGCAGGTGGAGGAACGGTATCCCCTCATGCTCGACCCGCCGCGCCCAGGTCATATGGTTCGAGACGACACTGGTGATCGTCATCGGCAGGCCGCCTGTCGCTGTGCGATAGAGCAGGTCGTTAAGGCAATGCCCGCCCTTCGACACCATGATCAGCGCACGGAGCCGCACCGACAGGTCGTGAAGTTTCCAGTCGAGCCGCCAGGCGGTGGCGACCGGTGCGAATGCCTCGCTGAAGCCGTCGACGGTCAGCCGGGCCGGGCCGGAGAATTTGACGCGCATGAAGAAGCGCCCGGTGCCGGCATCCCCATATTGCGCGTTTTCGAGGATATTACAGTCCTGCGAAGCAAGCGAATTGGCGACCGCGGCGAGAATCCCCTTGCGGTCCTCGCAGGCGAAGAGGAGGACGAACTGGCGTGTCGCATCTGTCATCGGCATGACACGGGACTAGTCCCCCTCCGCGCCGCCGCAATCTTCCGAGCGCCGAATTAGTCTCTCTTATCCCCCGGTGAAGTGGGACCGATCGCGCGGCGGTGGCCAGGCACGGCCATTCTGCGCTAGCAACGGCCCATGCTCCTCAGGAAACAGCCGACACGATGAAGCTTCCCTCCGGTTTCGACCTGAACTCGATCGAAGTCTTCATGCTCACCGCCGAGTTCGGCGGCATGACCCAGAGCGCCCAGCATCTTGGCATGACTCAGTCAGCGGTGTCGCAAACGATCTCGAAGCTCGAGGCGGCGCTCGGCGTCCGCCTGTTCGACCGCGGGATGCGCCCGCTCGCGCTCACGCCCAGCGGCAAGCTGTTGCTGCGCGACGGATCGAATCTGATAGCCGCCGCCAAGGGCCTCGCGCGCGAAGTACGCGAAGGCAGCGAACACCCCGCCGAATGCGTGACGATCGCAATGGCCGAAAGCATCGCCAACCATCTAACCGCGCCGCTGCTCCAGGGGATCGGCGGACGCGCGCTTTCATGGCAGCTCCGCTCGGGCATCTCGCTGCTGCAGCATCACGAGTTCCTCGCCCGCAAGCTCGATATGCTGATCACCGGCAGCAGCCAGCTCGAAGAAGTGGAGTCGGTCGAGCATTTCCCGATCATGACCGAGGAGTTCATCCTGATCGCGCCGATCGACTTTCCGGTCGCCGACGACCCGATCGACGCCCTGAAAGACCGGCCCTTCATCCGCTACTCGCTGCTGTCGGCGATGGGCCAGCGCATCGAGCGCCAGATCGCGCGGATGCGGCTTCAGCTGCCGAACGGGGTCGAGGTGGATTCGACGCTGCAGCAATTGTCCTCGGTCGCGGCCGGCCTCGGCTGGAGCATTACCACGCCCTTATGTCTGGCGAGCCATCCCGATGTACTGCCGCGATTGCGCGCGATGCCGATGCGGCGCGCGCAATTCCGCCGCCACATCCAGCTCGTCTCTCGCCGCGGCGAATTCGGTACACTGCCACGCGACATCGCCACGCTCGCAACGGAAAGCCTGCGGAACGGGCGGTTACCGGCCCTCGCAGAAGTGCTGCCCTGGCTGAGTGCAACGATCACCTGGCCAGGAGAACCCGCGCGCAACGGCGACGCCGAAGACTGAGGAGGAACCTCGCTCCCATCACACGCCTGGCTTGATTTCATTGCAAGCCACTAATCTTACTACGTCATAAATGGTGATTGAGGCTGCGCTCTGGCGCAGCAAGGACATCGCATCAATCTTCGAGCGAGGGCGACAGTCAGTCTCCTACGCAGCGTCGCGATCG